>NZ_LT607412.1:2711616-3012907 GCF_900091455.1 Micromonospora coriariae | reverse complement strand
ACCGGGCGGGACGACCGCTTCGGGTACGGGGCGGTGGACCCGGTGGCCGCGCTGACCGCACAGGTCCCCCCGGTGACCGCCAACCCGTTGGACGACCAGACGTCGCCGGGCGTGGTCGGCTTCGGCCCGGCCCCCGGTTCCGCCGACAACGACCCGGTGACCGGCGCCGGCAGCGACCCGCTCGGTCTCACCGCCCCCCGGCAGCAGACCCGGTGGACGGCCCGGGCGGCGGGCGGGCAGGCCGATTCGGCGCCGGAGCGGCTGTGGACCGGGGCCGCGCTCCTCGTCGCCCTGATCACCGGCGCGGCGTTGATGGTGCGGCGGTTCCGTCAGCGGGCCCGCTGATCGGCTGCCGGAGCCGCAGGGCTGAGCGCACCTTCGGTGGGGTAGAACCGTGCCCATGAGCACGCCCGGCCCGCGCACCCTGGCCCGCGCCACCCACCCGTCCTGGTGGCGCCGCCGACTCGACCCGGATCATTCGCTGGGCCTGCGGCTGACCCTGGCCGCGGCGGCGGCGTTCCTGGTGCTTGTGCCGTTCGCGCTGCTCGCCCTGCTGGTGCTCGGGGGCTGGGCGCCTCTGCACCGGCTGGACGCGACGGCCACCGACGCGCTGCACGGCTACGCGCTCGACCATCCGGCCTGGGTCGCGCTGATGCGGGTCTGGACCGAGGTGTTCGCGCCGATGCCGCTGCGGGCCGTCGCCCTGCTCGTGGTGATCTGGCTGCTACGCCGGGGAGCCCGCCGGCTGGCCCTGTGGGTGACCACCACCATGGTGGTGGGCGGGTTGATCGGCCCCCTGCTCAAGCTGCTCGTCGGCCGCGACCGGCCGGACCTGCTCGACCCGGTTGCCCGGGCCGCCGGGTACGCGTTCCCCTCCGGGCACGCGCTTAACGCCACCCTGGCGGCCGGGGTGCTGCTGGTGGTGGTCCTGCCGTACGCCGGGCGGTGGCGGGTCGCGCTCTGGGTCACCGCGGTGCTGGTCGCCGCGCTGACCGGCCTGAGCCGGGTGGCACTCGGCGTGCACTGGGCCAGCGACGTGCTGGGCGGGTGGCTGCTGGGTGCGGCGGTGGTCGCGGCGACCACCGCGGCGTTCACCGGTTGGCGGTCACGCAGCGATCTCCCTCGTAGCTGACCCGAGCCGGCCTCAGGTGCACTCGCCGGTGCCGACGCGCCGGTTGCGTTCCGCGCCGGCCAGCGCCACCGGGCGCGCCTCGGCGGCGGTCACCGCGAAGCCGGTGTTCGGGTCGTCGGCCGCCGCCGCGAAGATGACGCCGAGCACCAGGCCGTTGGCGGATACCAGCGGTCCGCCGGAGTTGCCGCTGCGGACCAACGCCCGGATCGTGTAGATCTCCCGGTTGACGTCCCCGGAGGCGTAGATGTCCGGCCCGGTGATCCGGTCGACGTCGCGCACACGCGCCGACTGCGCGTTGTACGGGCCGTCGAGCGGGAAGCCGAGCACGATGGCGTCCGTACCGCTGCCGGCGTTGCCGGCCGCGAACCGCAGCGACGGGCCGGGCAGCCCTGGTACGAGAAGCACGGCCAGGTCCCGGTCCGGGTCGTAGACCACCACCTCGCCGTCGTACCGGTCGCCACCCAGTTCCACCGACACCGAGCGGGTGCCGGCCACCACGTGCGCGTTGGTCATGACCCGGTCGTCGGCGTACACGAAGCCGGAACCCTCGATCCGGCGCGAGCAGCCGGGCGCGGAGCCGAGCACCTTGACCACCGACCGCTGGCCGTTCACCACCACCTGGGAGCCGGCCAACGCCGGGTCGGGAGGTTCGACCTGCCGGGCCCGGGTTGGTGCGAGGTCACCGAAGACGTCCGGGAATCCGTCGGTGTCGACGGTGTCCCGCAGCGCGGTGGAGAGCTCGTGGGCCTGTTCCGGTAGGACCTGGTTCACCACGGTGATCAGCGCGCTGTTGCGTACCGAGGCGGCGAGCCAGGGCACCGAGGACGAGCCGAGCGGCACGGCGACCAGCCAGGCGAGCAGGAGCACCGCGAAGAGCGAGACGAACGCCCCGCCGACGTCGTCGACCTGCTTGCCGACCTCACTGGTGATCGTCTTGCGCAGGTGCGAGCCGAGCCAGCCGGCGAGCGCCTGCCCGACCACGGCCAGCCCGAAGACCGCCACGAGCGAGATCAGCACCCGGATGCCAGGGTCCACGAACTGCCGGGCGAACAGCGGCCCGAGCTGGAGGCCCAGCAGCAGCCCCAGGAAGAAGCCGGAGAGCGACAGGATTCCGATGACGAAGCCCTGGCGGTATCCGCTGATCGCGAACACGAGCATGAGCAGCAGCAGGACGAGATCCACGACGGACACGGGTCCAGCGTACGGGCAGGGCGCCCGACAGATGACCATCGCATGCGGAAGGTGACTGTGCGGTCAGCGCAGGGCGGTCTCGTCGGCGTCGTCGGTGCCGGCCGAGGGTGCCGGCGTCGCACCGGTCGGCGGCAGCTCGACGACCCGGCCACGCGGCCACGGGCGGGCCCAGCCGCCCATCTCCAGCAGGGTGGCCAGCACCCCGGCGGTGAACCCCCAGACCAGCATGCCGCGCGCCGAGAACGCCGGCCCGATCCAGCCGCTGGGGTGGCGGACCCGCAGCCGGTTGGCCGGGTCGACCAGCTCGCTGACTGGCAGCCGGGCCACGTGCGCCACCTCGGCGGGCTCCCGGGGGTGCACCGGGTGCGGGTCGTGCCACCAGGCCAGCACCGGGGTGACCACGAAATCGCTGACCGGGATCCACAGCTTTGGCAGCTCGGCCAGCACTGTCACGCTCGCCGGGTCGAGGCCGACCTCCTCGTTCGCCTCGCGCAGCGCGGTGGCGCGGACGTCGGTGTCCTCGGGGTCGGCTGCGCCACCGGGAAAGGCCGGCTGACCAGCGTGGTTGCGCAGGGTGGCGGCGCGCTGCAGCACGAGCACGTCGGGGCCGGCGCCGGGCTGCTCGCCGAGCAGCACAAGCACGGCGCTCTCCCGGCCGCCCTGGGCCGGGGTGGTCAGTCGGGTGAAGTCCTCCGCACGGGCGGTGCCCAGCCGGGCCAGCAGCGGCTCGATCCACTCCGGCGGGCGGCGGGTCACGCCGACACCGCCAGGCCGAGGTGCTGACGGACCAGCTCGGCGAGTCGGGCGTCGTCGAGCGCGCCGGTGGCGTCGATGTGCCGGATCCGGCCCTGCGCGTCGACGAAGAGGGTCAGCGGGATGGCGTTGCGGTTCAGCGCCCGTTGCAGCGCCTCACCCTGGTCGACCAGGATCGGGAACCGGACGCCGAAATCCTCGCCGATCGACTGGGCGCCGCTTCGGCTGTCCCGGCTGTTCACCCCGACCACCTGGAGCCGGCCGGCGGCGCGCTCGCTGAGCCGCTGGAAGGCGGGCAGTTCCTTGCGGCACGGCGGACACCAGGACGCCCACACGTTGATCACAGCCGGCCCGGCCACGTCCCGCACCGCGACGGGAGCGCCGCCGGTGAAGCAGGCCAGGCTCAGCTCCGGCAGCAACTCCCCGCCGGTGGCGGGTGCCGCCGTGGCCGCGCCCGCCGTGGGTGCCGTGCTCAGCGCGGCGCAGTCCCGAAACGGCGACGGGCGCTCGGCGGCGGTCGCCCTGGGCACGGGGGCGTCGTCCGCGCCGGTGGTGCACCCGGCGACGACGAGCAGCAGCAGCGGCAGGACCAGCAGGGCGAGGCGCCGGTTCACGGCACCTCCGCGGCAACCGCCTGGGCGGGCACCAGCTCCGGGTCGACGCCGGCGGCCGCCGCGAGGTCGCGCGCCCGGGGCCCCTTGAGCAGCTTGGCGGCGGCGGCCGGCTCGGTCGGCCCGGTGCCGTACGAGGGGCAGAGCCTGGCCAGCGTGCACGCGCCGCAGGCCGGCTTGCGGGCATGGCAGACCCGTCGCCCGTGGAAGATGATCCGGTGCGACAGCATTGTCCAGTCGCGCTTGTCGTACAGCGCGCCGACCGCGTGCTCGATCTTGACCGGGTCGGTCTCGGTGGTCAGCCGCCACCGGTGGACCAGCCGCTGGAAGTGCGTGTCGACGGTGATGCCGGGGACGTCGAAGGCGTTGCCCAGGATCACGTTGGCGGTCTTGCGGCCGATCCCGGGCAGCGTGACCAGGTCGACGAGCCGGCCGGGGACCTGGCCGTCGTACCGGTCGAGGAGGGCCTGACCGAGCTTGAGCAGTGAGTCGGTCTTGTTGCGGTAGAAGCCGGTGGGCCGGATCAGCTCCTCCATCTCGCCCCGGTCCGCGCCTGCGTACGCCGCGGCGGTCGGGTAGCGGGCGAAGAGCTTCGGAGTGACCTCGTTGACCTTCTTGTCCGTGCACTGCGCGGAGAGGATGGTGGCGACGGCCAGCTCCAGCGGGGTGGAATGGTCCAGCTCACAGTGCGCGTCGGGGTGTGTCTCGGCCAGCACCCGGCCGATCTTTCGGGCACGCCGTTTGCGCCCGAGGTCGGTCTCGCTGGCACCGGGAGGGCTACTGGTCACGACGGTCAGCCTACGTCGCGCCCCGCACGTACCCGCCGGGTCAACCGCCGGTCGGCGCGGAGATCTTGCCCTGCCCGTCCAACCGGGCGCCGCCCTTGGGAAAGTCGCTGCGGCTCAGCTCGGTGACCAGGCCCAGGCCCCGGTCGTCCGGGTCCATCGTCGGCTTGCCTGCGGAGTTCATGTACGTCGAGGCGAACGAGCCACCGGCCCACGTGCCGTCCGGCTTCAGCGACACCTTGAGCACACCGCCCCAGCCGAGCCGGCCGTCGTTGCTCAGCGAGTTGCCCCCACCGGCGAAGTTGCCCAGGCTGTACGCGATCAGCCGACCCCGGTAGAACTCCATGCCGCGCAGCACGTGCGGCCCGTGCCCGACGATCAGATCCGCGCCGGCGTCGATCATGGCGTGCGAGAACTTGACCGGGTCGCCCCGGTTCTCGCCCAGGAACATCTCGGTGCCCGGCTTCACGCGGGTCTTCTCGACGCCCTCGCCACCCATGTGCACCTGCACCACGACCAGGTCCGCCATCGTGGCGGCCTTGGCGACCACCGCCTTCGCCTTGGTGATGTCGACCAGGCTGTTGGACCAGACGTACGACGAGAAGCCGGCCACGGCGACCTTGACGCCCTTGACGTCGACCACGGTGATCTGGTCGGGGGCGCCGGTGTGCTCCAGGTCGTACTTCTCCAGCGCCTGCTGGGTGTTCCGGTAACCCTTCGGCCCGTAGTCGTAGCCGTGGTTGTTGGCCTGGTTGAGCACGTCGAAGCCGGCGTCCCGCAGGTGCGCGGCGTACTCCGGTGGGGCGCGGAACTGGAAGCAGCGGGTGGAGTTGACCCCGCACTTGCCGGTGCCGGTGTCCACCGTCAGCGGCTCCTCCAGGTTGCCCATCACCAGGTCGGCCTTGAGCGCCCCGGTGACCGAGTTGAAGAAGCCCTTCCCGCCGGCGGCGGGCAGCCGGTTCGGCGCGTTGCCCATGATGATGTCGCCGGTGGCGGAGAGCGAGATGGCGCCGCCGGAGGTCGTCGGGCCGCCGCTGCCCTTCGGGCCGGCCGTCGCCACCGGCGCGCCGGTGCCACCGCCGCCGGCACCCGGCTGCCAGACGGGCGCCTCCGCGGAGTCCGCACAGCCGGCGACGAGCAGGGCGGCCAGCAGCGCGGCGAGGCCGAGGGCCACGCGGCGGCGCGGGCGGGGGGTGAGGGGCTCGGGAGCGTACATCGTTGGCGACCCTACCGGTCGTTAAACGCGCCGACGAGGGCCGATCGGCCGGAAGTTCAGCCGGTGAGGCGCTCCGACCAGGGCACGACCGGCCGGTCGCCGCCGGCGAACACCGCGGCGTGCACCGCTCGGGCCAGCGGGCCGCCCCAGACGGAGCGCGGCCCGCCGTACGCGGCCTCCGGCCCGTCCACCGGACAGAGCACGGTGACCGCGTCGGTCGGCGTGCCGGTTCCCGGCAACCCCAGGTCCCTGATCGCCTGGGTCTTCGCCTCGGTCGCGGTGGCCACCGCGTTGACCAGAGCTGAATCGGCGAGCCGGGCCGGCACGTACACCACGATGTTGACCGTTCCGACCCGTTGGGTGAGCGCGGCCGGAGCCGGCGCGGCGGCCGGCACCGGGATACCGAGCCCGACCGTCGCCCAGGCCCGAACGCCGGTGTCGCTCCGGCTCACCACCTCGCCCACATCGACGCCGGTCAGCAGGCCCACCCCGGGCCCGTCGAGGGCCAGGTCGGTGGCGAGCGAGGCCAGGTGCGCGGCCGGGTCGTCCCGGTCGTACGACATCGGCACTGTGGCGTTGACGACCCAGCGCCGGACGCCGATCCCACCGCCCAGCGGGCCGCTGCTGACGGCACGCAGCGGCCCGTCCGCGCGCCAGACGAGCAGCGGGATGTCCCGCCCGTCCTCGGTGCGGCTGGTCAGAATCGGCTCGCTCAGCACGTCGGGCAGGTTACGCCCACCGATCAAGATTCCAGGGGCGACCTCTGATTCATGCTCACGTGCGCCTAGACTTGGCGGCGCGCGAGGGGATCAGCGGACGGCGGACCCGGCCGACGGACGGCACGCGCAACCGGAGGTGCGCGATGGACGAGGTACTGGCCCGCAGCGGGATCTTCCAGGGTGTAGACCCGGAGGCTGCCGAGGCGCTCGCCAAGGAGATGGAGACGATCGAGGTCCGCAAGGGCGAGGTCGTCTTCAATGAGGGCGAGCCCGGTGACAGCCTCTATATCCTGCTGTCTGGAAAGATCAAGGTTGGACGCCGCGCGGCGGACGGCCGGCAGAACCTGATCGCGGTGATGGGCCCGTCGGACATGGTCGGTGAGCTGTCGCTCTTCGACCCGGGTCCGCGTACGGCGACCGCCACTGCGGTGACCGACACCCGGCTCGTGCGGCTGCGCAAGCAGGCGCTGCGACCGTGGCTGAACAACCGTCCGGAGATCGCCGAGCAGCTGCTCCGGGTGCTCGCCCGGCGGCTGCGCCGGACCAACGACTCGCTCGCCGACCTGATCTTCACGGACGTGCCGGGTCGGGTCGCCAAGAACCTGCTCCAGATGGCCGGTCGGTTCGGCACCCGCGACGGTGGCGTGCTGCGGGTGACCCACGACCTCACCCAGGAGGAGATCGCCCAGCTCGTCGGCGCCTCCCGGGAGACGGTCAACAAGGCGCTTGCCGACTTCGCCTCGCGCGGCTGGCTGCGGCTGGACGGCAAGAGCATCATCATCCTGGACCCGGAGCGCCTGGCCCGCCGCGCCCGCGTCTGAGCAGCACGTCCGTCCCCGCCCGCCGTCGATGACGGTGGGCGGGGACGTCTCGTTGTGGCCTGGCGCGCACCGCGTTCTCCTCTGCCCGGCGCAGAATCGCTGGACGGTGTGCCGGTCCGGCGGGAGGGTGGGGCGATGCTGAGCCGAGTCGCCGTCCTGTCCGACGTCCACGGGGTGCTGCCCGCACTGGAGGCGGTGCTGGCCGAACCGGACGTCGCCGCCGCCGACCTGATCGTGCTCACCGGCGACATCGCCGCCGGCCCGCAACCGGTCGAGGTGCTCGACCTGCTCGCCGGCCTCGGCGAGCGGATCTGCTGGGTCGGGGGCAACGCCGACCGCGAGCTGGTCGAGGCCCGCGCCGGCCGGCCCGCCTCGATCGAGGTGTCGAACTGGGCCGCCGGGCAGTTGCGCGAGGACCAGGTGGCCCGGCTCGCCGCGCTGCCGAAAACTGTGACGCTGGAGATCGACGGCCTCGGCCCGACGCTGTTCTGCCACGCGACGCCCCGCGACGACGAGGAGGTCGTGCTCGTCGACTCCCGGATGGCACGCTGGTCGGAGGTGTTCGCCGGCCTCCCGCCGGAGATCGGCACGGTGGTCTGCGGCCACACCCACATGCCGTTCGCCCGCCTGGTCGACCGCCGCCTGGTGGTCAACGCGGGCAGCGTCGGCATGTCGTACGGCGGAGCGGGCGCGTGGCGGGCGCTGCTCGGGCCGGGGGTGCAACTACGCAGCACCGCGTTCGACGTGGACGCGGCCTGCGCTCGGGTGGCCGCCGAATCCACCTTCCCCGATGCCGTCGCCTGGGTCGACGAGTACCTGCGCTCCCAGTACAGCGACGCCGAGGCGCTGGCGGTCTTCGCTCCGCGCGACGGTCGCTGAGAGGCGGCACCCGTCGTCGCGGAGGCCGAGAAAAAGTCAGTCTTGACTGTTTGTTTCGTAGGCCGCAGGCTGTGCCCATGTCCACCGCATCGACGCGTGTCCCTCAGCAGGAGCGCAGTCGGGCCACCCAGGCCCGACTGCTGGAGGCCACCGTCGACTGCCTGGTCGAGCACGGCTGGTCCGGCACCACCACGACCGTCGTCGCGGCCCGGGCCGGAGTCTCGCGGGGCGCCCAGCTGCACCACTACCCCACCAAGGCCGCGCTGGTCACGGCCGCCGTCGCCCACCTCGCCGAGCGCCGAGCCGACGAGCTGCGCACCGAGGCGGAGGCGTTGCCGGCCGGGCCGCAGCGGCTGGACCGGGTGATCGACCTGCTCGGCGTGGCCTTCACCGGGCCGCTCTTCGTGGCCGCGCTCGAACTCTGGGTCGCCGCCCGCACCGACCGGGAGCTTCGGGAAGCCCTCGTCCCTCTGGAGGCGACGGTCGGCCGGGAGATGCACCGGCTCACCGTCGCCCTCCTCGGCGTCGACGAGCGCCGCCCCGGCGTCCGGGAGGCGGTGCAGGCCACCCTCGACCTGCTTCGTGGGCTGGGCGTGGCGAACCTGCTCAACGACGACTCGGCCCGGCGTACCGCCCTGTTGACCACCTGGAAGCGCCAGCTCGCCGCTCTGCTCACGCCCTGACCGCCGGCCGCACCGGCCCGCACCGACCGGAGGCACAATGGTTGACCTCAGCGACCTGCTCACGGACCTGGCCGACGAGTCCGACCAGGTGGACGCCCTGGTGGCTCCGCTACCGGCGGCCGACTGGGCCCGGCCGACCCCCGCGCCGGGCTGGAGCATCGCGCACCAGGTCGCCCACCTCGCCTGGACCGACCACGTGGCGCTGCTGGCCGCCACCGACGCGGCGGCCTTCTTCGCGACGGTGAGCGCCGCACCCGATCCGGCCCGACTGGTCGACCACGGCGCCGAGCAGTTCCTCGCCCCGCCGGCCGAACTGCTGGCCCGGTGGCGCGCCGGCCGGACGGCGCTCGCCGCCGCGCTGGCCGCCGTCCCGGCCGGCGAGAAACTGCCCTGGTACGGCACCCGGATGTCGGCCACCTCGATGGCGACCGCCCGGATCATGGAAACCTGGGCGCACGGCGAGGACGTGGCCGACGCGCTCGGCGTCGTCCGCCCCGCCAGCGACCGGCTCCGGCACGTGGCGCACCTCGGCGTGCGTACCCTCGGGCACGGCTTCGCCGCGCACGGCCGACCGGCACCGACGGCGCCGGTCCGGGTCGAGCTGACCGGGCCCGGCGGCGACACGTGGAGCTGGGGTCCGGCGGACGCCGCCGACCGGCTGACCGGCCCGGCCCGGGACTTCTGCCTGCTGGTCACCCAGCGCCGGCATCGCGCGGACCTCGCGCTGCTGGCCACCGGGCCGGTCGCCGACGAGTGGCTCGACGTGGCGCAGGCCTTCGCCGGCCCGTCGGGCGCCGGCCGGGAGCCGTCCGCGACGCCGGGTGGCGAGCACGGAGTACGGGCGTGATCCGCATCGGCAACGCCTCCGGGTTCTACGGCGACCGGTTCACCGCCTGGCGGGAGATGCTCGACGGCGGCGAGCTGGACGTGCTGACCGGCGACTACCTGGCCGAGCTGACCATGCTGATCCTGGGCCGGGACCGGCTGCGCGACCCCGATCTGGGCTACGCGAAGACCTTCCTGCGCCAGTTGGAGACCTGCCTCGGCACCGCCCTCGACCAGGGGACGCGGATCGTGACGAACGCCGGTGGATTGAACCCGGCCGGCCTCGCCGCCGCCATCACCCGGCTCGCCGACCGGCTGGACCTGCCGGTGCGGGTCGGGTACGTCGAGGGCGACGCGATCCAGCGGCCCGACGCGTTGACGGCGAACGCCTACCTTGGCGCGTTCGGGATCGCCGCCTGCCTCGACGGCGGGGCGGACGTGGTGGTCACCGGGCGGGTCACCGACGCGTCGCTGGTGGTCGGCCCGGCCATCGCCCGCTACGGGTGGGGCCGCGACGACCTGGACGAGCTGGCCGGGGCGACCGTCGCGGGGCACCTCGTCGAGTGCGGTGCGCAGGTCACCGGCGGCAACTTCAGCTTCTTCACCGAGCTGCCCGATGGCGGGCACCGGCCCGGCTTCCCGATCGCCGAGGTGCACCCGGACGGCTCCACTGTGCTCACCAAGCATCCGGGCACCGGCGGTGCGGTCACGGTGGAGACGGTCACCGCCCAACTGCTCTACGAGGTCGGCGGGCCGGCGTACCTGGGGCCGGACGTGGTGACCCGGTTGGACAGCGTGAACCTGCGCCCCGACGGGCCGGACCGGGTCCGGGTCTCCGGCGTCCGGGGCACGCCTCCGCCGGCCACCCTCAAGGTGGGCGTCAACAACCTCGGTGGCTTCCGCAACTCCATGACATTCGTGCTCTGCGGGCTGGACATCGAGGCGAAGGCGGCCCTGGTCCGGGGGCAGGTCGAGGAGGCGGTGGGCAAGGACGGGCTGGAGTTCGTGCTGGCCCGGACCGACCATCCGGACGCCACCGACACCGAGGCGGCCAGCGCCCTGCTCCACGTGCACCTGCGCGACAGCGACCGGACGCGGGCCGGTCGGGCCTTCTCGGCAGCGGCGGTGGAGTTGGCGCTCGCCTCGTACCCGGGCTGCACCCTGACCACCCTGCCGGGCGACGCCACCCCGTACGGCGTATTCACCGCCGACACTGTGCCGCAGGACGCGGTGGCGCACGTCGCGGTGCTGCCCTCCGGCGAGCGGGTGCCGATCGCGCCACCGCCGACCACCCGTTTGCAGGGGCCCCTTGTACAACAAAATCCGATAACAGGGGGCCCTTCCTCACCGCGGACCCGGCGGGGGGCACTCGGGGAACTGGTAGGCGCTCGGTCGGGGGACAAGGGCGGGGACGCCAACCTCGGCGTCTGGGCGCGCTCCGACGCCGGGTACGCCTGGCTGCGCCACTGGTTGACAGTCGAACGGCTGGCCGAGCTGCTGCCGGAGACGGCACCGCTGGCGGTGCAGCGGTACGAGCTGCCGAACCTGCGAGCGGTCAACTTCGTGATCGAGGGCCTGCTCGGGGCCGGGGTGGCCGCGTCCACCCGGTTCGACCCGCAGGCCAAGGCGCTCGGCGAGCTGCTGCGCTCGCGGATCGTCGACCTGCCCGCCGACGTGCCGACGGGAGTGGCTTCGTGAGCATCGTGGACACCCCCGAACGCCGACAGCTGCGCGAGCTGACCCGGGCTTTCGTGACCCGGGAGGTGCTGCCGCACCTGGACGAGTGGGAGCGGGCGGGCGAGGTCCCCCGGGCACTGCACGCCACCGCCGCGAAGCTCGGCCTGCTCGGCATCGGCTTCCCCGAGTCCGTCGGCGGCAGCGGCGGCGACCTGCTCGACTCGATCCTCGTCACCGAGGAGCTGATCCGCTCCGGCGGCTCGTCCGGCCTGGTCGCGGCCCTGTTCACGCACGGCATCGCGCTGCCGCACATGGTCGCGGCGTCCGGTGCGCGTACCGGCGGGTCGCTGGGCGGCCGGCTCGGCGGCGCGTCGACGCCCGATGCCGACGACCTGATCGAGCGGTACGTCCGGCCCACCCTGGCCGGCACGATGATCGGGGCGTTGGCGATCACCGAACCGGACGGCGGTTCGGACGTGGCCGGCATCCGTACCACCGCCCGTCGGGACGGCGACCACTACGTGGTGAACGGGTCGAAGACCTACATCACCAGCGGGCACCGGGCCGACTTCGTGACCACCGCGGTCTGCACCGACTTCCCGGGCAGTGGCCAGCTCAGTCTGCTGGTCATCGACAAGGGCAGCCCCGGGTTCACCGTGGGGCGCCGGCTGGAGAAGCTGGGCTGGCACTGCTCGGACACGGCCGAGCTGTCCTTCGTCGACGTGCGGGTGCCGGTGGCCAACCGGATCGGTGCGGAGAACACCGGCTTCCTGGCGATCATGCAGCACTTCGCCCCGGAGCGGCTCTCGCTGGCCACCCAGGCGTACGCCACGGCGCAGCGCTGCGTCGAGCTGGCGGTGCGTTGGTGCCGGGACCGGGAGACCTTCGGCCGCCCGCTGGCCAGCCGGCAGCTGGTCCGGCACCGGCTGGCCGAGATGCACACCCGGGCCGAGGCGGCGCGGTCGTACGTGCACGAGGTGGCCGGCCGGGTGGCGGCCGGCGAGCCGGTGGTGACCGAGGTGGCGATGGCGAAGAACTTCGCGGTGGCCGCGTGCGACCACGTCGTCGACCAGGCGTTGCAGCTGCACGGCGGCTTCGGCTACCTGCGCGACGCCGAGGTGGAGCGGCACTACCGGGACGCCCGGATTCTCGGCATCGGCGGCGGCACCACCGAGATCATGAACGAGATCATCGCGAAAGGCATGGGCCTGTGAGCACCCTGGACAGTGCTATCGACCCGTCCGCAGCCGGGTACGCGGCGAACCGGGCAGCGTTGCTGGAGCGGCTGGCCGCGCTGGACGCCGCGCTGGACCAGGCCCGGGCGGGCGGCGGCGACAAGTACGTGACCCGGCACCACGCCCGCGGCAAGCTGCTCCCCCGGGAGCGGATCGAGCTGCTGGTGGACGCCGACAGCCCGTTCCTGGAGTTGTCGCCGGTCGCCGCCTACGGCACCGACTTCCCGGTCGGGGCCAGCGTGGTCACCGGCATCGGCGTGGTCGAGGGCGTCGAGTGCCTGATCGTCGCCAATGACCCGACGGTCCGCGGCGGCGCGGTCAACCCGTGGTCGCTGGCCAAGACCCGGCGGGCCGGGGAGATCGCGCTGGCCAACCGGCTCCCGATGGTCAATCTTGTCGAATCGGCCGGGGCGGACCTGCCCACCCAGGCGGAGATCTTCATTCCGGGCGGCCGGGTGTTCCGCGACCTGACCCGGCTCTCCGCGGCGGGCATCCCCACGGTCAGCGTGGTATTCGGCAACGCCACGGCCGGTGGCGCGTACGTGCCGGGCATGTCCGACCACGTGATCATGATCCGGGACCGGTCGCAGGTCTACCTGGCCGGGCCACCGTTGGTGAAGATGGCGACCGGCGAGGTCACCGACGACGAGTCGCTGGGCGGCGCGGCGATGCACGCGGGCACGTCCGGGCTCGCCGACTACCTGGCCGAGGACGAGCGGGACGGCGTCCGACTGGCCCGGCAGTGCGTACGCCGGTTGAACTGGCGCAAGCAGGGCCCGTCACCGCGCACGGCGGTCCCGCAGCCGCCGAAGTACGACCCGGAGGAGCTGCTCGGCATCGCCAGCGCAGACCTCAAGGTGCCGTTCGACCCGCGCGAGGTGCTGGCCCGGATCCTGGACGGCAGCGACTTCGACGAGTTCAAACCGGCGTACGGTGACGCGCTGGTGACCGGCTGGGGCGAGCTGCACGGGTATCCGGTGGGTGTCCTGGCCAACGCCCGGGGGGTGCTGTTCAGCGAGGAGGCGCAGAAGGCGGCGCAGTTCATCCAGCTCGCCAACGCCGCCGACACCCCGCTGGTCTTCCTCCAGAACACCACCGGCTACATGGTCGGCACCGAGTACGAGCAGCGCGGCATCATCAAGCACGGTGCTCTGATGATCAACGCGGTGTCGAACTCGACGGTGCCGCACCTGACGGTGAACCTGGGCGCCTCGTACGGGGCCGGCAACTACGGCATGTGCGGCCGGGCGTACGAGCCGAGGTTCCTGTTCACCTGGCCGAACGCCAAGTCGGCGGTGATGGGCCCGGCGCAGCTCGCCGGCGTGCTGTCCATCGTGGCCCGGCAGGCCGCCGCCGCCCGCGGGCGCGACTACGACGAGGAGTCCGACGCGGCGATGCGGATGATGGTCGAGCAGCAGATCGAGTCGCAGTCCGGGGCGCTGTTCCTCTCCGGCCGGCTCTACGACGACGGGGTGATCGACCCCCGGGACACCCGGACCGTCCTCGGGCTCTGCCTCTCGGCGATCCACAACGGCCCGGTGAAGGGCGCCGACCGTTTCGGCGTCTTCCGGATGTAGGGGCGGAGCAGACATGATCAACCGACTTCTGGTGGCCAACCGGGGGGAGATCGCCCGCCGGGTCTTCGCGACCTGCCGGGCGCTGGGCGTGGAGACGGTCGCCGTGCACTCGGACGCGGACGCCGCCGCGCCGTTCGTCGCCGAGGCCGACCAGGCGGTCCGGCTACCGGGGGACACGCCGGCGGAGACGTACCTGCGGGTGGAGAAGGTCCTGGACGCGGCCCGCCGCAGTGGCGCGGACGCCGTCCACCCGGGCTACGGCTTCCTCGCCGAGAACGCCGAGTTCGCGGCGGCGGTGACCGACGCCGGCCTGACCTGGGTGGGGCCGCCGGCCAAGGTGATCGCCGCGATGGGCGACAAGCTGGCCGCGAAGGCGCTGCTCGCCGAGGCGGGCGTGCCGATGCTGCCCAGCTGGACCGACACCGACGAGATCGTCGACTTCCCGGTGCTGGTCAAGGCGTCGGCTGGTGGCGGCGGGCGCGGGATGCGGATCGTCCGGGACGCCGGGGGGCTGGCCGAGGCCGTCGCCTCGGCGCGCCGCGAGGCGGCTGCGGCGTTCGGCGACGGCACGGTCTTCATCGAGCGGTACGTCGAGCGCGGCCGGCACGTCGAGGTACAGATCATCGGCGACACCCAGGGCCGGGTGGTGTCCCTCGGCGACCGGGAGTGCTCGATCCAGCGCCGGCACCAGAAGATCGTCGAGGAGGCACCGGCGGTCGTCCCGTCGCGGGTGCGTGCGGCGTTGCACGAGGCGGCGGTCGCGGCCGGTCGCGCGGTCGACTATCTGGGTGCCGGCACTGTGGAGTTCCTGCTCGCCCCGAGCGGGGAGTTCTTCTTCCTGGAGATGAACACCCGACTCCAGGTGGAACATCCGGTCACCGAGCTGTGCACCGGGCTGGACCTGGTCGGGCTGCAACTGCTCGTCGCCGAGGGGGAGCCGCTGCCGGCGGCCCTGCCGGGCAGCACAGGGCACGCGATCGAGGTACGCCTCTGCGCCGAGGACGCGTCCGCGAACTGGCGGCCGGCCACCGGCACCCTGCACCGGTTCACGGTCCCCGGGGTGGCCTCCGAGTTCGGCGCGCTGGCCGCCCCCGGGCTGCGACTCGACTCGGGCGTGGTGGCCGGCTCGACGGTCGGCGTGCACTACGACTCGATGCTGGCGAAGCTGGTCGCCTGGGGCCGGACCCGGGCCGAGGCGACCCGGCTGCTGTCCACCGCGCTCGCACGGGCCGAGCTGCACGGGGTCACCACCAACCGGGATCTGCTGGTCCGGGTGCTGCGCAGCCCGGCGTTCGCCGCCGTGGAGATCGACACGGGGTTCCTGGACCGACATCCCGAGGTCTTCGCCCCGCTGCTGCCGGCGGCGAAACTCCAGTTGGCCGCGCTGGCCGCCGCGCTCGCCTCGGCCGCGGGCCGCCGCGCCGAGGCTCGGGTGCTCGCCGGGCTGCCGTCGGGCTGGCGCAACGTGCCCGCGGTTCCGCAGATCACCCGCTTCAGCGGACCGCACGGCGAGGTGGAGGTCCACTACCGGCTGGACCGTACGGGCGGGCTCGCCGAGTGGTCGGCGACGTCGACCGGCGAGGCGGCGACGACGGGTGCCGAAGGGCCGGCCGTGGCGCTGGTCGAGGCGGCTCCGGAGCGGGTCGTGCTCGACGTCGACGGCGTGCGGCGCGCGTACCGCGTACACCGGGCGGGAACGGCGGTCTTCGTGGACGGCCCGGACGGGGCGGCGAGCCTTGCCGAGATGCCGCGTTTCCCGTTGCCCACCGCGGAGCTGGCCGCCGGGTCACTGCTCGCGCCGCTGCCCGGCGCGGTGACCCGGGTGCACGTCGAGGTCGGCCAGCGGGTCACGGCCGGCGATCCGCTGCTCACGCTGGAAGCGATGAAGCTGGAACATCCCGTACTCGCCCCGACCGACGGCGTCGTCGCCGAACTGCCGGTGCCGGCCGGCGGTCAGGTCCGCACCGGTGCCGTGCTGGCCGTGGTCAATCCTGAGGAGGACGCCCGATGACCTTCGACCTCACCCCCGAGCAGGACCAGCTGCGCGACGCCGTGCGGGGGCTGGGCCGCCGGTACGGCCACGGCTACTTCGTGGAGAAGGCGAAGGCCGGCGAGCACACCACCGAACTGTGGGCCGAGGCCGGCCAGCTCGGCTACCTGGGGGTCAACATCCCCACCGAGTACGGCGGCGGGGGCGGCGGCATCACCGAGCTGGCCATCGTCTGCGAGGAGTTGGCAGCCGCCGGCTGCCCGCTGCTGCTACTGGTGGTCTCCCCCGCCATCGCGGCAACCGTCATCAACCGGCACGGCACCGAGGCGCAGCGCAAGCGGCACCTCCCAGGCCTCGCCGACGGCTCCCAGAAGATCGTCTTCGCGATCACCGAGCCGGAGGCCGGCTCCAACTTCCACCGCCTGGGTACTGTGGCCCGCCGCGACGGCGACGGCTGGCTGCTCTCCGGCCGCAAGTGCTACATCTCCGGGGTCGACGAGGCCGACCACGTGCTGGTGGTGGCCCGTACCGAAGACTCGTCGACCGGCAAGCTGAAGCCCGCGCTGTTCCTCGTGCCGACCGACGCGCCCGGGCTGACCCGGTCCAAGCTGGACATGGAGATCCTGTCTCCGGAGAACCAGTTCCTGCTCTACCTGGACGACGTGCGGCTGCCCGCCGACGCGCTGCTCGGCGAGTCGCTGGAGGCGGGCCTGCCGGCGCTCTTCGCCGGGCTGAACCCGGAACGGATCACCGTGGCCGCGATGGGTGCCGGCACCGGCCGGTACGCCATCGAGCGGGCCAGCGAGTACACCGCCACCCGCAAGGTCTGGGGCGGCCGGAGCATCGGCTCGCACCAGGGGGTGTCGCACCCGCTGGCGCACGCGGCGGTGCAGGTCGAGCTGGCCCGCCTGATGATCCAGAAGGCGGCCACCCTGTACGACGCCGGCCGCGATCTGGAGGCCGGGGTGGCCGGCAACATGGCCAAGTACGCCGCCGGGGAGGCCGCCGCGCTCGCCGTGGACACCGCCGTCCAGGTGCTCGGCGGCGCCGGCATGACCACCGAGTACGGGGTGGCGACCCTGCTCGGCGCGGTCCGGGCCGGCCGGATCGCCCCGGTCAGCCGGGAGATGATCCTCAACTTCGTCGCCCAGCACGTGCTCGGCCAGGAAAAGTCGTACTGACCCGGCCTGCCGGGTCCGTCGCTCAGCTCGGGGCGCGGCAGGCGGCGTCGATCCGGTGCACCGGTCGGACCCGGCGACCCATCCCCTCCAGCAGCGAGTCCTCGACGTGGAAGTCGTGGATCCGCAGCCGGTGCCGGGGCAACTCCTCCTCGCTCGGGCAGAGCACCTGGGCGCGGACCAGCTCGACCGGCACGTACCGCACGCCGCCCCGCTCCTGGAGGATCACCATGTTGACGTCGTCGGTGGTCACCACGTGCCCCCGAACGTCCTCGGTGGGCCCGTTCTCCGCGCCCACCGTGGTGACGGTCAGCGGCAGCACCGGCGTGCTGATCACCGGCAGCGCGGCCCAGACCAGTGTGGCCAGCACCGCCACCTCGGTCACCGACGCCAGCGGCCGGATCACCACGCCGGGCAGCGGCCCGGCGATGAAGAGGGCCAGCACCGGCGGCACCACGATGAGCGCCAGCACAAGCAGCTCGCCCTGCTTCCCGGCGTCGCGCAGCGTGGGCAGCACCAGCCAGCCGTACCCGGCGAGCAGCACGACGATCAGCAGCAGCCGTGGCACGACCCGTTCGTGCAGCCGCCCCGGGCGGAGCTGGAGAGCGGCCACGAACGCCGGCAGCAGCAGTGGCAGGTAGAGCAACGGCCAGGTGAGCAGGGCGAGCAGGAAGCTGGCCAACACGAGCCAGGCCGGGGTGAGATCGGCCCAGCGGGCGAACAGCGGGCGGCGGCGGGTGCCCGGCGGCAACCGGTCCACACTGACGGCCAGCACCGCGCCGAGCGCGAAGACCGCGACCAGCCCGGTGGAGAGCAGCCGGGCCGCGGTGGTCAGGAAGCCGGCGAGCAGGTTGACCGGCCCGACGTTGGCCACCAGCAGCAGCGTGGTCTGGAGTTCGCCGCCGGCCTCCACGCCGAGCCGGAGCACCGAGAAGATGGCCGGTACGCCCACCACAGCGGTCCAGAACGACTGGCTGGCCCGGGCTCGCCGCTCCGCCGGGTCCCACCGCACCCGCCCCGGCTCGACGTCGGCGAGCGATTCGGCGGGTTCGGCGACCGGCACACCCGCCGGCCAACCTGCGACGACGTCCGCCTCGACGCCGGGCGGAACCTTGGTAACCGGAGCGGTACCGGTGGGCGCGGGCGCCCGACGCGGCGGGACCGGGTCATCCGCGCCCGCTGCGCCGGTGGCGGTCGGCGCCGTGCTCACCGCCGGGGCGCCTTGTCGTCGAAGTCGACAAGCTTCGGCACGTCCAGCGGCTGCGGCTGCCGCTTCTCGGCCCGCAGCCACGGGCCGAGCGTCCGGTTGTACGCGGTCTGCCAGGGGCTCGCCTGCCCGTCCCGGCCCTGCTGGTAGCTCTTCTGCAGGAAGAACGCGACCAGGTCGCGCAGGGCGGGGTCACCGATCGGGACGCCGATGCCCAGCAGCTCGCTGGTGCCGAACGGCATGTCCACGATCTCGAACTCCTTGGGGAAGCTGGCCAGGAAGCCGGCGAGGATCGCCTCGTCGGAGCTGACCGCGTCGTACCGGCCTTTCCGAATGCCGTCGACGCAGTCACCGACGTCCTTCACCACGAACGTCTTGACCTGGTGCTTCTCCAGCTCGGCCTCCGTGGTGGAGCCGCCGCTGGTGCAGATCTTGTAGGCCGGGTCACGGAGGTCCTCAATGGTGCGGATCCGGTCCTTGAGCCGGGTCGGCACCATCACCTCCTGGGTCGTGACGAAGTACGGCCCGGCGAAGCTGACCAGCTTCTTGCGGTCCTCCGTCATGGAGAAGCTGGAGACCACCAGGTCGACAGTGCCGCCCTGCAGGGCCGGGATGCGGTCCTCCGTGGACACCGAGACGAACTCCAGCCGCTGGTCGCCCTCGTAACCGAGCGAGGCGGCGACGTACCGGCCGATCTCCACGTCGAAGCCGACGTGCTGGCCGTTGCGCAGCTCGCCCATCAGCGGCTCGTTGGTGGCGACGCCGATGCGCAGCTTCGACTGGCCGTAGATGTGCGTCTCGCGCAGCTTCTCCTGCACGGACGACAGGTCCGGCTGCTGACGGCTGTCGCAGCCGGCCGCGGCGGCCAGGCTGAGGGTCAGGGCGACCGCCAGCGTCGTCGCGATCGAGCGGAGCCGGGTCTGGGCACTGCGTGTGTTCATGGGCGACCTCGCTGACGGAACCAGCCTGCGGGACACCGAGAGTAGCGACTTGGAGCCAGTCCGTGTGGACGCCTATCGGCCATGCCGGCCGGCCCGGCAGGGCGGCGGTGGATGTCGTGCCAGGGTGGCCGCGCGGTTGACAGCGGGCCCTGTGACGACATGCTGGACGGGTGAGTCGATTGTCCAGGTCCAATGCGCGGACGGTAGCGGTGGTCGCGGCGCTGGGAGCCCTTGCGCTGCTGGTCATGCTGGTCGTCTGGCGCCGTCAGGACCTTCTCGGCGTGGTCCTCGCGTTGTTCTGCGTCCTGCTGACAATGGTGGCCGGGGTGTCCGTGTCCGCCGCCCGGCAGGGCGACGATCCGGAGCCGGTGGACCGTCCGTTCGCCGCCGGGCCGCCCGAGTTGATGCCGTACGGGATCGACGCGGACACCCTCGAAGCTCTGGACAGCCGGGACGCGTTGCGTGCGGTGCGTGACCGGCGGCGCGGGTTGGGCGGGCTCAGCGACCGGTGAGCGTGGGCGCGGCCAGCGCGTCGACGCCCCGCCCGGCCAGGCACCGGTAGGTCCGTTCGACGCTGCCGTCCACCGGCGGCAGCACCTCCAGGTGCCAGCCGACCGGCTCGGTGATTCCCGTGGTCAGTCGGAACGTGGTCGTGCTGCACACCTGGCGCACCGGCTCGGCCGTGACCACGTCGTCGTATTCGGCGCCGACCAGCGACACCGGCAGGACACCCTCGGCGTACGTCTCCCAGGTGTGCCGCCCGGTGCAGGGGACGCGGGCCGCCTCGGCGCGGGTGCCGCGGATCCGCACGGGGCCGAAGCACTCCAGTTCGGGCAGGCAGCGGGCACCCTCGGGCAGAGCGGTCGGCGCGCCGGTGCCGGTCGTGCAACCGGGCAGCGGCCCGGTCGCTGGCGCGGCGACCCGGCTGACCGAGGGGGACGGCTCGGGTGGTGGGCCGCTGCCGGCCATCCAGGCGCCGGCGCTGGCCGAGGCGGCGAGTGCGAGCGCCCCGGCTCCGCCGAGGAACCAGCGTCGCCAGCGCCGACCGGCGGGGACCGTCGGGTGGACGTCCTCAACCGGGGGGCGCGGCGCCGGCTGGCCGGCGATGTAACCCGTCCCGCCGCTGACCGGGGCACCGCTGACCGGCGCCGACGGCGGGCCGAGCGGCAGGCTGGCGAGCAGGTCGTGCAGTTCGAGAGCGGAGGGCCGATCGGCCGGGTCGTTGGCCATGCCGGCGCGGAGTACGTCGATCAGCTCGTCCGGCACGCCGGGCAGGCGGGGAACCGGCTGGTTGAACATCTCCAGCACGGTGACGAGGCTGGGGTTGCGCTCGGACTGCCAGCGTGGCGGCCGGCCGTGCATCACCGCGTAGAGGGTGGCGCAGAGCGCGTACACGTCGACGGCCGGCGACGGTGGGCTGTGGTTGAACATCTCCGGCGGCGCGTACGCCGGGGTGAGCACCTCCAGGGTGACCGAGGCGTCCCGGGCCTCGGCCAGCACGGCCAGCCCGAAGTCGGCCAGCACGGCCGAGTTGAAGTGCGAGTAGAGGATGTTCGCCGGCTTCACGTCCCGGTGCAGCACCCCGGCCGCGTGCGAGTGGGCCAGCGCGTCAGCGATCTTCAGGCCGAGGTCACGGGCCTCCACCGGGCCCAGCGGCGAGGTGCGCATCCGTTCGGCGTACGACCCGTCGCAGAGCTCCATGATCAGATACGGGTGCTGGTCGACGGTGACCCCGACGTCGAAGAGGTCGACCACGTGCGGGTGTGACGACATCCGCCCGGCCGCTCGCGCCTCGCGCAGGAAGCGGGCCTGGTCGCGCTCGCTGTCCAGCGTGCGGTTCTCCACCTTGACGGCGACCTCGCGGCCCACCGAGATCTGGGTGGCCTTGTAGACGGTCGCGTAACCGCCTCGGGCAAAAACCCGCAAGTCGGTCAGACCGGGCACATTCGGCACCGGCAAGCCGCCGGTCGGGGTGTCGGTCACTGCTCGAAAATACCCAACCCTGCCGGTGGCTCAGCGCACCGCGTCCGCCGGAGCGGCACCGGCCGCGCCGGGCCCCTCTCCGACGTCGTCGGCCACGTCCGTGCCATCAGCGGTCGCAGCGGTGCGTTCCTCCGTCGCGCCAGCGCCGGCCGGCGCACTCCTACCGGCGTCCAGGCGCAGGCCGACGGCGGTGGCCAGCGCGCCAAGGCCCTCCCAGGCGGCCACCCCGAAGAACCGGTCGGGAGCGATGTCGCTCAGCACGGCGATGGTGAACACGGTGAACGTGACCAGCCGGAAGACCACGGTGAACCGGTAGAACGCCCGCCACTCGGTCACCGTCGCGAGCAGGTAGTAGACGCCCATGTTGAACGACGCCATCGAAGACGCCAGCAGGAAGGTGCCGGTGTGGTCACCAACGGCACGCGTCGCCGGCACCTCGAACCCGAGCATGCGCAGCTGCGCCTCCGGCCAGAGCAGCCCAACCGCGCCCATCCCCAGCGCCAGCACGCCGAAGACCGCGATGGTCCAGCCCGCGATGGAACGCGGCAGCTTCATTAAGGGCCTCCCCAGGCACGGCGACGTTCACCAATGTGGACCGGCACACGGTGGTGACACGCTAGCCGCTCACCCCGAACACCACATCCCCGAAACCGTCAGAACCAGATCCCCATCCCGCCCCGCCGCCGCGCCCCTGCCTCGCCGCCGCCGCGGCGCCCTGCCTGGCCGATCTAGGGCAAATAGTGGCGAGTTGATCTCCTAGAGCAGCAATCGTCCCTAGATCGACGCGCGCCGGGGCGCGGGCGGGGCGGGCGCGGGCGGGGGCGGGGCGGGGGCGGGGCGCGGGCGGGGCGCGGGGCGGGGCGCGGGGCGGGGGGGCGGTGGGGTTAGGGGGTGGGGGTGAGGAGGCGGGCGCGGACGGCGTCTGCTTCGGCGCGTTCGCTGCGCTGCTCGGTGGCGTACGCCAGACGGACCGCCTCGTCCGCACAGGACAGGGCCTCCGCCGGGCGCCCGCAGGCGGCCAGCGCCTCGGCCAGCACGATGGCCGCGATCACCTGGCTGCGTACGTCCTCGGCCGGTGCGGTGACCGCCCGCCGCGCCCAGTCCAGCGCCTGGTCCCGCTGACCGTGGGCGAGCAGCGCCGACGCGTACCGGGCCATCGTCTGGCGGCGGGAGAAGAGCAGCGACGGTGCGTTCGCGGCGGCGGTGGCCACCGGGGCGAGCAGCCCGACCGCGGTCGCCGAGTCGCCGGCCGCCAGCCGGGCGGTCGCCAGCAGGACCCGGGGTGCGACCTGCGCCGGAGCCTGCGGGTTGTGCGGCTCCACGGCGGTCAGGACCGCGCGGGCGGCCTGCTCGGCGGTCTCGCAGTCGCCCATGTCCAGCGCCACGAAGCCCCGCAGCGTGCCGGCCATCCCGGTGAGCAGCGGGTGCGAGGTCCGGTCGGCGTACGCCAGGGCGTCGGTGAGCAGGTCGGCCGCGTGCTCCGGCTCGCCCAGCCCGCGCGCCACCACGGCCCGGACCACCAGCGCGAACCCGCGCCCCCAGTCGTCGGAGGCGGCGGCGAACTCCCGGTAGGCGCGCCGGGCCTCCCGGTCCGCCTCGGCCAGGTCGCCCAGCTCGGCTGTGGCGAACGCCGCCACCGCCCGCAGGGTGCCCACCGCCCACGCCTCGCCGACCCGCTCGCCGAAGGGCAGGAAGACCCGGGCCAGCCGGCCCGCCTCGCGTAGCCGGCCCGCGAGCAGCCGGGCGAACGCCGTCGTGCCCCGCAGCCAGGCCCGCCCGTACGGATCCTTCAGCTCGGCGAAGAGCCGGGCGGCCCGGCCGAGCACCGCGTCGGTGCCGGCGAAGTCGCCCCTGGTGGTGGTCACCCAGGCCAGGTTCTGCAACGACCAGGCCTGCCCGCGCCGGTCCTGCGCGCCGAGGCTGACCTGGTACGCGGCGGCCAACCGGCTGCTCGCCTGACTCAGCCGTCCGGTCACGAAGTCGGCCATGCCGAGCCGGCGCATCGCCGAGGCGCGCAGGGTGGGCAGCCCGCCGGCCGTGGCCACCTGCAACGCCTCCTGCCAGGCGGCCACCGCCCGGCCCTGGTCGCCGAGGGTCTGCTGGGCCTGCCCGGCGAGCAGCAGGGCGCTGGCCCGAACGGCCTCGTCTCCCGCGTTCGCGGCGATCTTCTCGGCGTAGGCGAGCGCGTCGACGACCCGGCCGATCTGGAGCAGCGCCCGGGCGTGCACCACCCGGTCGGCCGCCGGCACCCCGTCGCGGGCCAGTTCGGTGGCGCGCTCGGCGTACTCCACGGCCAGGGCCGGCTCGCCGGCCGACAGCGACCGGCGGGCGGCCCGGCCCAGCGCGGCGACCCCGAGCGGGGCCACCGCGCGGGCCGGCGCGTCCGGACGGAGCTTCACCGCGTCCGCGAGCCTGGCGGCCCGTTCGACGTGGGTGGCCACGAAGTCGTCCCGGGCCTCGTCGGTGAATCCGCCCGGCGTGCCGGCGGCGGCGTCGTCCCGCGGTGCCGCCCAGCGGGCCAGCGCGGCGTGCCGCTCGGCCAGCTCCGCCTTGCTCACCCCCGCGTACGCGGCCTCCCGCATCAGCGGAGTGGCGAACGCGTAGCCGAGGCGGGTGCGGTGCAGCATCCGGCGTTGCAGCAGCTCGTCGACGGCCCGGTCGAGTTCCACCGCGGCCACGGCCGAGGGCCGGCCATCGCGGCCGCCGTGCTGCTCGCGCAGCGCCTCCAGTGCACCGGTCGGGACCGTGTCACCGATGACCGCGGCGTCGCGCAGCACAGCGCGGGCGTCCGGCGGCAGCGCGTCGATCCGGGCGGCGAGCACCGCGGCGAGGTCGCGGGAGAGCAGCCGGCTGCCCAGCGAGCCGGGCACCAGCCGCCAGCCGGCCGCCGAGCCCTGATCCCGCTCACCGGAGGCGGCGCGGACACCACGGGCCGGCTCCACCGTGTCGCGGACACCGCGCACGGGCTCCACAGTGGTGAGCGCCCCGCGCTCGATCAGCAGGGTGACCAGCTCGGCCAGGTAGAAGGGGTTGCCCTGTGCGGTGGCGAGCAGTCGGTCCGCGTCGGCCGGCGGCAGCTTGCCGCCTCCGAGGTAGCTGGTGAGCAGCCGGGCCGCGTCGGCACCACGCAGCGGCGGCAGGGAGTGCACCTCGGCGTCCGCGACCCGGGTCAGCGCGCCGGCGGTACGGACCAGCTCGGGGCGCCCGAGCAGCAGCACCAGCACCGGGCCGGTGAGCCGGGACAGGGTCAGCCCGAGGGCGCGGATCGTCTCGGCGGTGGCGTCGTGCAGATCGTCCACCACGATCACCAGCGGCGCCTCGGCGGCGAGCCCGCTGAGCAGGTCGGCGACCGCGTTCGGCACCGCCTCGGCGTCGGCCGCCGGCATGCCCGCGCCCCATTCGCCGTTGTCGGTGCCGCCGTGCGCGGGAAGTTCGGCATAGCCGAGCAGCGCGAGCAGCTGGTCGGTGGCGATCGGTGCGGTCTCTCCACCGGCTCGGGCGAGCCGCTGGCCGAGTCGGCGAAACCGCTCCTCGACGGCCGGCCGGGTCAGCGCGGTGGCCGCGTCACCGGGCAGGCCGACCGCGGCGCGGACCAGATCGGCCAACGGCGCGAGCCGGCGCCGCTCACCGAAGGCGGCGCAGCGCACCGAGAGCACCCGGGCACCGGTGTGCGCGGCGTACCGGCCGGCGCCGACGTCGTATCCGGCGGCGAGCCGTTCCACCTCGGCCGCGAAGCGGGACTTGCCGATGCCCGCCTCGGCGGTCATCAGCAGCACCCGCGGGTCACCCTGGTCGATCACCTCGGCGAGCCGGCCGGCGACCCGACCTATCTCGGTCTCCCGGCCCACGTAGGGTGCCTCGTCGCCGAGCCCCGACCGGGTGCCCGGCGCGTCCAGCAGACCCAGCAGCTCGTACGCCTCGACCGGTTCACGCTTGCCCTTGAGTCGCAGCGGGCGCAGCGCCCGCCACGAGGCCACGTGCCGGGTGGCGGCGGAGGTCCGCCCGCCGGCGTAGACGGCGCCGACCGCGGCGGCGTCAGCCAGCCGGGCGGCGGTGTTCACCGTGTCCCCGATGACCGTGTACTCGATGGCGGCCTGGATGCCCGCGATGACGTCGCCGGTGTTCAGCCCGACCCGCAGCCCGAGCGGCGCGCCGCCGCCCCGCTCGTCGTCGAGCACCCGACGGACGGCCCGCTGCATGGACAGGGCGGCCCGGACGGCCCGCTCGGCGTCGTCCTCGTGCGCCACCGGAGCGCCGAAGACCGCCATGATCCCGTCTCCGGTCAGCTTGTCTACGTGGCCGCCGAAGGTCTTCACGGCCCCGGCGAGGGCGGCGAGCACCCGGTCGGTTACCGCCCCGACGCGTTCCGGGTCGAGGTCCTCCGACCAGGAGGTGAATTCGGAGAGGTCGCCGAAGAGCACGGTGACCACCCGGCGCTCGGCCGCCGGCAACGTCGCGGCGGCCGGCAGCGCGGCCCCGCAGTTGTGGCAGAACCGCGCGCCGGGAACGGCGACGGTTCCGCACACGGGGCAGGTCACGTCTGCTCCAACCCACTGACCCGGGGCTCGGATTCCCCGGAGCCGACGCCGAGGTACTCAAGCTGGGCGCGGACCGACCACTCGGCGGCCCACCAGAGCGAGCGGTCCACGTCCGCGTAGACCGCGGCGACCACCTCACCGGGGGTGTGTGCGCCCGCGGCGACGGCCGCCCGGACCTGGTCGAGCCGGGCCCGGCGGTGGGCGAGGTAGAACTCGGCGGCGGCGGCGCAGTCGGCCAGCGCCGGGCCGTGCCCGGGCAGCGCCGGGATCCCGCGGTACGCGGTGAGCAGCTCCAGGCTGGTCAGGTAGTCGCCGAGGTGCCCGTCGGGGTGCGCCACCACGGTGGTGCCCCGGCCCAGGATGGTGTCACCGGTGAGCACCACCCGCTCGTCGCCGCACTCGACCAGGAAGCAGACCGAGTCGGCGGTGTGCCCCGGGGTGTCCAGCAGACGGATCTTCAGGCCGACGCCGTCGAAGTGCTCGCCCGGCTCGGTCAACGGCGCACCGCCGATCGCGTGCGTCGGGTCGACGGCGAGGACGTGCACGCCGCCGAGCAGCTCACTCAGCCGCGGCGCGCCCTCGGTGTGGTCGGAATGGCCGTGAGTGATCAACACGAAGCCGACCGGCGCGTGCGCGGCGATCGCGGCCAGGTGCCCCTCGTCGGCCGGTCCGGGGTCGATCACCACCGCCGGCTCGCCCGGGGCCGCACGCAGCACCCAGGTGTTTGTGCCGTCGAGGGTCATCGGGCCCGGGTTCGGCGCACGCAGCAGCCTCACCCAGCTCGGCAGCTCGTCGGCGAGGGCGGCCGCCGGCGCCGTCACGTGCCCGCTCATGGCTGCGATCGTACGGCCCCGCTCGCCACACCCCGCGATCTTGCACTTGCGGTCCCTGATTCGTCCCCGTTCAGGGCTTTCATCCGACCAGGAAGCGCACGATCGCGGGGGCGGCGACGCGTCAGGCGACCTCGAGGATCAGTTCGATCTCCACCGGGGCGTCCAGGGGAAGCTCGGCCACCCCGACGGCGCTGCGGGCGTGGCGGCCGGCCTCACCGAAGACTGTGCCCAGTAGGTCGGAGGCGCCGTTGATCACCGCGGGCTGGCCGGTGAAGCCGGGCGCGGAGGCCACGAAACCGGTCAGCTTGACCACCTTGACCACGTTCTCCAGACCGACCAGCGAGTCGACCGCCGCCAGCGCGTTGAGCGCGCACCGCTGGGCCAGATCCTTCGCCTGCTCGCCGGAGATCCCGGCGCCGACCTTACCGGTGGCCAGCAGCTTGCCCTCGACGATCGGCAGCTGCCCGGAGACGTACACGTGCTGCCCGGACTGCACGGCCGGCACGTAGCTGGCCACCGGCGGCACCACCTCGGGCAGTTCAAGACCCAGCTCGGCGAGCTTCGCGTGCGGACCGTTGCTCATGCCTTGGGCCGCTTCAGGTACGCGACCAGCTGGTCCGGGTTCGGCCCGGGGATCACGGCGACGAGTTCCCACCCGTCCTCGCCCCAGTTGTCGAGGATCTGCTTGGTCGCGTGGACCAGCAGCGGGACCGTGGAGTATTCCCACTTCTGCATCGCTGGAGGGCTCCCTCTCGGTGCGGACGTATTCGAGGCACAGCCTACGGTCCGCTGGCGGGGCGAGGTGCGGGACGCTGCTCCGGCGCGGCCGGCAGCTCCCCGCAGGGCCCCTCGTGCTCGTACCCCTGCGGGCAGCGGGAGCGGTCGGGCAGCAGCAGGTCGCAGAAGACCCGGTGCCGGTTGTTCTGGTCGTCGGCGTTGGAAACGGTGGTCTCACCGGCGTCCAGCTCCGGCAGGAAACCCAGGGACACCGCGACCCGACCGGCCAGCGCGGTCGCCGCCGCCAGGTCGGGCACCCGGATCGGCAGGTGGATGACGAAGCCCGGCTCCTCGTCGTCCCGGCCCCGCTCAGCGGGGCGACCCGACGCCAGAACCACCTCGGTCGGCTCCGGCGCCCGGCGGTACGACCGCTCGTTGACCGGCGGGCTGCCGACCGGCCCGTCAGCCTCGCCGCGAGACCCGGACCGGCGCGGCCGGTCGTTGGCCGGGAACTGGGTGCGAGGGATGTTGTCCACGTCGCGCATGCACTGCCTCCGGTCGTACCTGTCGGATCACGCCTCCGGTCCGGACCATCCATCCGCCCCGACCCCCGCACCCGGGATCGAAGGTAGGTCCGCTGCCGCAGTCCCGCCAACAGGACGCGCACGGCCGGTAACCCCCAGTCACATATGCGACACATCGCAGGTGAGAGGCCGGACCGGGCACCGCGCCGAGGATCCGGTCCGCCAGATCGGTCGCCCGCACGGGGCGGCAGGGGCGACACCGGTTCGATGATTGACCGCTACCCTTCCGGTCGGACGGTCGTATCAGCGCCGGCCACCCGCTCGATCACGCTCGGCGCCAGGGGTGGCGGCGGGCGCCGCACCCCCCGGGGGAAAGACATGACCCAACCGCCCAGCGGCGACCAGGCCGGGCCGCCCGCAGTGCCGCCGGCCCACCCGGATCCCGCCGGTCCGGCCGTTCCCGACCAGCCGGCCCCCACGGCACAGCCCGGCCCGCTCGCCCTACCCGCCCAGCCCGACAGGCCGGCGCTCCCGGCGTCCCCCGGCGGGCCGGTCTTCCCGGCGTCCCCGGCCGGGTCGACCTTCCCCACCCAACCGACTCTGCCCGGGCAACCCGGCGCTGCTGGTGGCACGCGCCAGCCCGAGGGCCCGGGCGGCTCGGCCCCGGCACCGGGTGCCCAGGACCCGTCGGCGATCCCGTCACCCCCGCCCGGCTACCCCCCGTACCCGGGCACCGCCGCACCCAGGAAGAAGCGCGGCCTGCTGATCGCGGCCATCGCGCTCGTCGTGATCATGGTGCTCTGCGTGGGCGGCGGCGTGGTGGCGTTCCTGACCCTGCGCAACGCCGAGACCGGCGAGGGAGCGAAGGAACCGGCGGTCGCCGTCGACGAGTTCCTCACAGCGGTCTACAAGGATCGCGACGCGACCAAGGCGGCCAGCCGCGTCTGCGCGGCCTCCCGGGACGACGAGAAGATCGCCGCGAAGGTCGCCGAGGTGCAGAAGTACGCCGCCGAGTACAAGAACCCCCGCTTCCGGTGGACCAGCCCGAAGGTGGACAACCAGACCGGGGCACGGGCCACCGTCTCCACCCGGATCACCATGACGACCTCGGACGAGAAGGTGGCCGACCAGGACCTGCGCTTCACGGTGGTGCAGAAGTCGGGTTGGTGGGTCTGCGAGGTCGCGTGACCGGCAGGCCTGGATAGGCTCGACGGGTGCGTGCAGCTGAGCGGCCGACCGACCCGGCCGGTACCGGATGGTCGGCCCGTCTCCACGTGGTGACCGGCAAGGGTGGCACCGGCAAGACCAGCGTGGCGGCGGCGCTGGCCCTGGCGCTGGCCGCCGGCGGCCGGCGCACCCTGCTGGTGGAGGTCGAGGGGCGGCAGGGCATCGCCCAGCTCTTCGGCATCGACCCGCTGCCGTACGAGGAGCGGCACCTCGCTGACGCCCCGGGCGGCGGTGAGGTGCGCGCGCTGGCGGTGGACGCCGAGGAGGCGTTGCTCGAATACCTCGACATGTTCTACAAGCTGGGTGCGGCCGGTCGGGCGCTGCGCAAGCTCGGCGCCATCGATTTCGCCACCACCATCGCCCCGGGCCTGCGCGACGTGCTGCTCACCGGCAAGGCGAAGGAGGCCACCACCCGCACGTCCGGGCAGCGGCGCGTTTACGACGCGGTGGTGCTGGACGCACCGCCGACCGGGCGGATCGGCCGGTTCCTCAACGTCACGGCCGAGACGGCCCGGCTGGCCAAGGTGGGCCCGATCAAGACCCAGAGCGAGGGGGTCGCGGCGCTGCTGCGGTCCCCGATAACCGCGGTGCACGTGGTCACGCTGCTGGAGGAGATGCCGGTGCAGGAGACGGTGGACGCCATCGCCGACCTGACCTCGCTCGGCTTCGGGATCGGGCGGGTGATCGTCAACGGCACGCGGCCACCGGTGCCCTCCGGCCGGGCGGTCACCGCGGCCGAGCTGAGGCGCGGGCTGGTCGCCGCCGGGCTGCCGGCCGACCGGGAAACCGTCGCCGGCCTGCACGACGAGGCGCGTGACCAGCTCATCCGGCGCGAGTTGGAGGATTCACTGCGGGCCGAGCTGGTGGAGCTGGGGCTGCCGATGACCGAGCTGCCGTTGCTCACCGACGGGGTGGACCGGGCGGGGCTCGCGACGCTGGCTCAGGCTCTCCTCCGGGCGGATTGACTCACACCTGAGGTCGGCACGGGCGCATGGACCCACCCGGCCCGATACGCTCGATTGGTGCCTTCCGAAGACGCGGCGCCGCAGCTGGACGTCGACAAGATCCTCGCCGACCCGGGCGTGCGGATCGTCGTGTGTTGCGGTGCCGGCGGGGTGGGAAAGACGACCACGGCCGCCGCGCTGGCGCTGCGGGCCGCCGAGCACCACGGCCGACGCACGGTGGTGCTCACCATCGACCCGGCCCGCCGGTTGGCCCAGTCACTGGGCCTGACCGAGCTGGACAACACGCCCCGCCAGGTCAAGGGGATCGACGTCGAGACCAGCGGCGGCGAACTGCACGCCATGATGCTGGACATGAAGCGCACCTTCGACGACGTGGTGCTGCAGCACACCGATCCGGCGAAGGCGGCGGACATCTTCGCCAACCCCTTCTACCAGGCGATGAGTTCGACCTTCGCCGGCACACAGGAATACATGGCGATGGAGAAGCTCGGCCAGTTGCACGCCCGGGGCGAGTGGGACCTGATCGTCGTGGACACGCCGCCGTCCCGCTCCGCGCTCGACTTCCTGGACGCGCCGGCCCGGCTCTCCCGCTTCCTCGACGGCCGCATGCTGCGACTGCTGCTGGCACCGGCCCGCAGCGGTGGGCGGAGCATGTTCAGCCTGGTCACCGCCTCGTTCGGGATGTTCTCGAAGGTGGTGCAGAAGGTGCTCGGCGCGCAGCTGCTCACCGACCTGTCCGGCTTCGTGGCCGCGCTGGACTCCATGTTCGGCGGTTTCCGCCAGCGGGCCGAGCAGACGTACCGCATCCTCCAGGCACGGGAGACGGCCTTCGTGCTGGTCGCGGCGCCGGAGCCGGACGCGGTCCGGGAGGCCGCCTACTTCGCCGGCCGACTGCGGGAGGAGAACATGCCGCTGGCCGGCCTGGTGCTCAACCGGGTGCACCGGCCCGCGGTGCCGGAGCTGGACGCCGAACGGAGCCGGGCCGCCGCGGAGCGGCTGGCCGAGGTGGGTGGGCACGAGGCCACCGCCGACGTGCTGCGGGCGCACGCCGCGCTGGCCCGCCAGGCGGTACGCGAGCAGCAGGTGGCCGCGCGGTTCACCGAGGCGTTCCCGGCGGTGCCAGCGGTGTCGGTGACGGCGCAACCCGCCGACGTGCACGACGTCGACGGGTTGCGGACGATCGGCGCGGCGATCAGCCGGCCGTGACCGGCGTCAGGTGGCCGCGCTGACGAGGATCTTGTCCTTGCCGGCCTTGTCCTTGCTGTTCTTCTTCATCGCGGCCTCGAACATCTTGCGCCAGCTCGTCACCTGCGGGTGACGACGCAGTAGCGCTCGGCGTTCGCGTTCGGTCATGCCACCCCACACACCGAACTCGATCCGGTTGTCCAGCGCGTCGGCCAGGCACTCGTACCGAACTGGGCAGCTCCGGCAGATCCGCTTCGCCACGTTCTGTTCGGCGCCCTGTACGAACAACGCGTCCGGGTCCCCGTTCTGACACGCCGCCAGCGACGGCCAGTCAGTGATCATGCCCATGTGTACACGTCCCCCCTTGCAGTACCTACCGACCTCGATGCACGTCAGCCGGCAATTCCCCCCGATCGCCCGGCTCGCCTTCCCCAAGGCGGCGCGAACGACATGTGGCGCTGTCGCCGTCCCCCATCATGCTCTGTAGTCGACTGATTACGCAACGTTGTCGACGAAATCCATCATTCCGGACACTCCCGGCTTCCCGGGCGCTCGACCGCCGGTTACCCCGTCGAGGTCGGCGAAAACGCTGCGCCGCCTCCTTCGATCGGTGGAGACTCACGCCAGGTCAGACGCAACCACGCACCGGGGGTCGTGCGTTTAGCACAACGAGGGCAGCGCGCGCAGGAAATGGGGAAACAACTCCCCGGCGCCCCTCGTTCCCTACTCGCGTACCCTGCTGAGGTGACCTGGATGCGGAAACGTGACCACAATGTGCTGACCAACGCCGCATCGCTGCTCGTGTGCGGCCTGTTGGCCGGCGTGGTGGTCGCCGCGGCGGCCTTCCCCGCGGTGGCGATGTCCGGCCTGGCCGCCAAGGCCGGCGCCGAGACCTTCGGCGCCCTGCCCACGGAGCTGACGGTGGCCCGCGCGCCACAGATCAGCTACCTGTACGCCTCGGACGGCAAGACACCGCTGGCGATCATGTACGACGAGAACCGGCGCGACGTGAAGCTCCCCGACATCTCGCCGTACATGCAGAAGGCCATCATCGCGGCCGAAGACCATGACTTCTACAAGCACAACGGCGTCGACATCAACGGTGTCGCCCGCGCGTTCGTGAACAACCAGAACGAGAGCGCCGGCCGGCAGGGCGCCTCGACGCTGACCATGCAGTACGTCCGGCTGGCCATCGCGTACTCGGCCACCCACCCGGCCGACGTGGTCGCGGCGACCGAGGACACCAGCGCCCGCAAGCTCCGTGAGATGCGGCTGGCCCTGCAGGTCGACAAGGAGTTCACCAAGGACGAAATCCTCACCCGCTACCTCAACCTGGCCTCGTTCGGCAACGGCGCGTACGGCGTCTTCGCCGCCAGCCAGGTCTACTTCGGCAAGCCGCCGAGCAAGCTGAAGATCGAGGAAGCGGCGCTGCTGGCCGGGATGGTGAAGGCGCCGACCACCAACGACCCGACCACCAAGGCGGGCTTCCCGCTCGCGCTGAACCGACGCAACTACGTCATCCAGAACATGGTCGACATCAAGGCCATCAGCCAGCAGGAGGCCGACGCGGCCAAGGCGACCAAGCTCGTGGTGAAGGACAAGCGCACCCCGAACGGCTGCGTCGCCGCCAACGTCAACAGCTGGGGCTTCTTCTGCGACTACTTCTACCGCTGGTGGATGCAGCAGGAGACGTTCGGCTCGACCTCGTACGACCGGGAGCGGCGGCTGAAGAGCGGCGGCTACAACATCGTGACCTCGCTCGAGGTTCAGGCGCAGAACGGCGCGGACCGGGCGGTCCGCAGGGCCAAGAGCGAGAACAGCAAGGAAGCCGCCATGGTCGCGGTGGTCGAGCCCGGCAGCGGCCGGGTCCGGGCGCTCGCGGTCAACCGGCAGTTCAAGCTGGACGACCCGAAGAACCCGAAGAACAAGCTGTCCAGCGATCCCGCGAAGAAGCGGAAGGGCATCCGGGGCAACTATCCGGCGACGGTCAACCCGCTGCTCACCGGCGGCGACGGCATCACCGGCTACCAGGCCGGGTCGACCTTCAAGATCTTCACGATCCTGGCGGCGCTGGAGAAGGGCATCCCGCTCAGCTACACCATCAACGCGCAGCAGCAGTTCAAGTCGGAGTACGTCGTCAAGCAGGGCAGCCCCGCCGCCTGCAAGGGCACCCACTTCTACTGCCCGACCAACTCCAACCAGAAGCCCGGCGGCGTGCAGACCATGTGGAGCGCGTTCGCCCAGTCGGTCAACACCTACTTCGTCCCGCTACAGCAGCAGGTGGGTGCGGAGAACGTGGTCGACGCCGCCAAGCGGGCCGGCATCAACTTCCGGGTCAGCGAGGAAAACGACTGGGCCAACAACAAGGCGTACGCCCACGACTGGGGAGCGTTCACCCTCGGTGTCTCGTCGGCGACCCCGCTCGACCTGGCCAACGCGTACGCGACCATCGCGGCGGACGGCAAGTACTGCGAGCCGATCCCGGTCCAGGAGATCCGCGACCCGGAGGGCAAGAAGCTGGACATCGCCAACCCGCGCTGCGAGAAGCGGTTCAGCACCGACGTGGCCCGAGCCGCCGTGGACGCCGCCCGCTGCCCGGTCGGTGACAACTCCAGCACCAGCAAGTGCGGCGGCAGCCGCACCGCCGGCGTCGTGAAGGGCGTCGTCAAAGCGCCGGTGGCCGGCAAGTCCGGCACCACCGACTCGGAGAAGACCGCAGCCCTGGTCGCGATGACCAAGCAGTACTCGGTGGCCGGCATCATGGCCGACCCGGACTGGCCACAGACCAACGTCGAGATGAAGCACAAGGAGAAGGACGGCATCAACCCGCCGGTGTACGAGACGCTTCGGGACGCCATGAAGCACAAGCCGCGCGTCAACTTCGAACCGCCGGGCCGCAAGATCGCCGAGGGTGACCAGCGCAGCATCCCCGACGTGAAGTGCTCGTCGGTGGACAGCGCGAAGTCCCGGCTCAGGAACGCCAGCTTCGAGCCGGTCGTCTCCGACACGAAGGTGACCTCGACGTGCCCGGCCGGCACCGCCGCCGGCACCAGCCCGGACGGGCGCACCATCAAGGGCGGGGTGGTCACCATCCAGGTCAGCAGCGGCGGCGGGACTCCGCCGCCGGGTGGCACCACGCCCGGCAACCCGGACCAACCCGGCAACCGGCCTGGTCGACCCGGCACGGGCCGCCCCGGCGGCTGAGGCGACCGAGCAGGACCAATGAAACGGGCGGACACCCTCGGGTGCCCGCCCGTTTCGTCTGCCCGGACTGTGCGCGCGGTATCGGAACCCCGCCGGTCCGGGTGCCGCCGGTGTCAGAGGCCGAGCTGGCGGCGTACCTCGGCGGCCACCCGACCACCCTCGGCCTGGCCGGCCACCGCGGCCTGGGCCGCCTTCATCGCCGGGCCCATCTGGGCCTTACCGGTGAAGCCGCCCGCGGCGAGCGCCCCCGACACCAGCTCGGTCAACTCGGCGTCCGAGAGCTGCTTGGGCAGGTAGCGGTCCAGCACCTCACCCTCGGCGGTCTCCTTCGCCGCCTGCTCGGCGCGGCCCGCGTCGGCGAAGGCGGTGGCCGCCTCCCGGCGCTTCTTCGCCTCCTTGGTCAGCACCGCGAGCACCTCGTCGTCGGTGAGCTCGCGCTTGGCCTTGCCGGCGACCTCGGCGGTGCCGACGGCGGCCAGGGCCATCCGTAGCGTGGAGGTGGTCAGCTCGTCGCGCGCCTTGAGCGCGGAACGCATGTCGGCAGTGAGGCGGTCCTTCAGCGTGCTCATGGACGGTCAAACTACCCTGAACGGCATGCGAAAGCGCACACTATTCCGGCTCGCCGCCGGAACCGCCGCGGTCGGAGCGGCCACCCTCGCGTACGCGTCACTCGTCGAGCGCAACAGGTTCACCCTGCGGCGGTACGACGTACCGATGCTGCCGGCCGACGCGGAGCCGCTGCGCGTGCTCCACCTGTCGGACCTGCACATGATGCCCGACCAGGCGCGCAAGCAGCACTGGGTGGCGTCGCTGGCCGCCCTCGACCCGGACCTGGTCGTGGTGACCGGCGACAACATGGCGCACCCGGGGGCGGTGCCCGGGGTGCTGCGGGCGCTGCAACCGCTGCTGGACTACCCGGGCGCCTTCGTGTTCGGCTCCAACGACTACACCGGGCCCGTATGGAAGAACCCGTTCACCTACTTCCTGCCCGACCGGGAGTACACCGAGGGCGTCGACCTGCCCTACAAGGAGCTGCGGCAGGTGTTCACCGGCGCCGGCTGGTTGGACCTGAACAACGCCCGCAGCATGCTCAAGGCCGGCGGTCGGCAGATCGACCTGGTGGGCGTGGACGACCCGCACATCGAGCGGGACGACTACGGGGCCGTGGACGGCGCCATCTCGTCCTCGGCGGACCTGTCCATCGCAATGGCGCACTCCCCCGAACCGCGGGTGCTGGACCAGATGGCCGCGGACGGCTTCGGGCTGCTGCTGGCCGGGCACACCCACGGCGGGCAGGTCTGCGTACCCGGCGTCGGTGCGTTGGTGACCAACTGCGGGCTGCCCCGCTCGATGGCGAGCGGGCTGCACCGGTGGCCGGGCTCGGACTCCTGGCTGCACGTCTCCGCGGGCCTGGGCACCCACCCGACCGCCCCGGTCCGCTTCGCCTGCCCCCCCGAGGCGACAATCCTCACCCTGATCCCCCGCTGACCCGCCCCGGCGCGCCCGGTGCCGCGACCCGGCCGCCCTGCGTCAAGATCCACACGACTTCAGGGAAACAGCCGCCTCACCGCGCCGCGAGACCACAACATCCCTGACGTTGCGCGGATCTTGGCTGCTCCGGGCAGGGGCCGGCCGCCGGGGGTACCGAGTTTGACCATCGGGACGGGTGGGCTACTATTTGTCGGCACGCCTCGGGGTGTGGCGCAGCTTGGTAGCGCGCTTCGTTCGGGACGAAGAGGTCGTCGGTTCGAATCCGGCCACCCCGACCAGAGGTAAAGGTCAAGGCCCCTCCACCGAGGGGCCTTGATTCGTTTCCGGCGCTCACTGTTCTGCCGGAAGCAGCGAGAAGGCAGCTACCGACGCGAGCACCCTGCGATTCCCCGTCACGAGTCGCAGTAGATGGTGGGACGCGAGCGAGCGGATACGGTCCAGGTTCGGTAACCCCCGGCCGCTCACTGACACAAGTAGGGGTATGAGGGAAGTCAACGCCCGGGGAGCCGACTGGTTCCGCGGGATCTACGCGCGGCACTATCCAGACGTCGTGCGCTACGGACTGCGGCGACTCGACGGTCTGACGGCGGCGGAGGAACTTGCCCAGGAGGTGTTCCTGGTGGCCTGGCGGCGTCGGTCTGAACTTCCGGCGCGGACGTTGCCCTGGCTGTACGGGGTCGCTCGTCGGCTGTTGGCCAACCATTGGCGGGCCCAACGGGCCGTACCGCCGCCCGTGGAGCTGACCGAGGCTGCCGCGTTGGACCGCCATGACGGCGTCGTGCGGCTGGTCGACGTCCGTGCGGCGCTCAGCCGGCTGTCGGACGACGATCAGGAGATCCTGCGGCTGGTCGGCTGGGAACAGTCGTCGCTGAGCGAGGCGGCGCTGGTCCTGGGCTGCGGTGCGGCCACGGCCAAAGTGCGGCTGCACCGGGCTCGACGGCGGCTGACCGAGATGCTCCGGGAGCAGCCCGAACAGACCCCCTCACTCGACGGCCAGCTGGGAGGAGCGCGATGAACAAGCGAGTGCGGGAACTGCTGGAGGCCGCTGACCCGGCCCGTGGAATCCAGGTGGGGGCCGGTGACGTCGAGGAAGTATTGCGGCTCGCCAGCAACGACGTCACGTCGTACGGCGCCGTGGTACCTGTTCGGCGGGCGCGGCGACTCGTCACCGTCGGGGCGGCCTTCGCCGTGGTCGCCGTCGCGGCGATGACGGTCACGATCCTCCGGCCCACCGCCGGACCCGCCGGATCATCCCAGCCTCCGACTGTTCCGGGTGCCGCTGGCGTTCCGGCCCACTGCCTGAGCACGATCGCGGACCGGATGCGAGCCACGTCGTACGACGGACAGGCCGGACGGTATGAATACCTGCACCGGAGGGGGCAGGGCGGCAGCTCGATGGTGCAGCCGGGTAGCCGCACTCAGTTGGTGAGCGTGCTGTACAGCGAGGAGACGTCGCGGTGGCTCGCGGCTGACGGCTCGGGACGCCTGCGCACCGTGCGAGGAGCACCGACCTATCCGGACGACGCATCGCGGAACTTCTACGCCGAGCACCCAGAGATGATCCCGAACGAGGGTTCCGACACGGACGACCTGCGCCCGGGAGACTTCACCGTCCTGCCACTGCCGGCGCCGCAACCAGCGGCAATGGCTGAGGCGCTGTACCAGGCGCGGGAGAACGGACCGTCGCACGTCCTTGTCAGCGTCGCTGAGCTGAACAACGAGCGGGTCGTGGATTTTGCGCGTCGGGCTGCGGTGCTGCGGTTCCTCGCCGGAACGGACGGGGTGACCTGTCGCGATGAGCAGACTGATCCGGCAGGACGGACCGGGATCGTGGTGTCGGCCGACTTCGGCCGAGGTCCCCGGCCGAGCCCCGGCGACTGGGGCAGGGAGTATCTGCTTTTCGACCCGCAGACCGGGGAGTTGCTGGCCAGGGGTGGCGGCGCCAACTCCGCTGCCGGTGGTGTGACGTGGTCGACCGTGTACCTGGAACGGGGTTACACGGACGTGCTCGGCTGACGACGTCACCGCTGCTCGACGGGTGCGGGCCCGGTTGAACGCCCACAGCCCGTCGAGCGTTGCGGTAGAACTGTCGGGTGAGCCGAACCCGGCTGGAGGTGTTCAGTGATGCCGTCTTCGCGGTCGCGATCACGCTTCTCGCGCTGAATCTGGCGGTGGCCGGCCCGGGCCATGGCCCGCTCCTGCATCAGGTCGCGGACCACTGGTCATCATTCGTCGTCTACCTGATCAGCTTCGCCACGATCGGGCTCATCTGGGTCAACCACCACGCCCTCATCGACAACCTCGTCGTCATCGACCGGACCCTGGCCCTCCTCAACCTCGTCCTGCTGCTGTTCGTGGTTCTGATTCCGGTGGACACGGCGACGGTGGCCAAGTACCTCCCGCTGGGCGGGCAGGACGCCCAGGTGGCGGTGATTCTGTATGCGGCCGCCTTCCTGGGGATGGGGCTGAGCTTCGCCGGAATCTTCGAATGGACCCTGCGTCCGGGGCGGCTCCCGCAGCCGGTGCCGGAGCGGACCCGTTGGAAGGCGCGGCTGCGATTCGGGGCGGCGACGATCCTGTATCTGGCCGCGGTCGCCGTCGCCTTCGTCAGCCCGCTGGTGGCACTGGTCATCATCGCCGGCGTCCCCGTCTACTACATCTTCGAACGCGCCCCGGCGCTCGGCTCCCCCGCAGGAGCCCGGCAGCAGTGAGCGGTGGCCGGACGTCCGGCTGACTAGCATCGACCCTGATGGAGCTACTGGAGCGCGCGAACACGCTCGCCACCCTGGACCGGCTGCTGGTCTCCCCCGGCGGCGCGATCGCGCTGGTCGCCGGCGAGGCGGGTGCCGGCAAGTCCGCAGTGGTCAACGCGTTCGCGGCGACGGCCGCGCCGCGTGCCCGGGTGCTCTGGGGCAGCTGCGACCCGCTGTTGACGCCGCGGGCACTCGGCCCACTGCACGACATCGCCCGTCAGGTCGGCGGCGTACTCGCGGAGCGACTGACCGCGCTGCACGCCGCGGCGGAGGCCGAACGCCGCGGCACGGTGTTCGACGCGCTCCTCGATGAGCTGACCGATCCCCGGCGCGGGCACCGGACGGTGATGGTGGTGGAGGACGCGCACTGGGCGGACGGGGCCACGCTGGACCTGATCGCGTACCTGGGGCGGCGGTTGGCACGCCACCCGGCGCTGCTCGTGCTCACCCTGCGCGACGACGAGGTCGGAGCGGAGCATCCGCTGCACGGCGTGCTCGCCGGCCTGCCCCGGCCGCTGGTCCACCGGCTGCCGCTGCCCGCCCTGTCCACGGACGCCGTCGCGGCGCTGGCCCGCCGCGCCGGCCGCGCCCCAGCCGGGTTGTACCAGGCCACCGGGGGCAACCCGCTGCTGGTCACCGAGGTGCTGGCCGCGACCGGTCCGGGTGTGCCGCCGACCGTACGCGATCTGGTGCTGGCCCGGCTGGCCGCGCTGTCGCCGCCGGCGCGGGAGGTCGCCGCCCTGGTCTCGGTGGTTCCGTCCCGGGCCGAGCCGTACCTGCTGGTCGATCATTCGCCGGCCGCCGTGCAGGAGAGCCTGGACCTGGGCGTGCTCGTGCCGGCGGGGAACGGGGTGGCGTTCCGGCACGAGCTGCTGGGCCGGGCGGTGCGGGAGTCACTGTCCCCGGTGCGCCGGGCCGCGCTGCACGCGGCCGTGCTGGCCCGGCTCACGCCACGGGCCGACGTCGACGCCGCCCGGCTGGTGCACCACGCACACCACGCCGACGATCCCACGGCGGTGCTGCGCTGGGCCCCCGTGGCGGCACAGCGGGCGAGCCGGGCGGGCGCGCACCGGCAGGCGGCGGACCATTACACCGTCGCGCTCCCGCACGCCGCGGGTCTGCCGCCGCCGCGCCGTGCCGAGTTCCTGGAGGCGTACGCGACCGCGGCATATCTGGCCGGGCTGGGCGCGCAGGCGCTCGCCGCACGGCGGGACGCGCTGACCCTGCGGGAGGCCGAGGGCGATCCGCTGCGGATCGGCGAGAACCTGCGCTGGGTGTCCCGGCTCTGCTGGTGGACCGGGGACAGCACGGCAGCCCGGGCGGCGGGCACCCGCGCGGTCCAGGTGCTGGAGTCCGCGCCACCGGGCGTGCAGTTGGCCATGGCGTACAGCAACATGTCGCAGCTGCTCATGCTCGGCGACGACGTCGACCGGGCCATCGACTGGGGTGGCCGGGCCCGGGAGCTGGCCCGGCGGCTCGGCGACGCGGAGACCGAGGCCCACGCGCTGGTCAACGTCGGCTCGGCGCGCCTTCAACGCGGCGACGTCGCCGGCGTCATCGAGCTGGAACGCGGGCACACCCTGGCCGCCGCCCACCACCTCGACGACCACGCGGCCCGCGCGCTGGTCAACCTCGCCACCGTGACGGTGGACTGGCACCGGTTGGCGCCGGCTGCCGAGGCGCTCGATCGCGCCCTGCACTTCACCACCACGCGGGACCTCGACGGGTACGCCCGCCATCTGCTCGGCTACCGGGCCCGGCTGCGGCTGGCCACCGGGGACTGGTCCGGTGCCCGCGCCGATGCCGAACAGGCGTTGAGCGGCACCGAGCAGCCCGGCGCGAGTCTGGCCCCGGCACTGGTCACGCTGAACCGGCTGGACGCCCGGCGCGGCGGCCCGGCCGGGCCACACCACCTGGACGGCGCGACGCGCTGGGCCGCGCAAAGCCGGGAACTCCAGTTCGTCGTGCCGGTGGCCGCGGCGCTGGCGGAACGGCACTGGCTGGCCGGCGAGCCGACACGGGCAACCGCAGAGCTGCGCCGGGTCCACGGGCTGGCGGTCGAGGCCGGACAACCGTGGTTCGCCGGGGAGCTGGCGTACTGGCTGTGGCGGTCGGGGGAGCCGGTCGGCGACACCGCTGCGCTGGCATCCCCGTACCGGCGGCTGATCGAGGGCGACTGGGCCGGTGCGGCCGAGGAGTGGCAGCAGCTCGGCTGCCCGTACTCCCGGGCCGAGGCGCTGGCCTGCGGCGACGACGCGGCGGCCGGCGAGGCGCTGCGGGTCCTGGACGGGCTTGGTGCGGTCGCCGTGGCCCGGCGGCTCCGGGCCGAGCTGCGCGGACGCGGCATGGCCCGGGTGCCGCGGGGGCCGCGCCCGGCGACGGCCGCAGACCCGACGGGCCTGACCGCCCGGCAGCGGGAGGTGCTCGCGCTGGTCGCCGAGGGGTTGAGCAACGCCGAGATCGCCGCCCGGCTGTCGCTCTCCACCCGGACCGTCGGTCACCACGTGTCGGCGGTGTTGGACAAGCTCGCGGTGCCCAGCCGTGGTCAGGCGGCCGCGGCGGCCCGCCGGCAGGGCCTGGTGCCGCCCAACATAGGTGTTTCTGCCGATCCCCCGGTGCAGCGCGCCACCTAGCGTCGGTGGCACAGCGATCCGTCCAAAGGGGGACCACACAATGACCACCGCACTCGACCTCAGCGCCGTGAAGGCACGCCAGCAGGTGACCTGGGCCAGCGGCGACTACGGCGCGGTCGCCGCGCTCATCCACCCGATCGCCGAGTGGCTGGTGGCGGCGGCCGACCTGCCGGCCGGCGCCCGGGTGCTGGACGTGGCGACCGGCACCGGCAACGCCGCCATCGCCGCCGCCCGCTGCGGCTGCCTGGTGACCGGCGTCGACTACGTACCCGAACTGCTGGAGCGTGGCCACGCGCGGGCCGCGGCGGAGCGGCTGCCGGTCACCTTCGTGACCGGCGACGCGGAGCGGCTGGCGTACCCCGATGGTTCCTTCGACGCGGTGCTCTCCGTCGTCGGCGTGATGTTCGCGCCGGACCAGGAGCAGGCGGCGGCGGAGCTGCTCCGGGTCTGCCGGCCCGGCGGCACTGTGGCGTTGGCGTCGTGGACGCCCCAGGGGTTCATCGGAGACCTGTTCCGCACGGTCGGGCGGCACGTGCCGCCGCCGGCCGGGCTGCGCCCGCCGGTCCAGTGGGGCGACGAGGGCCGGCTCCGCGAGCTGCTGGGCGGGTCCGTGGGCGAACTGCGGGCGGTACGCCGTGACTTCGTCTTCCGCTTCGGCACGCCCGAGGAGTTCGCGGACTTCTTCCGGGCCAACTACGGGCCGACGCTGAAGGCGTTCGAGGCGCTGCCCGAGGAGCGACGCCCGCAACTGCACGCCGACCTGGTGGAGCTGGCCCGGACGCACAACAGCGCCAGCGACGGCACGGTACGGATCCCGGCGGAGTACCTGGAGGTGGTGGCGCAGCGGACGGCGGCATGACCCGAGGGGAGCGCACCGGGCGTGGCGTCAGTCCTGCCGCTCGGTGCGCTCGATCTCGGCGAACGCGGTGGCCAGGTAGCCGTCGAGCGGCCGGCCGGCGGTCGTCAGCAGGTCGGCGACGAGCAGCGGGGCGTGCCGGGCGATCGCCGCCGGGCCCGGCGGGTTGTCGTCGTCGCCCGGGTCGTACACACCGAGCGCACCGGCGAGCAGCACCAGCACCACGTGCGGGTCGACCTCCGGAAGCCAGCCGGCGGCCGAGCGAACGCAGACCTCCAGCACCTGGCGGACGTCGTCGCCGTCCAGCCCGTCCGGATGTGTCTCCTCCAACAGCAGCCGGACCGCCGCGCCGAGCACCAGGCCGGACCGGTCGGCACCGGTGAGCCGCTCCACGGCCGCCCCGTACGCCGTGGGGTCGCGCTGTTGTGCGGCGGCGACGGCCTCGCCGGCCGCGACGGCGATCTCACGGGCCGGTGCGGGCAGGTGTCGCCAGGTCACGGTCACCGGGCCAGCATGGCAGAGCGCACCGACAGCCGGGCGCGGGCACCGACCGGACTGGAGGGACCCGGTCGTGTGCTCCGTCACGGACCCACCGGCGGGTGCGCGGGGAGCACGGTAATCGGTTCGCCAACCGTCACACCCGACGAACAGAATGCCGGACATGCTGCGTCGCTCCCTCCCCCGCCGTTCGGAAGCTCGCCGGATCCTCGTCGGCACCCTGCTGTCGGCGATCGGGCGCGGGCTGACCCTGCCGTTCCTGTTCATCTACCTGACCGACGTGCGCGGGCTCACCGACACCCGCGCCGGCCTGGTGATCGGTTGGTACGGCGCGGTCACGCTGGCCCTGTCGCCGCTGGGCGGGACGCTGATCGACCGGTTCGGCGCCCGCCGGGTGGTGGTGCCGTGCCTGTTGGTCGAGGCGGTGGGCACCGGCTCACTGGGGCTGGTCCACTCGACCGGCTCGGCGCTGCTGGTGATGACGGTGATCGCGATCGGCAGCTCGGCGATCTGGTCCGGGCAGAACACGATCCTCGCCTCGCTGACCGACGACGGCGAGCGGCAGCGGGTCTTCGGCCTGAACTTCGCCCTGCTCAACCTCGGTATCGGTATCGGCGGCATGACCTCCGGCGCGATCATCGACACCGCCCGACCCGGCACCTTCCAGGTGATCTACCTGCTGGACGCGGTGAGCTACCTGATGCCGGCGCTGATCCTGCTCACCCTGCCGGGCGTCGGCCACCGTCTCGGCAACCGCCGGACGCGTGGCGAGCCGTCGGCCGGTGGCTACCTGACCGTGCTCCGCGACCGCCCGTTCCGCCGGCTGGTGATCTTCGGCCTGGTCCTCACCACGTGCGGGTACGCCCAGATCGAGGTGGGCTTCGCCGCGTATGCCGTGCGGGTCGCCGAGGTGAACCCCCGGGTCGTGGCCTGGGCGCTCGCGGCCAACACCGTGATGATCGTGCTCGCCCAGCTGCTGGTGATCCGCCGGATCGAGGGGCGCAGCCGCACCGCCGCGCTCGCGGTGGTCGGTGCGGTGTTCGCCACCGCCTGGTTGGTTCTCGGTGCGGCCGGCCTGGTCAGCGCCGGAAACGCCCTGGTGGCCGCCCTGTGCGTGGTGGCCTGTTCGGCGATCTTCGGCTTCGGCGAGACGATGCTGTCGCCGGTGATGCCGGCGCTGACCAACGCGCTGGCCACCGATGAGCTGCGCGGCCGGTACAACGCCATGAGCTCGATGATCTTCGGAGTCAGCGGCGTGATCGGTCCGGTGACCGCCGGTCCACTCATCGGTGCCGCCAACGGCATGGTCTGGGTGGCGGTCGTGGTCGGCGGCTGCCTGGTGGCCTCGCTGGTGGCGCTCTCGCTGCGCCGGCTGCTCACCGCCGCGCAGGACGGGCGGGTGACGACCGGCGCGACCTCCCCCGAGCCGGCACCCGCCACCGCCTGACGAGCGGGCAGGGACGGGTCGGGCCCCGGAGCGGGTGCTCCGGGGCCCGATCGTCGCGGGGTCGCCCGTCAGGCGGCGGGGACCTCGGCGGTGGTGCGGATCCGGTCCAGCGTCGGAGCGGAGACCGGCGACTGCGCGGTCAGGTACGCCACGAACGCGTCCAGGTCGATCTGCCCGGTGACCAGGTTCGTGCCGCCGGTGAGGGCGCTGAACCCGTCGCCGCCGCCGGCCAGGAAGTTGTTCACCGTCACCCGGTAGGTGGCGGCGGTGTCGACCGCGGTGCCGCCGAAGGTGAGGCTGCCCCGGACGACGCGGGTGCCGACGCACGGGTCGGCGGCGGTGCCGGTGGTGCCGTCCGGGTCGACCACGTAGCCGACCGTCGCGGACGGGTACAGCGTGCGGCCGGTGACGAACTGCTGCTCCAGCACGCAGTAGAGCTGTGCGCCGGTCAGGTCGAGCGTCACCAGGTTGTTGGCGAACGGCTGCACCGTGAACGCCTCCTCATAGGTGACCGGGCCGGCGTCGAGGTCGGCCCGGACGCCGCCCGGGTTCATGAACGCGGCGACCGCCCCCTGCTCGTCGTCGGTGGCGGCGAGCTGCGCGTCGGCGATCACGTTGCCCAGTGCGGATTCGCCCATGGCCGTACCGAAGAGGGTCTCCTGGGCGCGGGTGATCGCCTGGGTGGTCTCACCGACCTGACGGTCGGCGACCGGGCCGAGCACGGTCTTGTACCGGTCGATCAGAGCTGTCTGCTTCGGGTCCTTGGCGACGTCCCGGCTGACCACGACGTTGTTCGCCGCGGCGGAGATCACGTCCCCGCTCCGACGGTCGATCTTGAGGTCGATGTCGGTGACCAGGCGACCGAACGAGCTGGCGCTGGTGACCAGCTTGCCGTTGATGTCGCAGTTGTACGCCTGGTGGGTGTGCCCGCTGACCACCACGTCGATCGACGGGTCCATCCGGTTGGCGATGTCCACGATGGGGCCGGTCATGCCGACGCAGTCGTTGATGCCGCCGGTCGCGGCCTGGGTGCCACCCTCGTGCAGCAGGACGACGATCGTCTCCACGCCCTTGCTACGCAGCTCGCGGGCGTACCGGTTGGCGGTGACCGCCTCGTCGGCGAAGGTGAGGCCGGCGACGCCCTGCTGGCTGACGATCTCCGGGGTGCCCTCCAGGGTCATCCCGATGAAGCCGACCTTGACGCCCTGCACCTTGTGGATCGCGTACGGCGCCATCAGCGGCTTGCCGGTCGCGGTCTTGAAGGCGTTCGCGGACAGGTACTTGAAGCTGGCGCCCCGGTACGGGGTGCCGTCGGCGCAGCCGTCCACCGGGTGGCAGCCGCCGTTCTGGATCCGCAGCAGCTCGGCGGCGCCCTCGTCGAACTCGTGGTTGCCGACGCTGGCGTAGTCCAGGCCGGCCATGCTCAGAGCCTCGATGGTCGGCTCGTCGTGGAACGCCGCGGAGAGCAGCGGGGACGCGCCGATCAGGTCACCGGCGGCGACCGTGATGGTGTTCTTCTTCTTGGCGGCGGCGCGCAACTCGGCCAGGTGGGTCGCCAGGAACTCGACGCCACCCGCGGCCTGCCCGGCGATGGTGCCGCTGGAACCGCTCGGGGGTTCGAGGTTGCCGTGGAAGTCGTTGAGGGCCAGCAGGGTGACGTCGACCGGCTTCGGTCCCGCCTCGGCCTGCTCGGGGGTTGTGGCGACCGCGCCGAACGCGGCCAGCGCGAGTGCGGTCAGGCCGACTGCGGCCCGACGCATCCCGGGGATGGACATGGAACTCCTCGTGAGAATCGGCGCGTGCGGTGCCCGGACTGTGGGTCGACCGGGCCGCCGACCGACGCCATCGGAAGGGTCGATCGCGGATGCTGGCGGTGGGGATCGCCGCCCGCCCGGACAGCCTCTCATCCAGACGCCCACCGGTCGACCCGGGCAGCACATCGGAGCTGCGGATACACCGGGTGGCCCCCGAATCGGCAGCCGGATGGCGTCGACCTGACGTCGAATGACGAGGGCCGTCCGAGCCGGTCGGACACCGGTCCAGAGAGGACACGACCGACGGTCACCCCGCGGCGACCGCCTCGGTGACCAGCGCCGCGACGGCGTCGCGCGGCCAGCCGTCCACGACCCCGGGGCGCTGCGCCAGGTAGCCGACGATCCGCTCGGCCGACCAGCCGTGCGACTCGTGCAACCCTCGGGCGATCATGCCCAGGTAGACCGGCGCCGGTGGACGGCAGCGCACGGCGGACGCCGGCTCCGGTGCGGTGAAGGTGAGCATCGGGACTCCCGCGCGGTGACCCGGGCAGACCAGCGTCTCGTAGCGCCCCGGGCCCAGCGTGGACCGCCCGTCGACGACGGCCGCGTCGATCGCCGCGCCGGTCGCCCGGGTCAGGTCGGCGGCGTGACCTGCTGGCCGGTACATCTCCTGCGCCGCGATGTCGGTGAACTGCTCGAGGGTGACCAGGTAGGCGCGGGCGGCGGCCACGCCCGGCAGCTGCGGGTCGTAGAACGCCATCCCGCCGGTCCAGGCGCCGGACTCCCCGGCGAAGTAGATTCCACCGGGCAGCGACACCGGCACCGATCGGCTCGGTGGGCGGCGGTCCCGGCAGCCCGGGTAGGTCCGCCGCCCACCGGGCGGGCAGCCACCGCCGATGTACCACGCCAGCCGGGCGGCGTGCATGTTCGAGCCGTAGGCGACGTACCAGACCAGCCGCTCCTCGGTGTCGACCACGACGGGCGCCCTCAGAAGCCGCAGGTCTGGCCGGCGGAGTGGCTCACCTGCACGGTGTGCGTCACGCAGCCACCCGGCTCCACCGAGTGCAGCAGGAAGGCGGTCGGCTCGGCAACCCAGCCGATCAGCTCGTCGGCGCTCATGGTGAGCGTGCTCTGCCGCCAGGTGCTGGGCGCCACGGTGAGCACCGTGCCGGCGTACCCCGTGGTGACCGGACGGTGCAGGTGCCCGGCGGCGACCCGCACGACGTGCCGGTGCCGGACGATCACCTCGGCCAACGCGTCCCCGTCGGCAAGCCGGATGGCGTCGGCCACCGGGATGCCGACCGCGACCGGCGGGTGGTGCAGACAGACCACCGCGGGCACCTCGGGCCGCCCGGCCAGCACGCCGTCGAGCCAGCCGAGCTGCTCCTCGCCGAGCTGGCCGCCGTCGCTGCCGGGGATGAGCGAATCGAGCACCACGACGGTCGCCGCCGCGTGGTCGACGTGGTAGTAGGCGGAGAATCCGCCGCCGAGCCAGGGCGTACCGCCGAAGGCGTCGAGCAGGGACTCCCGATCGTCGTGATTGCCGGCGACCAGGTGCACCGGCAGCGGGAACCGGCCGATCAGCTCGCGGAGCACGGCGTACTCGTCGGGTCGGCCGTGGTCAACCAGGTCGCCGGTGATCACCACGCAGTCCGGTCGGGGCCGCAGCGCCAGCACCCGGCCGAGCGCACCGTGCAGCCCGGCGGCCGGCTCGGCGGCGAGCACGCCCGTGGTCAGGTGGGGGTCACTGAGCTGGGCGATGAGCATGGGCTCGCCTCCTCGGTGCCGGAAACTCCACGCTATCGCCGGCCGGCGCCGCCCGGGGTCCCGCGTCGCCCACAGGCTGCGTCCACAGCCTGTGGATGGCACATGTGTACGAAGCCCGGCCGGCCCCGGACAGCCGTGGGTACGCTTGATCGTGCGGCTTGGCGCCGGCCGGCCCCTCCCCTACCTGGAACGACGTGCGAGTGGATCATCAGCGACTCATCCGTGACGTCACCGTCCGCCTGCCGATGGCGTCGAGCGCGCAAGAGGCCTGCCGGTGGACGGTCGCCGCGCTGTCCCGCTACACCCCGGCGACCATCTCCGTGCTGCTCCAGGTCCACGACCGGCTGCGCTGCGTCGCGGCGACCGGCGCCTGGCAGGTCTTCGCCACCGTGCCGCCCGGGACCGGGATCGTCGGCCGGGTGTACGCGACCGGCGCCCCAGCCGTCGTCCCGGATGTCACCGCCGACCCGGACTACCTGCCGGTACGCCCGGACGTGACCGCCGAGCTGTGCGTGCCGGTGCTGGATCCGTCCGGCCGCGCGATCGGCGTGCTCGACCTGCAGTGGAGCGGGCCCGTCGACCTGGAGCCGTGGCGGGAGACCGCGCAGCGGCTGGCCGCCCGGCTCGGCGCGCGCATCGTCGCGCTCGGCGGCCCGCCGGCGGAGAGCCGCAGCGAGAAGCTGCTCCGGCACGCCGCCTCGCTCTCCTCCGCGCCGACCGAGTGGGAACTGATGGGCGCGGCGAGCTGCGCCGCCCGGGAGGTCTCCACCCTCTCCACCGCCGTGCTGCTGATCGCCGGCCCGGAGGGTGCCCTCCTGGGGCCGTCGCCGCTGGCCCCCGGCGAGCTGGAGACCCGCATCCGGGCCGAGCTGACCGAGGCGGGCCCGGCGGCGCTCGGCCGGATGGTCGACCGGGCGCACCGGTACGGCGCCGGATACACGCTGGGCGAGGCGGGTCAGCCACCGACCGAGGACTACCGGCCGTTGACCCGGGCCGGGGTGCGCACCCTGGTCGCCGTCCCCGTTGGTCCGGCGGACGCCGGCGGGGTGCTGCTGGTAGCCGACGAGCGGTTGCTGCGCCCGGACCCGACCACGGTCAGCCTGATGGAACTGCTCGCCGGGCAGGCCTGGACCAGCCTGGACCGGCTGCGCACGCTGGCCCGGCTACGGGAACAGGCCAGCTCCGACCCGCTGACCGGACTGCGGCACACCGGCCCGTTCGGGCAGCGGATCGCGGCCGCCACCCCTGGCCGTACGGCCCTGCTCGCGATCGACGTCGACGGCTTCAAGACGGTCAACGACACGTACGGCCACCAGGCCGGCGACCAGGTGCTGGTCGGGCTGGCCCGGGCGCTGGAGGGGGCACTGCGGCACGGCGACGAGCTGTACCGGATCGGCGGCGACGAGTTCGTCGCGGTGATCGAGGTGAGCCGCCCGGAGGAGGCGGTGCGGATCGCCGAGCGGCTGACCGAGGCGGCCCGGCGCACCGGCCGCACGATCAGCGTGGGCGTCGCCCTACCCCGCCCCGGCGAGTCGCCCGACCTCACCCTCCGCCGCGCCGACCAGGCCCTCTACGCCGTCAAGCGCCAGGGCCGCGACGGCGTCCACCTCTCCGCCGCCTGACCCGCCGCGCGCCCCTCCCCTCCCCTCCCCGTCCTCCCGCCGCGCCGCGCCGCGCCCCCGTCCCCAGCCCGCGTCGATCTAGGGCATATCGCCGCGAGTTGATCTCCTGCCGCAGCGATATGCCCTAGATCGACGGGGCCGGGCGGGGGGCCCGCGGGGCGCGGCGCGGCGGGGGCGGCGGGGCGGGGCGGGGAGAGGGGAGAGGGGCGCGGGGGTTTAGGCGGTCAGGTCCTTGGCCAGGAGTTCGGCGATCTGGGCGGTGTTGAGGGCTGCGCCCTTGCGGAGGTTGTCGCCGGTGATGAAGAGGTCGAGGGCGCGCGGGTCGTCGAGGGCGCGGCGGATCCGGCCGACCCAGGACGGGTCGGTGCCGACGGCGTCGATCGGCATCGGGAACTCACCGGCGGCGGGATCGTCGACCAGGATCACCCCGGGGGCGTTGCGCAACGCCTCGCGGGCACCCTCGGCGTCCACCTCGGTGGCGAAGACCGCGTGCACGGCCACCGAGTGACCGGTCACCACCGGCACCCGGACGCAGGTGGCGGAGACCTTCAGGTCGGGCAGGCCGAGAATCTTCCGCGACTCGTTGCGGACCTTCATCTCCTCGGACGACCAGCCGCCGTCGGCCGGCGAGCCGGCCCAGGGCACCACGTTGAGCGCCATCGGCGCAGGGAACGGCCCCAGGTCGTCGCCGACCGCCTGCCGCACGTCGCCGGTCCGTGAGCCGAGCCCGCGGCCCCCGGCGACCTTGGCGAGCTGGTCGTGCAGGATGTCCACGCCGGCCTGACCGGACCCGGACACCGCCTGGTAGGAGGCGAGCACCAGCTCCCGCAGGCCGTACTCGCGGTGCAGCGGTGCGACCGCGACGATCATCCCCAGGGTGGTGCAGTTGGCGTTCGCGATGATGCCCCGTGGCCGGTTGCGGACCTGCTCCGGGTTGATCTCCGGCACCACCAGCGGAACGTCCCGGTCCATGCGGAAGGCACCGGAGTTGTCCACCACGATGGCGCCACGGGCGACGGCGACCGGCGCCCACTGGGTGGAGACCTCGTCGGGTACGTCGAACATCGCCACGTCGACGCCGTCGAACGCCTCCGGGGTCAGCGCCTGGACGACGAGCTCCTCGCCCCGGCAGCGCACCCGCCGCCCGACCGAACGCTCCGAGGCGAGCAGCCGGATCTCGCCCCAGACGTTGCGACGCCCGGTGAGCAGCTCACACATGACGGTGCCGACGGCACCGGTCGCTCCGACCACGGCGAGGGTGGGCAGCGCCGTCATCGGCGCTACCTACCCGTCCCCGCGTAGACCACGGCTTCGGTGTCGCCGCCCAGCTCGAACGCGTCGTGAATGGCGCGGACCGCGGCGTCGAGGTCGGTGTCCCGGCAGACCACGGAGACCCGGATCTCGGACGTGGAGATCATCTCAATGTTTACCCCGGCGGCGCCGAGGGCGGCGAAGAAGCCGGCGGCCACACCGGGGTGCGAACGCATGCCGGCGCCGATCAGCGAGACCTTGCCGACGTGGTCGTCGTAGAGCAGGCCCTTGAACTTGACCGGCTCCTGGATCTTGCTGAGCGCGGCCATCGCGGTCGGGCCGTCGGTCTTGGGCAGGGTGAACGAGATGTCCGTCCGGCCGGTGCCCTCGGTGGAGACGTTCTGCACGATCATGTCAATGTTGATCTCGGCGCCGGCGACCGTGTCGAAGATCCGCGCGGCGGCACCCGGCTCGTCGGGCACCCCGACGATCGTGATCTTGGCCTCGCTGCGGTCGTGCGCGACCCCGGTGATCAGTGCCTGCTCCACGGAAAGGTCCTCCATCGATCCGGTGACCATCGTGCCGGTGTTGGTCGAGTATGACGAACGGACGTGGATCGGCAACCCCGCCCGCCGGGCGTACTCCACGCTACGCAGGTGCAGGACCTTCGCGCCGCACGCGGCCAGCTCCAGCATCTCCTCGTACGTGATCAGCCTGATGTGCCGGGCGTTGGGCACGATCCGCGGGTCGGCGGTGAAGATGCCGTCGACGTCGGTGTAGATCTCGCAGACGTCGGCGTGCAGCGCGGCGGCGAGCGCGACGGCAGTGGTGTCGGAACCGCCCCGGCCCAGCGTGGTGACGTCCTTGGTGTCCTGCGAGACGCCCTGGAAGCCGGCCACGATGACCACCGCGCCCTCGTCGAGCGCGCCCTTGAGCCGCCCGGGGGTGACGTCGATGATCCGCGCGCGGCCGTGCACCGAGGTGGTGATCACGCCGGCCTGCGAGCCGGTGAACGAGCGGGCCTCGTACCCCAGGTTGTGGATGGCCATGGCCAGCAGCGCCATGGAGATCCGCTCCCCGGCGGTGAGCAGCATGTCCAGCTCACGGCCCGGCGGCAGCGGGCTGACCTGGTTGGCCAGGTCGAGCAGCTCGTCGGTGGTGTCACCCATCGCGGAGACCACCACCACCACGTCGTCGCCGGCCTTGCGGGCGGCCACGATGCGCTCGGCCACCCGCTTGATGCGCTCGGCGTTGGCGACGGAGGACCCGCCGTACTTCTGCACCACGAGTGCCACGACGGTGCACTCCCTCCCAGTCACCCTGAGCGTGCCGACGCCGCCGGAACCGGGGCCGGCGGCGTGTGTCAGACCCCTTGAGGGTATCCGTCGGGTAACGACGCCGGGTCAGGTGATCCCACCATCCGGCCCGCCCGGGCCCGGCCGTGCCGGTCGCACCAGGTCCGGACGGGTACGCGGCAACGCCCCGTCCGACACGCCGGGACGAGCCCGTACGCGTCGGCACCCACCAACCGCCCGCACCCACCAGAATGGGCCGGTGCCCGTCCTCACCCGCTCGGCCGGCCGCGTGCTCGGGCCGCTCGTCCTCGCCCTGCCGGCACTAATGGTCGCCTGCACCACTGAGCAGCCACCGGCTCCACCGCCCGCCGATCCGGGGTCGGTCGAGGTGGACGCCGCCCGGGATGAGCTGGCCGCGCTGGCCGCGGCGGCTCAGGACCGTCACCTGGTGGCCCAGTACGTGTACAGCCAGGCGGGTCAACCGGATCGCACCATCGTGTTCACCAGCGCGAACGACGGCAGCTGGCGGGTGGATGTGCCGGGGGGCGCCCTGGGTGGCACCGCCGATGTCTCGATGGCCAGCACGGCCGACGGGCTGTTCCAGTGCGCCCTGCCGTCGGCCGGTCATACCGGGTCGGCGAGTTGCGTACGCCTGGGTGATCGCGACGACGCGATCCCACGCCGGTCGGACCCCCGGGTCCAGCACCTGCTCACCGACTGGCTGAACGTTCTCACCGACCGACGCGCGCCGTTGGCTGTCGCCCCGGCCAACGCGCCCGAGGGCCTCACCGGCACCTGCTACTCGGTGGATTCCACCTCGGCGTCGCTCAACGCACCGCTGGATGTGGGCATCTACTGCTACGACCAGGACGGCACGCCGACCGGCGTCCGGACCGGGGCCGGGACGCTGCGGCTGGCCGCTGCACCCGGCCCGGCACCGGCCACCGTGCAGCTGGCCGGCCCGGTGGTCATCGACCGGGAGCCGCTCGACACCGCGGCGCCGCCGACCCCGGACCCGCCGGAGAGCCCGAGCGCGGGAACGCCCTGATCTTCGTCCCGTTACGGGTGCTCTTGCCCACATTTAACCACCCCATCCTGAGGGGCGAATCACCCATACAGAACGATCCGGTGTATGGCCGACCTCACCCCGCTGCTCGCCTACCGCTGGAGTCCACGAGCTTTCGACCCGGGCGCCGAGCTGACCCCGGAGGAGTCCGCCTCGCTGCTTGAGGCCGCGCGCTGGGCACCGTCGGCGGAGAACGGGCAACCCTGGCGGTTCGCCCTCGGCCACCGCGACGACGAGACCTGGAAACGGATCCTGATCAACCTCCCGGTCGACGACCAGATCTGGATCCGGCACGCCGCGACCCTGGTGGTCGGCGCCCACACCGGCCTCGACACCGAGCGGGCCGCGTACGACCTGGGGCAGGCGGTCGCCCACCTGACCGTGCAGGCCACCGCGCTCGGGCTGCACGTGCACCAGCTCACCCGGTTCGACCGGGCCGGCCTCTCCACCGAGCTCGACCTGCCCGGCGGCGTCCGCCCGTTGGTGGTCGCCGCCGTCGGCCGACTCGGGGACCCGTTCGCCCTTCCGGCCGAGCTGCGGGCCCGCGAGACCGGCCTGCGTCGCCGCCGTCCGGTCGCCGAGCTGCTGCTGCGCTGATCGAGCGCCGGGGTCACCCGCCCCGGCTGGCCCGGACGAGGACCGCCGCGGCATCGGTGTTGTGATAGCGCACGTGCCGACCCTCGCGGGACCGGGACACCAGGCCGGCGCCGTGCAGCGCGGCCAGGTGCTGGGAGACGTTTCCGGCGGACATCCCGGTGAGCCGGGCCAGGTCGGTGGTGGTCAGCGCCGTCTCGAGCAGGTACAGCAGCGCGGTCCGGCCCGGCCCGATCACCCGTGCCAGTGGGTCGCCGGACGGCGGCGCGGCCGCCTCCCAGAGCGTCCCGACGGCACGGACGGGGTACGCGCCGGCCGGCAGCGAATCCTCCAGCAGGTTCCACAGCACGTGCTGCTCGGTGAACACCGTCGGGTTCAGCGCCAGCCCACGACCGCGGAGGTCGAAGTCCCGCTCGAACGTGTCGTCGCTGATCACCCGGTCGCCGTGCCAGCGCAGGCTCGGGTGGAGCTGCTCGAAGAACCGACCGGCGCCGCTCTCGGCGAGCTGCGCGGCCCGGTACGCCACGTCGGCGTCGAGCAGCGCCCGCATCCGCGGCCAGTCCGGGGCGATCGCTTCGTCGTACCAGACCCGCACCGCGTCTACGACCTGCGGCAGCAGCCCGCCGGGGTCGGCGAGCAGCGCCCGCCCGAACGGGCTCAGCGGTTTTTGCCAGGTGGTCGACAGCAGGTCCTGGACCACCACGGCCGGCGGCGTCGCGGCGATCTGGTCGAGCTGCTCGGCCATCTCCACGTTCGGTCGGGCCGCGGGGGTGAGGAAGTCGGGCAGCCAGCGACCCGGCACGACCAACCCCACCAGAGGTCGGACCCGGTCGGCCACCTCGGGACGACGCACCGTCACCCGGGCCCGGTCGATCCAGGGCAGGTGCACCGCGTAGCGGACCGGGTTGGCCAGCGCCCACATGCTCATGACCGTCTCGTTGGCCGGAGACACGGCGAGCCGCACTCCCGCCACGTCGGCCAGGCTGAACCGCAACTCGGACACACGCCCCCCAGGAACAGGATTCGGTCCAGCCTAAAAGACTCGACCGGAACGATGGGGGCCCGCTTCACTCCTCGGACATGGGGACCAGAGAAACCATCCGTACCGCCGTTCGAGACGTCGTACCGCCGGCCGGGCTGACCCGCGCCCTGGCCGTGCAGGCCATGGTCTACGCCGTCGGCAGCGGCCTGTTCCACGCCGGCAGCGCCGTCTTCTTCACCCGGGCACTCGGGCTCAGCGCCGCCCAGGTCGGGTTGGGGCTGTCCATCGCGGCGGGGGTGTCGCTGCTGGGCACGGTGCCGCTGGGTGGGCTCACCGACCGGTACGGGCCGCAGCGGGTCTGGGTGGTGGGGCTGGTGCTCAACGCGGCGCTGTTCGCGACCTACCCGTTCGTGGGCGGCTTCGCGGGGTTCCTCGCCGTGGTGGTGGCGCTGGCCGCCGTGGACGCCGCTGTCGGCGTGGCCCGGCAGGTCTACTCGATCAACGCGCTCCCGCCGGCCGAACGGGTCACGGCGATGGCGTACCAGCGCTCGTCGCTGAACGTCGGCTTCGGGCTCGGCGCGGTGATCAGCGGCCTGGTGCTGGCGGTGGACACGATCACCGCGTACCGGGGAATGGTCTGGTTCATCTCGACGGTCTTCCTCGTGACGGCCCTCTTCGTGCGGCGACTGCCCCGGCTGCCGCAGGTGGCCCGACCGGCGGAGCCGATGAGTCGGCTCGACGTGCTGCGGGACCGGCCGTTCATGGCGGTGTCCCTGGTGTCCGGGCTGCTCACCGCGCACGGGGTGCTCTACCTGACGGTCATGCCGCTGTGGATCCTCACCCGCACCGACGCCCCGAAGACGATGATCGCCGGGCTGGTGCTGCTCAACACCGTCCTGATCGTGCTGCTCCAGGTGCGTGTCAGCCGGGGCGCGGACACCGCGGTGGGCGCGGCCCGGGCCTCCCGTCGGGGTGGACTGCTGATCGCCCTGTTCTGCCTGGTCCTGCCGATTTCAGGCGTCACTCGGGGCGCGCTCACAGTGGTGGTGCTGGTGGCCGCCGCGTTGCTGCTGATCCTGGCCGAGCTGATCGAGTCGGCGGGCACCTGGGGGCTCACCGCCACCCTGCCGCCGGCCGACCAGCGCGGTGCGTACGTGGGGGCGCTCGGACTCGGCGTGCAGGTCCAGTACCTGATCGCCCCGGCGGGGCTGACCGCGCTCGGGGTGACCACCGGCGGGTGGGGTTGGTTACCGACGGCAGCGATCTTCGTGCTGGTAGCGGTGGCGATCGTGCCCGCGGTGGCCTGGGCGCAACGGACGCCGCGGCTGGGTGCCGAGGCCGCGGCGCCGGCCATGGCCCCGGTCCCATAATCCGGACCTACCTTCCCACCCTCCGTTTCATCACGTAGGGTGACCTGGTCATGTGGCAGGCGCTCGTTCTCCTTAGCCGCCGCGACGAGGCCTGACCGGCCGGCACCTCGTCGCGGAGTCGCATCGCGCCGTCCAGCACATCCGAACTTCTTCTCGGCACCGCCGCGCACCGTTGCCCGGCATCCCGCCGACACCTTCCGATCTGCTGACGCCACATGTTCCAGGGAGCACTCTGAGATGGCTCAACCTGTCACCGACGCTGAGACCGATCCGATCGCCCGGCAGCGCCCGAGTCGGATGCCGTACCACCGCTACCAGCCCTACCGCGAGCAGTTCCGGGTCGACCTGCCGGACCGCAGCTGGCCCACCCGGCACGTCGACGCCGCGCCGCGCTGGTGCGCCGTGGACCTGCGGGACGGCAACCAGGCGCTGATCGACCCGATGTCGCCCGAGCGCAAGCGCCGGATGTTCCAGCTGCTGGTCCAGATGGGCTACAAGGAGATCGAGGTCGGCTTCCCGTCGGCCAGCCAGACCGACTTCGACTTCGTGCGGCAGCTCATCGAGCAGGACATGATCCCGGACGACGTCACCATCCAGGTGCTCACCCAGTGCCGGGAGCACCTGATCGAGCGCACGTTCGAGTCGCTGCGCGGTGCGAAGCGGGCGATCGTGCACTTCTACAACTCGACCTCCACGCTCCAGCGCCGGGTGGTCTTCGGCCTGGACCGGGACGGCATCACCGACATCGCCACCTCCGGCGCCCGGCTCTGCCAGAAGTACGCCGAGATCCACACGCCGGACACCGACATCCACTACGAGTACTCGCCGGAGTCCTACACGGGCACCGAGCTGGAGTACGCGCTGGAGGTCTGCGCCCGGGTGATCGACGTGATCGACCCGACGCCCGACCGGAAGCTGATCATCAACCTGCCGGCCACCGTCGAGATGGCGACGCCGAACGTGTACGCCGACTCGATCGAGTGGATGCACCGGCACCTGCCGCGCCGGGACAGCCTGGTGCTCAGCCTGCACCCGCACAACGACCGGGGCACCGGTGTGGCCGCCGCCGAGCTGGGCCTGCTCGCCGGCGCGGACCGGATCGAGGGCTGCCTGTTCGGCAACGGCGAGCGCACCGGCAACGTGGACCTGGTGACGCTGGGCCTCAACCTCTTCTCCCAGGGCATCGACCCGATGATCGACTTCTCGAACATCGACGAGGTCCGGCGGGCCGTCGAGTACTGCAACCAGCTGCCGGTGCACGAGCGCCACCCGTACGCGGGCGACCTGGTCTACACCGCCTTCTCCGGCTCCCACCAGGACGCGATCAAGAAGGGCTTCGACGCTCTCACCGCCGACGCGGCGGCCGCCGGCGTACCTGTGGACGAGCACACCTGGGCGGTGCCCTACCTGCCGATCGACCCGAAGGACCTGGGCCGTACCTACGAGGCGGTCATCCGGGTCAACTCGCAGTCCGGCAAGGGCGGCGTCGCGTACATCATGAAGAGCGAGCACCAACTGGATCTGCCCCGCCGGCTCCAGATCGAGTTCTCCGGCGTGGTGCAGCAGGTCACCGACCACGACGGCGGCGAGGTCGACCCGGCCGCCATGTGGGAGATCTTCGCGACGCACTACCTGCTCGACCACCAGCCCGACCCGGCCGTACGCCTGGCCGGCTACACGATCGGTACCACAGACGGCAAGGTCGAGATCGAGGCCCAGGTAGGCGTGGGCGCCGAGCAGCGGTCGCTCGCCGCGGTCGGCAACGGCCCGATCGACGCGTACGTCAACGCGCTCCAGTCGGTCGGGGTGGGCGTCCGGGTGCTCGACTACCACGAGCACGCGCTCTCCTCCGGTGGGGACGCGCAGGCCGCCGCGTACGTGGAGTGCGAGGTGGACGGTCGGGCGGTCTGGGGCGTGGGCACCGACGCCAACATCGTCACCGCCTCGATCAAGGCGGTCACCAGCGCCGTCAACCGCGCCCGCAGCTGAACGCCCCATCCCGGCGCATGAAGTGAAAGGAAGGGCCCCTTGTTAACGCCTGGCGTTAACAAGGGGCCCTTCCTTTCACTTCGGGGGTGTGGCGGCGGGCAGGGAGTGGCAGGGCTGCGACGGCGGGGCCGCGCGGGGCGGCCGGTGGACCAGGACGAGGGCCAGCACCGCGCCGGTCAGCAACAGGCCGGCGCACCAGGTCATCGCGCCCCGGAACGCGTGCGTCAGCTCGGATTTCTGCTCGTACCCGCCGCCGGAGAGGCCGACCAGCAGCGGCAGCGCGGCCACCGCGAGCAGGCCGCCGGCCCGGGACGCGGCGTTGTTGAAGCCGCTGGCCACGCCGGAGAACCGGTCCTCCACTGCGGCCAGCACCGATGCGGTCAACGGTGCCACCACCAGGGTCAGCCCGAGCCCGAAGAGCAGCACCCCGGGCAGCACCTCACGCCAGTACGACGCGCCCGGGCCGACGTCGCGCAGCATCAGCAGCCCGGCGGCCGCCACCGCCGGTCCGACGGCCAGCGGCAGCCGTGGGCCGATCCGCGCCGACAGCGCGCCGGCCCGGGCCGACCCGATCAGCAGCAGCACCGTCATCGGCAGCAGCGCGATCCCGGTGCGGAAGGCCGACCACTCGACCACGTTCTGCAGGTAGACGGCGAAGAAGAAGGTGAAACCGCTCAGCGCGGCGTAGACCACCACTGTGAAGATATTCAGTACCGAGAAGAGCCGGCTGCGGAACAGCCCGGTGGGCAGCATCGCGGTGTCTCCGCGCCGCCGTTCCAGCAGCACGAAGGCCACCGCGGCCAGCACCCCGACCAGTGCCGCGACCACCACCGGGGCCGAGTCGAAGCCGCGCGCCGGCGCGTCGATCAGGGCGTACGTGACACCGGCGAGCGCGAACGCGCCGAGCAGCGCCCCGGCCACGTCGAACCGGCGTCGGGTCCGGCCCGGCCCCACCGTCCCGGAGGCGTTCTCGTCCCGGCTCTCCGGCACCCAGCGAAGGGCCGCCAGCAGTACCAGCACGGCGATCGGCAGGTTGAGGAAGAAGATCCACCGCCAGGACAGCGCGTCGATCAGCCAGCCGCCGATGAACGGACCCAGTGCGGTGGACACGCCGGACAGCCCGGCCCAGGCGCCGATCGCCCGGCCCCGGTCGTCCGGGTGGAAGCTGGCCTGGAGCACCGACAGCGACCCGGGGGTGAGCAGGGCGCCGCCGGCACCCTGGAGGAACCGCGCCGCAATCAGCCAGCCGGTGCCCTGGGCCAGCCCACAGAGCACCGAGGCGGCGGTGAACCAGACCACCCCGGTCAGGAAGACCCGTCGCCGGCCGAAGCGGTCCCCGAGCGCGCCGCCGAGCAGCACGAACGCCGCCAGCATCAGCAGGTAGCCGTTGACGGTCCACTGCAGATCCGCCACGTTCGCGTCGAGGTCCTGGCCGAGCTTGGGCAGCGCCACGTTGACGACCGTGCTGTCCAGGAAGACCATGCCGGAGGCGAGCACCGCGGCGAGCAGGGTCCCCCGGCCGGCGGCGGTCCCCATCCGCAGTGCCGGCGCCGGTACGGGTGCGGTCATCCCACCAATCTGCCTTGCACCATGTGGGAGACGCCACGAAACGCCGAAACCATGCCCGGGTACTGTGCGCAATCGCCGGGAGACCGCAAGCTGGAGAGGTGTCGTCTGTGCGTACCAGATCAGGACCGCGCGCGGCGGTGGCCGCGCTCGTCGCGGCGCTGGCGCTCGGCGTGGCCGGTTGCGTCCCGCCCGATGAGCCCGACGCGGCGCCACCGAGTGGCGGCAGCAACGCCGTCGAGCAGTTGGGCCAGCTGACGGTCGCCAGCGCCGGCTCGATGAAGGGCTACAGCCGTGAGCACTTCCCGCACTGGCGGAACACCGGCAAGAACTGCGACGTGCGGGACACCATCCTGCAGCGCGACGGCAAGGACGTGAAGCTCTCCGGCTGCAACGTGGTCGGCGGGCGCTGGGAGAGCGTTTACGACGGTCGCAGCGCCACTGATCCGTCCGACGTGGACATCGACCACATGGTGCCGTTGGCCAACGCGTGGCGATCGGGTGCCGACGATTGGAACGACGCGAAGCGCGGCGATTTCGCCAACGACACGACGCGGCCTCAGCTTCTCGCGGTTTCCGCGTCCTCGAACCGGGCAAAGGGTGACCAGGACCCGTCCCAGTGGAAACCGGCGAACCGGTCGTACTGGTGCCAGTACGCCGAGAGCTGGGTGACGGTCAAGCACCACTGGCGGCTGACGGTGACCAGTGCCGAGAAGGCCGCCCTGAACGACATGTTGGAGGGCTGCACATGGGCGAACAAGCCGTGACAGGGGCCGGGGCGAGCCCGGCCCCGGAGCAGACGCCGGACGCGGGCGGAGAGGACGCGGCGGCGGCGACCGGCAGCGCGTCGGCCGGGCCAGCGACCGCGGGCATGACCGTGGACGGCAGCACCGGTACCGCCGGCACGGTGCCCGGCGCGGGGATGAGCGCGGACGGCCCCAACCCGCCCGACACCGCGTCGCCGGGTGCCGGCATGGACGCGGACGCGGCCAGCGGCGCCACGCGTACCGCGGACATCGTCCCGGGGCCGGGCGGGGTGATGACCGACGAGGTGGGTGTGGTGACCGGGGAGCTGACCCTGCGCACCAGCTACGCCGACGGTCGGGTCACGCTGAACGTGCAGTACAAGGACGCGGACGAGTGGTACGCGGTGACCGGCGGCTCGGTGCCGCTGCCCGACCCGGCAGGTCTCGACGCGGTGCACGGCGTCGCGGTGGCCCTGCTGCACCGTCCGGAGGGCTGAGCCTCACGCCGGGGCACGTCAGGCCGCACGCCCAGGGGCCGTCCTGTGACAGGACGGCCCCTGGCTGCGTCACGGGGTCGGGATCAGCTCGCCCGGCGGGTCAAGCGGGCCGGTGCCCTCGGTCGGGCGGACCAGCTCCGCCTCGACCTCGTGCGGCCGGATCCGGCCGGCGGCGATGTCCTCGGCGAAGTGGCAGGCCACCCGGTGCCCGCCGACCACGTCGCGCAGCGCCGGCCGCTCGTCCGCGCAGCGGGTCGGCTGCGCCCACGGGCACCGGGTGTGGAACCGGCAGCCCGACGGCGGGTTGGTCGGCGAGGGCAGGTCACCGGCGAGGAGGATCCGCTCTCGACGATCCTCGACCAACGGGTCCGGGACCGGCACCGCGGACATCAGCGCCCGGGTGTACGGGTGCATCGGCTCGCGGTACAGGTCGTCGCTGGACGCCTCCTCCACCAGCCCGCCGAGGTACATGACGCCCACCGTGTCGGCGATGTGCCGGACCACCGCCAGGTCGTGAGCGATGATCAGGTAGGTCAGGCCGCGCTCGTTCTGCAGGTCCTCGAGCAGGTTGAGCACCTGCGCCTGGATCGACACGTCGAGCGCGGAGACCGGCTCGTCGGCGACGATCAGGTCCGGGTCGAGCACCAGCGCCCGGGCGATGCCGATCCGCTGGCGCTGACCGCCGGAGAACTCGTGCGGGTACTTGCCCAACGCCGACGCGGGCAGGCCGACCGCCTCCAGCGTCTCGCGCAACCGCCGGTTCGTCTCCGCCTTGTCGCCGGCCAGCCCGTGCGCCTTGAGCCCCTCCACCAGCAGCGACTCCACCGACTGCCGAGGGTCGAGACTGGACAGCGGATCCTGGAAGATCATCTGCATCCGGCGCCGGGCCCGACGCATCGACTCGCCCTTGAGCGAACGCACGTCGGTGCCGTCGAAAATGATCTCGCCGTCGGTCGGCTCGACCAGTCGCAGCAGGCCCCGGCCCAGCGTCGACTTGCCGCAGCCCGACTCGCCGACCAGGCCGTACGTCTCACCCTTGCGGATGCTCAGCGAAACGCCGTCCACCGCGTAGACGTACCCGACGGTGCGGTCGAAGAGCAGGCCGCTCTTGATCGGGAAATGGACCTTGATGTCGCGCAGTTCGACCAGAGGTCCGGTCTGTTCGGTCATCGGACCGCCACCTCCTCGGAGACGGGGTTGTTGCAGCGCAGGTCGCCGCCGGTGGCTGTGGGTTCGAGCGGCGGAGGCCCCTCCAGGCACGCGTCCACGACGTTGTCGCAGCGCGGCGCGAAGGCGCACCCCTCGGCCCACGGGATGTTGTCCGAGACGGACCCGCGGATCGCGTGCAGCCGCTCACCACGCGGTGAGTCGAGCCGGGGCACCGAGTTGAGCAGCCCGTGCGTGTACGGGTGCCGGGCGTGCGCGAACAGCTCGTGCCGTCGTGCCCGCTCGACCACCTTGCCGCCGTAGAGCACGTTGACCGTGTCGCAGAGCCCGGCCACCACGCCCAGATCGTGTGTGATCATGACGAGCGCGGTGCCGGTCTCGTCGACCAGCTGCTTGAGCAGGGTGAGGATCTGCGCCTGGATGGTCACGTCGAGGGCGGTGGTCGGCTCGTCGGCGATCAGCAGCCGGGGCTTGCAGGCCAGCGCGATGGCGATCAGCGCCCGCTGGCGCATCCCGCCGGAGATCTGGTGCGGGTACTCACTGAGCCGCCGCTGCGGATCCGGAATCCCGACCGCGTCGAGCAGGTCCCGCGCCTCCCGCAACGCCTGCTTGCGGTCCCGGCCCTGGTGGCGTTCCAGCACCTCGGCGACCTGGATTCCGATCGGGATGACCGGGTTCAGCGACGACAGCGGGTCCTGGAAGATCATGCTGATCTCCCGGCCCCGCCGGTCGCGCATGTCGTCCGGCCGCAGCTTCAACAGGTCGGCGCCCTCGAAGAGCACCTCCCCGGTGACCTTGTTGCCCCGCTTGGGCAGCAGGCCCATGATGGCCAGGCTGGTCACGCTCTTGCCGCAGCCGGACTCACCGACCAGGCCGACGGTCTGCCCCGGTTCCACTGTGAAGCTGACCTTGTCGACGGCGGTGAAGGGCCGCTCGCCGCGTCGCTGGAACACCACGCTCAGGTCACGGACGTCGAGCAGGCTCATCGGGTCACTTCCTCACTGCACTGGTGCTTCGCCCGCGACCGCGGAGCTCGCAAGCTCACTCCGCGCGCTCGTCGCTGGCGCTCGTTGGTCGTGCCGCTCGCTCGCACCGCCGTCACCGCCGGTTCTTCGGGTCGATCGCCTCGCGCATCGCCTCGCCCAGCAGGGTGAAGCCGAGCGCGACCACGATGATCGCCAGCGCCGGGTAGTAGGCCAGCTCCGGCCGGACGTCGAAGTAGCGCTGACCGTCCACCCCGAGCATCAGGCCCCACTCGGCCCGGTTGATGTCCGGGTCGCCGAGACCCAGGAAGGAGAGCGCGGCGGCGTCCAGGATGGCCACCGCGAAGGTCAGGGTGGCCTGCACGATCACCGCGGTCAGCGAGTTGGGCAGCATGTGCCGCAGCACGATGTTGCGTTCCTTGACGCCGAGCGCGCGGGCGGCCAGCACGTGGTCGCTCTCCCGCTGGGCCAGCATCGAGCCGCGCAGCAGCCGGGCGAAGATCGGCACACTCACGATGGCCACCGCGAAGATGACAGTCCACTGGCTCGACCGGCTGGCCAACGCGACCAGGGTGATCGCGAGCAGCAGGCTGGGCAGGGCCAGCATCACGTCGGTGAGCCGCATCAGCACCACGTCGATCCAGCCGCCGAAGGCACCGGCGATCGCGCCGATCAGCACACCGAGCGCGAGGCCGATGAGGGTGGCGAGCACGCCGACGAAGAGCGTCTGCCGGGCGCCGTAGATCATCCGGGAGAGGAAGTCCCGGCCGAGCGGGTCGGAGCCGAGCGGGAAGTCGCCGCTGGCACCCGGGATGCTGTCCACTGTGAGGTTCTTCGTCAGCTCGTCGAAGCGCTGTACCGGGTCGTGTGGGGCGATCAGCGGAGCGAAGATCGCCATCAGGACGAACAGCCCCACGATGGTGGCCCCGACGATGGCGACCGGATTGCGTCGCAGCCGGCGCACGGCGTCGCGGACGAGGCTGATTCCGCCCCGGTCGGCCGCGCTCGCCCGGGCCAGCTCGTCCAGTCGCGCCTTCTTACGGTCGCCGAGCAGGCCGATGCTGCGCTCGCTCATGCCGGGGCGTGGCTTGTCGTCCCCGCTACGGGGAGCCGGCGTGCCGGCCTGGGTGATCGGGTCACTCATCGCACACGCACCCTCGGGTCGATGAAGGCGTAGGAGAGGTCGACCAGCAGGTTGACCACCACGAAGACCAGCGCGGCGAGCAGGATGATCGCCTGGAGCACCGGGTAGTCCCGGCCGCCGCTGATCGAGTCAGTGATCAGCGTGCCGATGCCGCCCCAGTTGTAGACCTTCTCGGTGAGCACCGCGCCGGAGAGCAGCGCGCCGGTCTGCAAGCCGATGGTGGTGACCACCGGCAGCAGCGCGTTGCGCAGGATGTGCCGGCCGCGGATGGTGCGGTGCCGCAGGCCCTTCGCCTCGGCCGTCCGCACGTAGTCCTCGTTGAGCACGTCGAGCACGCTCGCGCGGGTGATCCGCACGATCACGGCGAGCGGGATGGTCGCGAGCGTGATCGCCGGCAGGATCAGGTGCCACAGCGCGTCGGCGCTGGCGTCGAACTCCCGGGTGAGCAGGCCGTCGAGCACGAAGAAGCCTGTGACGTTGGTGTTGTCCAGACCGGTGGTCAGCCGTCCGGACGGCGGAAACCAGTGGATGTTCTGCGTGAAGACGTCCTTGAGCAGGTAGCCCAGGAAGAAGATCGGGATCGAGATGCCGAGCAGGGTGCCGGCGATGGTGAGGTTGTCCAGGGACCGTCCACGCCAACGTGCGGCGAGGTAGCCCAACGGCACCCCGAGGCCGACCGCGATGATCATCGCGGCGAGGGCCAGCTCGATGGTGGCCGGGAAGGCACGGCTGATGACGTCGGTGACCGGGTCACCGGACCGGATCGAGTTGCCGAAGTCGCCGGTCACCACCCGCTGCATGAACTTGCCGTACTGCACCAGGATCGGCTGGTCGTAGCCGAGCGCCTTGGTCAGCAGGGCGCGGCGTTCGGGCGTGGCCCGCTCGCCGAGCAGCGCCTCGACCGGGCCGCCGGGCAGGTTCCGCAGCCAGATGAAGATCAGCGCCGACAGCGCTATGAGGGTCACCACCAACTGCAGCAGGCGGCGGACTATGACTCGCAACATCTCTCACACACCAGACTCTCGATGGTCGCGCGATCGGCCCGGGCCGGGAGGAGCCCCGGACCCGGGCCGATCAGGCCTACGGCGTCAGCCGCCAAACGTCACTTGGTGACGCTGACCGTGTTGAACCGCTCGTCGGTCAGCGGGCTGGCAACCAGACCCTTGACATCCTTGGTGACGACAATGGCCGGCGGGGCGTGCCAGACCGGCACGGCCGGCAGCCACTTGGCGGCGATGTCCTTGTTGACCTGCTCCCAGGCCGCCTTCTTGCCGGCCTCGTCGACCGTGGCGTCGGCCTTGGTGATGGCCTCGAACATCTCGGTCATCGCCTGATCGCCGAACTCGGCCTTCCCGCGGCCGAAGAACGTGCCGACGAAGTTGCCCGGGTCGTTGTAGTCACCGGTCCAGCCGAGGATGTGCAGGTCGTGCTTGCCGAACTGCTGCACGTCGTCCTTGAAGCCACCGTTCCACGGGCGAGGCACACCGTTGACCTTGATGCCCACGGCCTGGAGGTCGTTGGCGAGAACGGTGAAGATCTCCTGCGGGTTCGGCATGTACGGCCGGGTGACGTCCGGCGGGTAGTAGAAGTTCAGCGTCAGACCCTCGGCGCCGGCCTCCTTGAGCAGCCGCTTCGCCTCGTCCGGGTTGTACTCGTACTTCTGCACGTCCGGGGCGTAGCCGAGCACGGTGTCCGGCATGAACTCGTCGGCGACCTTGGCGCCACCCGGGCCCTTGGTCTGCACCAGCTGCTGGCGGTTGAGCGCGTAGGCGATCGCCTGCCGCACCCGCAGGTCCTTCAGCTTCGGGTTCTTCTGGTTGATGCCCAGGTAGAGGATGTTGAACGCCGGGCGGTTGACGACCTGGAAGCCCTCACCCTCGAGCGCCTTGCGGTCGGCCGGGGCCGGGAAGTCGATGCCCTGCACGGTGCCGGCCCGGAGCTCCTGCTTGCGGGTGCTCTCATCCTTGATGATCTTGATGATCATCTTGTCCACCTTGGCCTTCTCGCCAAAGTAGTCCGGGTTGCGGTTCAGGGTGATCTCGTTCTTGGCCTTGTCCCAGCCACCGAAGGTGAACGGGCCGGTGCCGACCGGGTGCTCGTTGGCGAACGCGCTGTACGAGAACGAGTCACCGTTCTGCGTGACCGTGTTGGCGTCGTACTTCTTGAGCGCCTCGGGGCTCGCGATCGACAGCGAGGTCAGCGCGAAGGCGCCGGGGAAGGCGCCCTTGTACCTGTTCAGGGTCAGGACGGCGGTTCCGTCGTCCTTGGCCTCGCACTTGTTGTAGATCGACTCGCCGGCACCCTCGGCCTCGTTCTTGGCGAACCCGCCGAAGGTGTCCATGTAGTAGATCATCTGGGACTGGGCGGCAGCGCCCTTCATGTTGTACCAGCGGTCGAAGTTGAAGCAGACCGCGGCGGCGTTGAACGGCGTACCGTCGTGGAACTTCACGCCCTGGCGGAGCTTGAACGTCCAGACCTTGCCGTCCGGGTCGTGCTCCCAGCTCTCAGCCAGGCCGCCCTGCAGCTCCGCGGTGCCCGGCTTGTGGCTCACCAGGGTGTCGAACATCTGCCGGACCGGCCGGAACGACTCACCGTCATCGTTGAAGATCGGATCGAAGTTCTTCGGGTCACCGGCACCCGCGAAGATGAAGGTGCCGCCAGTCTTGGCCTCGCCACTGTCGCCGTCGCGCTCGCTCTCCGCGCAGCCGGCCGCGCCGACCGCCAGAGCGGCAACGGCCGCGATGGCCACAGCCGTTTTTAGCCTTCTCGCCTGCATCTCTCACCTCTGTCATGCGCCCGACCACGCCGAGTTGTGGCTCGGTCCGTGTGCGGGAGGCTATGACATGTCACACGCGAAGCGGAACTGGCGTCAGGCAATCGCTACCAAGCCGACACCTTGCGACGGGGTCTGACAGTCGACCGCGCCACCGGCGCAGCGACCGACACACCGACGGGCGGGGAATCCGGCGGCCGGGAGCGCTTCGCCGGACCGGTCAGGAGGGCGTCGGCCCGGGCGCCGCCGACGGGCAGTCGGACAGCCGCTCGACGACGGAACCCGCCGCCGCCGTGCCCAGAGCGTGGAAGGTCACCCGGTGACAGGCGGCCACGTTTCCCGCCCCGAACATCGTGCCAAATCGGGCCGTACCGTACACGATGACCGACAGGTCGGGCCGTCGGCGCACCTCGCGCACCTGCACCCCGGTGCCGTCCGCGACCGCCGCCAAGCGGTCGTCGGTCGGCGCCGGGTCGCCGGTGGCGACCACCTCGGCCGCGTACGCCTGCGCGTCGCGGGTCACGGCGGCTTCGGCGCCGGCCTCCTCCGCCCGACTGTCCGCGGCCATCCGCCGGGTGCCCACCTCGATCGCCACGACGACGCCCACCAGGGCCAGGCCCAGCACGACCGCCAGCACCACCGGGGTACGGGACCGCCGCACCGGCCGCCGGGTCGTCACACGACACCTCCAGGGGTACGCCGGTGGGCCCGCGCCGGTCGCGCCGACCCACCGGTCCCACTCAGTTGTAGCCCACCGCCGGCAACCGGGCTGTCACGGCGTTGGAGTAGGTCACCGCACCGGTGTCCTTCGGATGGAAGGAGGCCCGGCTGATGCAGACGTTCAAGCCGGCCGTGATCCAGCCGACGCACGTCGCGTAGTCGTCGTTGGCCACCATCCGGAAGTCGCCCTCGCCCTCGGGGCCGGCGACCAGCGAGTTGATGTCGTCCGGTACGAGGATGTCGTGGCCGACGTCGTACTTGCGGCACGTCCCGTGGTCGAGCATGCCGTCGACCATGTCGGTGAACTGCACCCTCCGACCGGCTGCCCGGGCCGTGTCGGTCATGGTCCGCTGCACGTCCCGCATGTAGAGGGCCAGCCTGTTGACCATCGCCATCTCGCCTGCCGTGTACCGGGCGAACACGCACGAGTCCTGGTGGTAGCTGGCGAAGATCCGGGGATAGCCGACCACCATGATTGTCGCGTTGGGTGCCTTCGCGGACACCGCGTCGACCAACTGGCGTACCTCGTACTGGGCGTTGTCGATCCGCTGCCGTACGGTCGCCTCGTACGCGGCGGTGTCGCACGCCTCGAGCGCGCACTTGGTCATCGTCGAGGGGAAGCCGGCGTCGTTGCCGCCGGCCGAGAGCAGCACCAGTGTCGTGTTGCCGTCCAGCACGCCGGACTGGATCTGGGAGATCTCCCGGAACTGCCCCTCCGCGGCCTCCCCGTAGTCACCCACGGACGAGGGTGGACTCTGCCAGTAGTAGGGGACGCTCGTGCTCCTCATCTGCTGCGCCGTCGCCCCGGAGCAGCTCACGAACTGGAAGTCCAGGCCCTGGTCGTGGCTGGCCAGCCGGCTGGAGATCGAACTCGACGAACCGGGCAGGCGGGTCAGCAGCGGCCAGGACCTGGTGCTCCGGCGGCAGGCGTTCCAGGCCCGGTTGCCGTAGTTGTTGTCCGTCTCGTAGTAGTAGCTGCCGACGCCCTCGCCGGAGCCGTACGAGTCACCCATCGCCACCACGAAGTGCCGCGGCTTGGCGGGCAGGGGAACGAACGCCAGGGCGTCCCAGGCCACGTCCTCGCTGCCGTTGCCGTCCGGGGTGATGTTGCTCAGCTCCACCGACTGCGCGCCCGCGTTGGAGAACTGGTACGTCCCCAGAGTCACCCAGCGGTGCGCCTCGGTCCGGGTCGGGATGTACCGGGTCCGCTGGCCCGCCCCCGTGTTGATCACGTACTTCGCCTGCTGGGTGTGCGCGCCGTGGTCGGGGATGTGCACCATGACCTTGGCCCAGCCGTTCAGCCGGTTGGTCGGCGTCCACCGCCCGGTCACCTTCTCCGGCGCTGTGTCGAGCTTCTGCGTGTGTGTGAACCAGAAGTGCCCGCCGAACCCGCCGCCGATCTGGTGGGTGTCCACCTTGCCGGGATAGATGGTCACGTTGTTCGGCCCGACCCGGGAGGGATAGCTGAACGAGAACTTGCCCGCCGGTGTGTAGTCCCGCGCGCAGCCCTGCGGGCCGAGCGGGGTTGCGCTGTCGATGTCGTCGATGATCAGCGCGTTGCCGGGCAGCCCGGTCCGGCTGCACTGCGAGTCGTAGATGCTGGAGCCGTACGGGCGGGGCTCGACGGTGGTGTACCGCCGGTTCTCCAGGCCGCAGTTGACCTGGCAGTCCGTCCAGGTGATCGGCGTGTGCCACCAGCACTTCAGGTCGTCGCGGGTGCACGGGCCGGGCTTCTCCGTCGGGTAGTCGCCCGGCACCTCCGACACGTTCGGGTCACAGGCGTTCTGAGCGGGCACGCAGAAGGCGAACCGGGACGGCTGGGCGACGAGCTTGTTGCGCTCCTGCGCGGTGGCGTACGTCGGGCTGTAGTTGCCCGTCTCGTAGTTGTACCGGCGCAGCGAGGTGTAGGCGAAGCCCATCACCCGCTCCGGGTACGACCAGTGGTTCGGGTGCTTGGCGTTGTCGTACCCGACCTGGTCGTCGACGGGCGGGTTGGCGCCCGGCACGTCCAGCGGCTCGGTCAGGAACATCTTCCGGTCCGCCGGATAGTTGGGATTGGCCGGATTGTTGGCCCAGCCGACCCCCCAGGGTTCGGTGGGGCTCTGCGGGATCTGGCTGTAGAAGCCGGTGTTGTACGCCCAGATGGCGAACCACCAGTTCTCGATGTACCTAGCGTCGCCGTTGTTCGCGATCAGCCCGGAGTTGCGGGTCTGGTTCCACTTGTCCTGCAGGATCCGCAGGCCGGCCGCGATGTTGACGGCGTAGTCCAGCGCCACCGCCTTCTGCTTCGTCGCGTCCCACTGCACGCCCGCGATCCACTGGTCGGTGTCGCTCTTCTTCATCCCGGACGTCACCTGACCGACGCCGTAACCGCAGTCCGTCTTCGTCCAGTCGATCTTGGTGTAGTCCGGGTTCAGCAGGTCCAGACCGTAGTAGCCGAGGCTGGTCAGCGGATTCCCGGCCAGGCCGTCCACGACGTGGAAACTGGCCTGCCACAGGTTCGACTCCTGGGCCAGGATCCCCAGGAACACCTGCGCCGGCACGTTGCCACCACCGGCGAGCGTCATCGACGGGAACATCCCCTGCGGCGAGTACGCCGGCAGGCCGTTGTTGGACCAGTTGGCCGCCCGCTGGAAGGTCAGCTGTCCGCGTACCGCCAGGTCGGCTGCCCACTCCACCTGCTCGCGGGTCGGTTGGTAGACCTGGATCGCCGGGTCGTTGCGGCGTACCGCGCAGGAGCCGTCGAGGTCGTACGCCACGGTCTCCGGGCTCGGATCGGCGAGGGTCGTCGCGTTACCCGGCGCCCGTCCCGCGCCGGCCGCCGGAGCCAGCCGCCCGGCGCGCCGACCCGCGGGCAGCACCGTGAAGGCCACGTCGCCCCCCGTCCGCAGGCGAGCCTTGATGTCGACCCGGTCCGCCTGCCCGTCGGCCGGCGTGCCCCCTGCCGGCCCGGCCGCCTCCCGACCGGTGACGGCCCTGGTCAGCACCAGGTCACCGGTGCGGGAGACGTCGCTGTCCGGGGGCGCATCGATCGTGCGCCACCCGGCCGGCAGGCGCTTGCCGGCAAGCCGGCCGCCGGCCTGGCCGCCCACGGCGAAGACCCGACCCGCACCGCCGGCGCGCAGCTTGACCGTGCCCGACGGAACGGTGGCCAGCGGAACCACCCGGCCACCGGACAGCCGGGCGAGGTCAACCTCGTCCCCCCGGGCCACCTGGAGCGCGACGTCCCGGGTCCCGTCCGCCATCAGCCGGAAAGGTGATCCTCCGGTCCGGACCGTCGACCGGACCGCTCCCCGGCGGTCGAGGGTGAGCAGCGCGTCGCCCTTGGCTGCGACGATGCCGTCACCGACCGGGATGGCCGAGGTGAGCTGACCGGTCGCCAGCGACTTCCGGGTGGCGGAGGGCTTCGCGGTGTCCACCCTGGTCAGGACGGTCCGCGCGGCCGTGCCGGCCCGGGACGACGCCGGCAGCTCCAGGCGCGTCAGCACCGCGGCCTCCCCGGCCGCGCAGCCGGGATTGTGGTACGCCAGGGAGTAGCGCTCGGGCAGCTTGGTGACCGCACCCGTGTCCAGGTCGACAACCGCCGCGAAGGCTCCCGCGTTGAGCAGGTTCTCCCGGTTGGTGAACTCACGGGGCGCGTAGACCGCCACAGCGCGCCGGCCGGAGCCGGTCAGGCAGACCTGCCCGACCCACTGGTCCGTCGGCAGGCCGGGCTCACCGAGCGTGGCCGCCGTCCGCCAGCGGTACGCCTCCTTGGCGTCCGCCACCAGCACGTGCAGGCCGGTCTCGTCGGACGAGGTGGTGACCACCCGGTCGGCGGATCGCCGCCAGGTGGTGCCGAGCCGCCGGTCGGGGTCGAGGACCCGATCGGGATCGGCCGGCCGGTTCGGGGCCGGCGGCCTGGCGACGGTGGTCGTCGGGGCGGGAGCGGCGGGAGCGGCCGAGGCCACCTGTTGGAACGGAACGAGCGGTACGAGCACCGCGAGTGCGAGTAGCGGGGCCAGGGACCGGCGCACGGTGACCTCCGTCGCGAGATGCGGAGAGAGAGCCCCCATCGTCACGACGGCGATCACCGTGTCGTCATCACCGGCTCACCGTCCGCCCATCACCGGGCGGTGGATCAGACGGCCCGGCGCCCCTCGAAGGCCCGGCCCAGCGTGATCTCGTCGGCGTACTCCAGGTCACCGCCGACCGGCAGCCCGCTCGCCAGCCGGGTGACCGCGATCCCCATCGGCTTCACCATCAGCGCCAGGTAGGTGGCGGTCGCCTCGCCCTCGGTGTTCGGGTCGGTCGCCAGGATCAGCTCGCGCACCGCGCCGCCACTCAGCCGGGTCATCAGCTCGCGGATGCGCAGATTGTCCGGACCGATCCCCTCCAGCGGGTTGATCGCGCCGCCGAGCACGTGGTAGCGGCCGCGGAACTCACCGGTCCGCTCGATGGCCACCACGTCCTTGGGCTCCTCCACCACACACAGCACCTCGTCGGTACGGCGTGGGTCGCGGCAGATCCGGCACTGCTCGGACTCGGCCACGTTGTAGCAGGTCGTGCAGAACCGCACCAGCTCCTTGACCTTGCGCAGCGCGCCGGCCAGCCGGTTGACGTCGGTCGGATCCGCCGACAGGACGTGGAACGCGATCCGCTGAGCGCTCTTCGGGCCCACGCCCGGCAGCCGACCCAGCTCGTCGATCAGATCCTGGATGGCACCTTCGTACATCTGCCGGCTCAGAAACCGGGCAGGCCGAGGCCGCCCATGCCACCGGTGACAGGACCCATCTTGCGCTCGGTCAGCTCACGCGCCGCCTCGGCGGCGTTGTGCACGGCCGCGACGACCAGGTCCTCCAGCGTCTCCACGTCGTCCGGGTCGACGGCCTTCGGGTCGATCTTGATGGCCTTGAGCTCCCCGGAACCGGAGACGGTCGCGGTGACCAGCCCACCGCCGGCGGTGCCGGTCAGCTCGGCCTCGGCCAGCTCGGCCTGGGCGGCGGCGATCTGCTGCTGCATCTTCTGCGCCTGCTTCAGCATCTGCTGCATGTTCGGCTGTCCACCTGGGCGCACGGATGGCTCCTTCTCGCACTCGTCTGCTCGGCCGCCGCCCAGCCTATCCGCTGGGACCGACTCCGCCCCGCCCGGTCGTCCGCCCACGCCGGAGCCGGTAGGAGTACACCTGTCACCACCCGGAACCGATCCCGCTCTGGGCCTGCTGCCTCGGGTGGAGGAGTCAGCGGGCGTCGACTTCGTCGATCTTTTCGGCGCCGAAGGTCTCGCGGAGCAGCCGTACCGCCTGCTCCTCGCTGGACTCCCGGGCGGTCTTCTCGTCGATGATCTCGTCCAGCGGCTCGTCGCCCGGGTCGAACCCCTCGTAGGTCGGCGTGGCCGCCGGTGCCGCGCCACCCGGCTTGGCACCGCGCAGCGGACCGTCGAAGTCCGGGTCGTAGGGCGGTTCGCCGGCCCATTCGGCGTCCGCCGTGGGGCGGGCCGCCGCTCCGGTACGCGGACCGCGCCCCGCCGCTGCCGCGCGGGCGGCGGCGATGGCGCTGCTCACCGGTGCTCCACCGGTGGCCGGTTGACGGGCCGCCGGTGTCGGGTTGGCCCGGGCGTTCGGCTTACCGCCGCCGGCCGCACCGGTGCCGCCTCCACCCGCGCGGCCCAGGTCAGTGCTGTCCGCACCGGTGGCCGTTGCGTCGGCGCCGTTCGCGCTGGAGGGCGCCGAGCCGGGGCCGGCCGGCGGGGTGTCGGCGGTGACGCCGCCCGGCCGGGCGGCCTCCGGCCAGTCCTCGTCATCGGCCGGTGCGGCGGCGGGGGCGCTGCCACCGGGGCGGGCCGCCTCCGGCCAGTCGTCCTCGTCGTTCACCGGCGACCCGGCCGGCGACGCACCGCCCTGCCGACCTGCGCCGCGACCAGCGGACTCGTCCGCCGCTGAGGTGGCACGGCCACGCGCGCCCGACGTGTCGGGCAGGCCGTCGCGGACACCCCCGCCGCCAGCGGGGCCGGCAGCTGCGGTCGCGTTCGTCGGGGTGGGTGACGCGTTGGTCGGGGTGGGTCGGGCGTCCGCCGGCGCGGCGGATCGGGCGTCCTCCGGGGATGCGGCCGGTCGGGCCGGCGCGGCGGCCTGCGAACGCGGCGGGCCGGACAGCGACACGCCGCCCCGCTCGCCGGCCACCTCGCAACGGATCTGCCAGCGTCCGCCCAGCTCCTCATAGAGCGCGTCGGTGAGCACCGCCGCGTGGTCGGCCATCATCTTGGCCAGCACGGTGGACTTGACCGTCAGCACAAGCGTGTCGCCGTCGAGGTCGCGTACCACCGCGTCGCGCATCAGGGCCGCGATCCGCTTGTTGGTCCGGTTGACCTTGCCGACCACGTCGGGCCAGACCCGGCGGACCGCGACCGCGTCCAGCGCCGCGGCCGGCGCGCCGGGTCGGGGCGGCTCCGGCGTCGCCGGGTCGGGAAGCACCGCCGACGGCGGCACCGCGCGTCGGGGAGCCGGCGACCCACCGGGCGAGCCGGGCCCGGCCGGCGAGACGGGTACGGCCCGGTCCGCGGTAGCCGACGCACCGGGGGACGCCGGAATCGGCGTGTCAGCGGCCGAGGCGGGAGCGCTCGGGACCGGAGCGGCCGAGGACGGAGTGCTCGGGGGTGCCGCCGGGTCGACCGTCCACGGCGGCGCGGAGGTCGGGGCGGCAGCGGGTGCCGGGGCGGCGGGAGCCGGAGACGGGGAGGCCGGCTGTGCGCGTACCCCAGGGTGGGTGGCTGGCGCGGAGGCGGCGGCGGCCGACGGCGCGTCGCCACCGCTCAGGGTGAGCCGGCGCTCCATCCGCTCCAGGCGCTGGAGCAGGCCACCAGTGGAGTCGTCCGCGCCGGGCAGCAGCATCCGGGCGCAGATCAGCTCCAGCAGCAGCCGGGGCGCGGTGGTGCCGCGCATCTCCACCAGGCCGTCGTGCACGATGTCGGCGCAGCGGGAGAGCGTGCCCGGACCGAGCTGCGCGGCCTGGGCGGCCATCCGCTCGATCTGGTCGGCAGGACCGTCGATCAGGCCCTTCGCGGCGGCGTCCGGCACCTGCTGGATCACGATCAGGTCGCGCAGCCGCTCCAGCAGGTCCGACGCGAACCGGCGCATGTCGTGCCCGGCCTCGGCCACCCGGTCGACTGTGGCGTACGCGGCGGCGCCGTCACCGGCGGCCAGCGCGTCGCACATCTCGTCGATCAGCGCCGAGTCGGTGACCCCGAGCAGCGCGGCGGCCCGGGCGTAGCTGACCCCCTCCGGCCCGGCGCCGGCGATGAGCTGGTCGAGCACGGAGAGACTGTCCCGCATGCTGCCACCACCGGCACGCACCACCAGCGGAAAGGCCGCCGGCTCGACGGTGACCCCCTCCGCCTCGCAGAGCTGCTCCAGATAGGGGCGGACCACCTTCGGCGGAAACAGCCGGAACGGGTAGTGGTGGGTCCGCGACCTGATCGTGCCGAGAACCTTCTCCGGCTCGGTGGTGGCGAAGATGAACTTGACGTACTCCGGAGGCTCCTCGACCAGCTTGAGCAGGGCGTTGAAGCCCTGGGTCGAGACCATGTGCGCCTCGTCGATGATGTAGATCTTGAAGCGACTGTTGGCCGGCGCGAAGAAGGCCCGCTCGCGCAGCTCGCGCGCGTCGTCGACACCACCGTGGCTGGCCGCGTCGATCTCGATCACGTCGATGGAACCGGCACCGTCAGTCGACAGCGAGCGGCAGGAGTCACACTTGCCGCACGGCTCGGGGGTGGGGCCCTGCTCACAGTTGAGCGAGCGGGCCATGATCCGGGCGCTGGTGGTCTTGCCGCAGCCGCGCGGGCCGGAGAAGAGGTAGGCGTGGTTGAGCCGCCCGCTGCGCAGCGCCTGCGACAGCGGCTCGGTGACGTGCTCCTGCCCGATGACCTCGGCGAAGGTACGCGGCCGGTACTTGCGGTAGAGCGCCAGCGTCACTCGTCCCGCCTCCTCTCGACCGAGCCATTCTGCGCCGGTCGGGCGCGGGTGACCACCCACCACCCCGGTCCGGCGTGGGTTGCCACGGGTTGCCCCGCTTGATCGACTCGGCTTCCTGGAAGTCGCGGTGTCCCTATGCCCGGGATGCCCCGACATCACGGATGTCGAGTGGATCAACCGGCCTGGAGACAGAAAGGCCTCCCGTGCACCCGGCAGAGCTCGCTTATCCTTGCTGCCTTCCGGCCCTGGGGAGGTTCACGAGATACCGCCGCACGGGAGGTGACGCCAACCCTACCCGACAGCCCGTCGATCTTCAGGGGGTGGTGGGGTGGCCGGGTCGGCGGGGCCCTGTATCCTGGCTCGCGGAGGATTCGCCTAGAGGCCTAGGGCGCACGCTTGGAAAGCGTGTTGGGTTTACACCCTCACGAGTTCGAATCTCGTATCCTCCGCTCGCTTGATCACAAACGCGAGGGTCGGCCCCACCGGGGACCGGCCCTTCGTCGTCTCCACGTCGCTCCCGGGCCGCTCGGGCAGCCACCCGTGAGTGATCCGTACGTCGGGACGAAGCGTGGGGCACCGCTCCCAGGTTCGGTTCAGTCGCCACCGCGACTCACAGTTCAGCGCCAATCCATGTTGCCGATCTCCCCTTCGGGAGGGAGGACCTGGCTGCGGGACTGCTGTTGACTACCGGAATGGCAGCCGCTGCTTTCGCAACCGATCGTCCCGAGGCCCCTGCGCGACCCGGCATCGGTATCACCGTGACCGGCCGTCTGATGGCCCTGTGCTGCATCGGGTTCGCGGTCGTCAACATCGTCTTCGAGCTGACCGACCGCTTTGCCGACGGTCCGTATGCCGAGTATTCCACCGGGATCGCCGTGATGAACTGGCTCGTCGTCGGGCTCAAGGCGGTGGGCGCGGCTGTGGCACTGTTGTCGGTCGCCAGCCGCCCGAGATTTCTTCCTCCGGTGTTTCTGGGCGTGTTGGTGTGGGGAGCGTTTGCGATGCTCGCCGTGTACGCCCTGGGCAGCGTGGTGCAAGCGATCGGCATGGCTTCGGGCCTGGCTGGCAGCGCCGACCAGATCGACCTGGCCGGGGTTGCTTACGTGCTCTTCTTCCTGATGGTTGCGGCCGGCTTCGGCGTCCTGGCGATCTCATACTCGCGGCGCTTCAGACTCCGGAAGGGCGTCGTCGTCCTCGGCGCGCTCGGCGCACCCGTGGCGTTGGGCGTGATCCTGCTGGCCGTGCCCATGCTGCTGGCCGCCCTCGGCGTCATGCCCGCGCCTTGAGCCCTGACTCCCGCACCGCTGTGGAAGGATGCGACCACCCGTGCCCACTGCACGGTTTCTGATTCCGTTGGGGGGCCCTTTGGTATCGGTGCGCAATGCCGCCCTGCTCGTCGCGGTAGCAGTCGTCGGCAGCCTGTTGCCGGCAGCTCCGGCTCACGCCGAGCCCTACGACACCAAGACTCATCGGTTGGGCACAAGGTTCAGTTGAGGATCGCCGGTTACGCCTACGACGGTGCGAAGTACGACCTCTACAGCGACCCGGCGGACAACGTCCCCCTGTTGAAGAAGGCCGGGTTGGTGACGCCGAACGCCGGTCCTGGAACCATCCGCAAGGGCTCCAGCCTCAACGTCACCGGCAAGCTCACCTATCCCGACTGGAATCGCCTGGACGTGGGTGGGAACTCTTTCGTCTCCGTCGCCTACGCCGGCCAGCCGGTCAGCCTTGAGTTCAGGAAGGCGGGCACCACGTCGTACACGCGGGTCAGGACGGTCACGTCCGCCGCGGACGGCACGGTGCGGACGACGGTCACGGCCGACACGTCCGGCACATGGCGGTGGTCGTTCGGCGGAGCCGGCGTCGTCGTCGCCTCGGTGTCACCCGACGCCAAAGTCCTCGTCTACAACGTGCGGCGCTGAACGCGTCCTTGAACAGCACCAACGCCCGGCAGGCCATAATCGGTCCGCCGGGCGTTGATCTTGTGGTCTCATCGACGTCGTGGCGGACACGGCGTGGCAGTGGGACGAGACCTTGTACGCGGGCAGCGCGAGCCACTACAGCTCGGGGCGCATGGCCTACCCGCCCAGTCTCGCCGACGCCCTCGGCAAGGAACTCGGCCTCGACGGCACCGGCCGACTCCTGGACGTGGGCTGCGGGCCCGGATCGCTGACGCTGCTGCTCGCGCCCCTGTTCGACGCGGCGGTGGGCGTCGACGCCGACGAGGGCATGCTCACCGAGGCGCGGCGCAGAGCCGGCGAGGTCGGAGCCACGACCATCGAGTGGCGGCACCTACGCGCCGAGGCCCTGCCGGCCGGCCTGGGCACGTTCCGGGTGGCAACCTTCGCCCAGTCGTTCCACTGGATGGATCGGTCTCTCGTGGCCCGCCGGGTCCGCGACATGCTCGCGCCGGGAGGGGCCTGGGTCCACGTCAGCGCCAACACCCATCAGGGCGTGGCCGACGACGAGACGCTGCCGTATCCGCGTCCGCCGTGGCGGCAGATCGACGAGCTGGTCGCCAGCTACCTGGGGCCGGTCCGCCGGGCCGGTCGGGGATGGTTGCCCGCAGGCACCCCCGGCGGGGAGGAGGCGATCATGCGGCAGGTCGGCTTCACCGGCCCCACCCGCATCGAGGTCAGCGGAGGGGCGGTCGCGGAACGCGGCGTCGACGAGATCGTTTCGGCGGTGTTCTCCCTGTCCAGCTCGGCACCACACCTGTTCGCCGACCGACTCCCCGCCTTCGAGGCGGACCTCCGTCGCCTGCTGTCCGAAGCGGCACGCGAGGGCCGGTTCGCAGAGCGCAGACGCGACGTCGCCGTGGCGATCTGGCGCCCCTGACGACCCCGTCAGCCGGCTCGCTCGGCGGCCCTGACCGGGACCGACGCCTCCGGCCCGCCCTGCGGGGCAGGCGGGGCCCGCAGGGACCAGAGCGCAAGGGGTACGGCGGCGACCGCGGCGGTCAGCAGGATCAGCCGGTGGTCGACGATTTCGAGCAGGCTCGCGCCGGCCAGCAGGGCCACGGTGGACGGGCCGAAGGTGAGCGTGTTGACCGTGGACGCCACCCGCCCGACCAACTCGCCCGGCGTCTCCCGCTGGACGGCCGTCCAGACGGTGACCAGCACCAGCGGCACGCCGAGCCCCACCGCGAGCCCGCCGGCGACCACCAGTCCGACCGAGGTGGTGGCCCGCAGGGCCAGCCCGACGGCGAAGACCGCGACCGCCCCGGCCACCACCCGCCGGTCGCCGAAGCGGCGCAGCAGTGATCCGGCCGCCAGGCCGCCGAGAAGGGACCCGACGCCCTGCACAGTGGCCAGCACGCCGTTGAACTCGGGCGGCCTCCCCAGGCCGGCGTCCACCACGGCGTACGCGACGGCGCCGTTGAGCCCCATCAGCACCATTGTCAGCGCGGCGCAGCCGACGACGTGCCGCAGCGCCCGATGCCGCCGCAGGTGTCCCCACCCGTCGGCGAGCTGCCGGCTCCAGCGTTCGGGGCGCCCGGGCGGTTGCTCGCGGACCCGCAGCGACCAGAAGACGACGCCGGCCAGCACGAAGGTGGCCGCGTCCAACAGCACCACGGGGTGCGCGCCGTACGCGGCGAACAACCCCGCTCCGGCGAGCGGGGCGAGCAGCTTCATCCCCTCGTTGATCGTGGTGCGCAGTCCGTTGAAGTCGCCGAGCAGCGGGCCGGGAACCACCGCCGGCACCAGCGCGGCCTCGGCCGCGTCGCTCAGCACGAAGCTGATTCCGTACGCGGTCATCACCACGAAGATCAGCCACACCCGGGCGGCCGAGTCGACCAGCAGCAGGACCGGCAGGAGCGCCGCCATCACCGCGTGCAGGACGATCAGCAGCGGCCGCCGGCGGAACCGGTCGGCGAGCAGCCCCAGCAGTGGCCCGACCAGGGTGGGCGCCCACACCCCCAGGGTCACCAGGGCGGCGAGGCTGCTCGACCCGCTCAGCTCCTTCACCCAGATGCCGGCCACCAGCAGCATCGCCGCGGTGCCGAAGCCGGACACCAGTACCCCACCGAGATAGCGGCCGGCGTCGCGGTCGGTCAGCACCCTGGCCGTACCCCAGCTCATCGCACCTCCCCCGCCACCGGACGATTCTGCCCGAGCGGTGAACCACCCCGGGCCGGCGGGTACGGTCCGGGGATCGACGGCGGCCGGCTCGGAATCGGTCGTACACATGTTCTATCCACAGGCTGTGGACGGCGGAGGGTTCGATGAGTTACCAGCTCAGCGCGGTGGTCGCGGACGCGGAACTGCTCCGCGAGCAGACTGCCGAGCTGGATCACGCGGTCCTCGGCGAGCTGCGCCAGGACTTCGCACTACTGCCGGTCACGCCGCAGTTGGTGGTGGAGCTGACCGGGTCGCTGCCGGATTTCGCCGTTGACGACCGGAGCGCCGAGCAACCGTTCGACCTGGTGTTGTCGCCGCCACTGGTCGAGTCGCTGGCCCGGTGGTCACGGTCCGGGCCGGTGGCGTACCTGGAGGCGGAGTTCGGCGGCGGCGCCGGCTACCAGTCGGCGGCGGTATGGCTGGGCGGCGCGCTGTCCTGGGGGCCACGGTTCGACGGCGTGCTCGACTCCCCGCGCGGGAAGTGGCCGATCAACATGGCGCTCACCCGGCTCGGTGTCGAGCCGGGCACCTGGATCGACCCGTTCGCCGAGTTGGGGTTGCACCTGGAACGGAACACCGACGGTTGGCTGGCGCACGGGCGGCGCCGGCTCAGCGCCGACTACTGGGACGAGCTTGTCGAGCAGTGGGAGAACCAGTGATCCGGCGAACGGCAGCAACCTGAACGCCCTGGTTCCGTTGTGGACTGGGGGATTCCATGAAATTGCGACAATTTGCGTTTATTTCCGCGCTGCTGACGGCTGCCTCGATCGCCGGCAGTGGTGTGCAGCCACCGGGGCCGATCCCGGACGGCCGGCCCGCCGGCAGCGTGGAAATCATCGACCTGAACGGCCTGCGCAACATCGAGTTCGGTGACACCGAGGACGAGCTGACCCGCCGGGGCATCCTGCGTACCGACCTGGACGCCTGCGGGCCGATGCTCGCCGGCCACGACACGGTCAGCCCGGTCTTCGTCGAGGACAGACTGGTGCTGCTCTGGGTCGGCGACCCGATGCGGACACCTGAGGGCATCACCGCGGGCTCACCCGTCGACCAGGTCTGGTCCCGCTATCCGTCCGTCACCCGGCTGCGCGCTCCACAGGGGACGTACCGGCTCGACGGGCTGCTCGCCCGCCGCGGGGACCGCGCGTACCTCTTCCTGCACGACGGGCGCACGGTCCGCAAGACCATCGCCGGGTACGCCGACTGGGCCCGCCGCCTCTTCGACGAGGGCGCCGGCCCCTGCTGACCCAGGCGTCGACCGCCAGAAGTCGTACGAGTGAGGCTGCGCGACCAGTCCGCCAGCCGATCGGCGCGAAGTCGCTCCAGGACCGGACCATCTCGACGGGGTGGCGGCGCTGCTGCGACGGTGAGCGCCCGTCGCCGGGGCTCAGGCCGTGTCGGTGGCGGGCTCGGGCAGTCGGGCCCCCGACGCGGCGGCGAACCCGGCGAGCGCGATCTCGGCCGCCTGGTGCAGGTCCTCCCGGCTGACCCCGGCGGCGGCGTGCACCGACTGACCTTCGGTGACGATCATGACGAAGCGGGCGAGCGCGGCCGGGTCGGCGTTGGCGGGTAGGTCGCCTTCGGCGACGGCGCTGGTGAACCGGTCGGCGAGGGCGCGCTCACCGGCCAGGCGGCTGGCGGCGAGGAACCCGGCGACCGGCGCGTTCTGGGTGGAGCAGGCGGTGCCGCCCTGGATCGACAGGCAGCCGGCTGGACGGTCGGGTCGGGTCACGGCGAGCACGTTGTCGCGGAGCAGCGTGGCGACGACCTGGTACGCGGTGGGTTGGGCGAGCGCGTTCCGCGCGTACCCCATGTCCTGTTCGGCGTAGCGGGCCACGACCTTGCGGAACAACTCCTCCTTGCCGCCGTACGCGGCGTAGAGGCTGGGTTTGTTGATGCCCATGGCGGCGGTGAGGTCGCTCACCGAGGCGCCCTCGTACCCCTGGCGCCAGAACACCTCGACTGCGCGCTCCAGCGCCTCGTCGGCGTCGAAACCCCGTGGTCGTCCTCGCTGCGGCACGGTTCCACCTCCTCCCGCGGCCATGCTACCCGCGGTGCAACCGATCGGTACAGAAATTTGCGGACCAGGTCAGTGGTTGCTACCGTCAAATCAGTACCGCTCGGTACAGAAATCTTGGAGGATCGTGTGGCGACTCGACTGAACACCTCGCTGCCCGCGGTCGGGCTCTGGAGCATGGAGCTGCGCGGCGCCGCGAACCCGGCCGTCCGGGACGCGGCGACCGAACTCGACGAACGGGGCTTCCGGGCGCTGTGGGTGCCCGGCCTCGACGGCCGCGGGGCCGTCGACGACGTCGGGCACCTGCTGGCGGCCGCACCGCACGCCACTGTGGCGCTGGGTGTGCTGGCGATCTGGGGCCAGGACCCGATGGCTCTCGGTGACCGGCTGGCCGCGCTGGACGCCGCACACGGGCCCCGGACAGTCCTCGGCTTCGGGGTGAGCAACGCCCACTCCGCCGCCCAGGCGGGCCAGGACTACGGCCGGCCGGTGGAGACGATGGGCCGCTGGCTGGACGCCCTGGACGCCGCGCCCCGGCCGGTTCCCGCTGGACGGCGCATCCTCGGCGCGCTCGGGCCGAGGATGGCGGACCTCGCCGCCGACCGAACGGCCGGATGGCACCCGTTTCTGGTGACCCCGGACTACACGGCGGCGCAGCGGAGACGCGTTGGAGACCAGCCGCTGGTCGCACCGCACCTGGCTGTCGTCCTCGACGAGGACCCGCACCGGGCCCGCGCCGCCGCCCGGGCGGGGATCGGCATGTTCATCGGCTTCCCGACGTACCGAGCCAACCTGGCACGCCTGGGATTCACCGACGACGACCTGGTCCCCGGCGGCAGCGACCGTCTGATCGACGCCGTGGTCGCCTGGGGCGACCTGGACGCGGTGGCCACACGCATCCGCGAGCACCTGAACGCCGGCGCGGACCACGTCGCCCTCCACGTGCTGCGGCCCGACGGTCCGGATCGGCCGGCGCTGCCCATGCCGCAGTGGCGCGAACTGGCCACTCTCCTGCCGAGCTTCGCCTCCACCCCCGCAACCCACTGACCACCCGCCGGTACGACAACGCGGCAGGACAACCACACCAGAAGCAATAGGAGACCAATCGTGGGACAGCTTGACGGCAAGACCGCCCTCGTCACCGGGGGCACCGCCGGCATCGGCCTGGCCGCCGCCCGCCGCTTCGCCGCCGAAGGCGCGTACGTCTTCGTCACCGGCCGCCGCAAGGGCCCGGTGGACGAGGCCGTCGCCAGCATCGGCGCGAACGTCACAGGCATCGCCAGCGATGTCAGCAAGCTCGACGACCTGGACCGGGTGATGCGGGCGATCGAGGAGCGGGGCGCGGGCCTGGACGTGGTGTTCGCCAACGCCGGCGGTGGCGAGTTCCGGTCGCTCGACTCGATCACGGTCGAGCACGTGGCCACCACCTTCGACACCAACATCTACGGCACCATCTTCACAGTCCAGAAGGCCCTGCCCCTGCTCAACGAGGGCGCGACGATCGTGCTGACCGGCTCGACCGCCGCCAGCAACGGCACCCCGGCGTTCAGCGTCTACGCCGCGTCCAAGGCAGCCATCCGCTCGTTCGGCCGCACCTGGGCCGCCGAGCTGATCGGCCGGAAGATCCGGGTCAACACCCTGATCCCCGGCTCGACCGAGACTCCCGGGCTCGCAGGCCTCGCGCCCAGCCCCGCCGAGGCACCCGGGTTGCTGAAGACCATCGCCTCGGGCGTGCCCATGCAGCGCATGGCACACCCGGACGAGATCGCCAACGCCGCGCTCTTCCTCGCCTCCGACCAGAGCAGCTTCATGACCGGCGGCGAGTTGTTCGTCGACGGCGGCGAGCAGCAGCTCTGACGCGAAAACGCCCGGCCGATCCTCGCGGATCGCCGGGCGTTTTCGCACTTCAGAGCGGTGGCGGAGGGATTTGAACCCTCGGAGGGCGTTAACCCTCACACGCTTTCGAGGCGTGCTCCTTAGGCCGCTCGGACACGCCACCGCCGACGAGGGTACAGGACCACCGGTTGCGATGCCGAACCGGTATCACCGGCAGCGGCCTGGCAGGATCTTTGCCATGAGTACGCACATCGGCGCAAAGCCGGGAGAGATCGCCGAGCGGGTCCTGATGCCGGGCGACCCGCTGCGGGCCAAGTGGATCGCGGAGACCTACCTCGAGGGCGCCACCTGCTACTCGACGGTCCGGGGCATGCTGGGCTTCACCGGCCGCTGGAACGGCGTCGAGGTCTCCGTCCAGGGCTCCGGCATGGGCATGCCGTCCGCCTCCATCTACGCCCACGAGCTGATCAACGAGTACGGCGTGAAGACGCTGATTCGAGTCGGCTCCTGCGGTGCCCTCAGCACCGACCTCCAACTGCGGGACGTGGTCGCCGCGATCGGCTCGTCCACCGACTCGAACATGAACCGGATGCGCTTCGACGGCCTGATCGACTACGCCCCGGTGGCCGATTTCGGGCTGCTGCGTACCTCGGTCGAGGTGGCCGAGCGGCGCGGCATCACCATGCACGTCGGGCCGATCCTGGCCGCGGACGCCTTCTACACGGACCGGCCGGATCTCTACGACACCCTCGCCGACTACGGCGTGCTGGCGGTGGAGATGGAGTCGGCGGCGCTCTACACGATCGCCGCCCGGTTCAAGGCGCGCGCGCTGACCGTCCTGACCGTCAGCGACCACATCAAGACCGGCGAGAAGACCACCTCCGAGGAGCGCGAGCAGACCTTCAGCCAGATGGTCGAGATCGCCCTCGACACCATCATCACCTGACCCACCCCGCCGCCCCCGCCCCAACCTCGTCGATCTAGGGCATATCGCTGCTAATGGATCTCTAATCACGGCGATATGCCCTAGATCGACGCCGGGTGGCGGGCGGTGGGCGGCCGGGGGGGTGGGGGCGGGGGTGGGGGGTAGCACAGGGGTGGGGGCTAATGGGCTTTGTGCACAGGGCGATGGGTTATCCACAGGGTGCGGCTGTGGGTGAGCGCAGCGACGGTGAGCGGGGGCAGCCTTCCCCGCCGTGGACCTTTACTCGCAGGCGGCTGAGCTACCTTGGCGGATCCCGATCGACCTACAGCCGGCTCGCTACCGCCAGCTGAGGAATGCGGGCTTGTCGGCGGGCGCGGTCAGGTGGCGCACGAACAGAGGGCGACTGCACCGGCCGTACCACGGCAGGTACATCTCGGGCCCGGACCTGCCCGGGCTGTGGGGGCGGGCACGAGCCGCGCTGATGGACAACCCGGACGCGGTGCTGGGCTTCCACAGTGCTGCCCAACTCCACGGCTTCGGGATTGCACCGACCGACAACGTTCACCTGCTCATCCCTGCGGGAAGGCCCTTCCCGCAACGGCGAGGGATCACCTCACACCAGACAGTTCTGCCGACTGCCCCACCCGTCTGCATCCTTGGCCTTCCCTGTGCGGGAGCACCCCGCGTCGCCGTTGATCTCGCCCGTACGCTTCCCCGGCTCGACGCCCTGCCGCTCCTCGACGCCGCACTCTTCGCCGGGGCGGTGACACCGGAAGAGCTGCTCGTCGAGGTAAGCCGGCACGACGGGCTACGTGGTGTGCGACAGGCTCGCGAACTCGTGGCGATCGCGGACGGACGAGCGGAGTGCCGACAGGAGACCCAGCTTCGGCTGCTCCTCATCGATGCCGGCATCAAAGATTTCGTACCCCAATTGCCGGTACGCGACGGCGCAGGTCGTGTCCGGTGCCGCCTTGACCTGGGCGATCCGTGCCGCATGATCGCAGCAGAGTACGACGGCTCCTCCCACCTCAACCGCCAGACGCTGCGAAGGGACCGCTCCCGCCACAACTGGCTGGAGCAACAGGGGTGGGCGATGCGCTACTTCACCGCCGCAGACCTGTACCACTCCCCCGAAAGCGTCCTCTCCACGATCACTACCGCCCGTCGATCTAGGGCGAATCGTCGCGCATGGAGATCAACTGACGCTCATATGCCCTAGATCGACGCGGAAAGGGGGCGGGCGGGCGGGGGGCGGGGGGTTAGCGGAAGAAGGCGCGTAGTACGGCGGCGGTTTCGGCTTCCAGGACGCCGCCGTAGACCTCGGGGCGGTGGTTGAGTCGGCGGTCGCGCAGCACGTCCCACAGTGAGCCGGCCGCGCCGGTCTTCGGCTCCCAGGCGCCGAAGACGACGGTGGAGACCCGGGCCAGCACGAGCGCTCCCGCACACATGGTGCACGGTTCCAGGGTGACCACCAGGGTGCAGCCGTCCAACCGCCATCGGCCGGCCTGCTCGGCGCCCCTGCGCAACGCCAGCACCTCGGCGTGCGCGGTGGGGTCGCCGGTCAGCTCCCGCTCGTTGCGCCCGATCGCCAGTTCGGTCCCGTCGGGGCCGTAGAGCACCGCTCCCACCGGCACGTCGTCCACGTCGGCAGCGCCCACGTCGTCGACGGCGGGGCCGGTGACGGCGACCTCCAGCGCGCGGCGCATCCACAGCTCGTGCCGCTGGCGCCGGCCGACGTCCCCCGGGTCGGCCAGCCCCTCGTGGGCGCCCGGTCCGGCGCGGCCCACCGCGCCGGGGGTCGGCTGCCCCGGCCGGATCGTCTCCAGCTGGGGATCGGTGGCGTCGGCGGGCTCTCCACCGCCCACGGGCGGCATCCCGCCGTCCGATCCGGTGGGATCAGACCTCACGCAGGTCCTCGACCTCGTCGGCGCAGCCGAGCACCTCGCAGATCTCGGCGGTGACGTCGGCCGGCAGCATCCCCTCATGGGTGCACAGGGCCAGCAGTTTCTGCGCGGGAATGCCCAGGTTGGCCAGCAGGTCGGCGTCGCCTACCGGGTCGGCCTCCGGGTCGACTGCGGGCTGCTCGCTCTCCTCGTCGCCGCCGGTCGCCGGGCGCGGCTCGTCGTCGCCGTCGAGCCCGGTGACCGAGGTCTTCAGATCACCGACCAGCAGCGAACCCAGCCGGGATTCCTCGGCGTACGCGGAGTCCGACCCGAACACCCTCAGGTCCTCGCCCTCGTCGAGGCGCAGGATCACCAGGTAGGCGTCGTCCGCCTCGACGAAGAGCAGCGAGATGTCGGCCTCCTGGTCGACGTCACGCAGCCGGTCGGCGACCTCGTCGATGTCGGTGGCGCCGCGCAGGCTGACCTCTGCGGCGGTCCAGCCACTGTCGTCGCGCACCACGGCCGCAGCGAAGTACGACACGGTCCCCCCAATAGCCCTCGGCACAGCGCCGACTCGTTACGCGTGCACGTTAGCCGGTCGGGTCGGCAGGCGACCGGTCAACGCCCCGAAGGGCCGGTCATTCCTGACAAAGTCGGATCAGCCGGCTACCCGACGGCGGGTGGCGATGAGCTGGCGCAGACGCTCGGTGCGCAGCCGCTGGGGCCGGTTGCGCTGACGTACCTGCCTGGCCCCCGCCAACTCGGCGAGCAGCTGCAGGCGGCGGCGGCTTCGATCGGGGTCCTGCCGCGGGGTGGTCCAGGCCATAGTGCCGAGCGTGCCCAGTCTCGGCGGCCACGTCAAGATGGCGTTCGCTGCGCAGCCAACCGGGCACGCGGCGCAGTCACCGCCGACCCGAACGAAGGCCCGCCGGCCCGGTCACCACAGCGGCCAGTCACCGCCGGTCGCCCAGCGGACCGCCACCACGGCGGCGGCGATGCTCCAGCCGCCGGCGGTGACAATGGCCACCCCGGTGGCCACCCCACGGTCGCCGAAGCGCACGAGGACCAGGGCGGTGAACCAGGCCAGCAGACCGGCCACCACCGTCCACCACGCGTAGCTGGCCACGTCGGTGCCGAGTAGACCGAAGAGCACCAGCCAGGCGGCTGCCGCGCCACCGCCGGCGGCGACACCGCCGCCGGTGACCGGGTGCGGTTCGCGGTAGGTGGGGCGGGTCGGCGGCCCGGCCGGAAAGAGCCCCGAGGGGGTACGCGAGGCCGGGCGCGCGACGGCGTCGGGATCCGGGCCGGGATCGGGCCGGGCGATGGTCACCGTCGCTGCCCTCCCTCACGCGCGTCGTTCGTGCCCACGGTACCGGTCTGCCAGGATGACCGGATGCCCTCGCCGACGATCGGCCGCCGCACGCGTCCGGCGTACCCGATCCTGCTGCTGCTCGCCCCGGTGCTGGCCGCCGGCTGCGCGACCACCCGGCCGGGGGTCCCACCGGACGGCGTCGCCCCGACGCCGCCGGCGGTCTGGGCGACCGCCGACCAGCCCGGGACGCCCTCCGCCACGGCGACGGCGGCCGGTCCGACCCGCCCGACGCCGTCGTCGGCCCGGCCGTCGGCGAGCGCACCCCGCGTCGGGCTGCGGCACGTCTTTCCGGTACGCGCCGACGACGTGGCCTATCACCCGACGCACGGCGCCTACCCGGCGACGGACATCTTCGCCGACTGCGGTGAGACGTTCGTCGCGGTGACCGACGGGACGGTGCTCGAGGTGAGTCGCACCGACCGGTACGACAAGCGCGGTCCGCAGGGCCCGGAGAACGGGGGCCTGTCGGTCGCCCTGCTCGGCGATGACGGGGTGCGGTACTACGGCTCGCACCTGAGCGTGGTGACCACCGGCGTCGATGCCGGTGCCCGGGTGCGCGCCGGGCAGCAGCTCGGCAAGGTGGGCCGCACCGGCAACGCGAACAACGTCTGCCACGTGCACTTCGGCATCTCGCCGCCGTGCACTGGCAGGGACGGCTGGTGGATCCGGCGAGGGGTGCTCTGGCCGGCGCGCTACCTGGACTCCTGGCGGCGTGGCGGCAATCGGGAACCGGCCGCCGAGGTCACCGCGTGGCAGCGCAAACACGGCTGCCCGAAGGCTCCCTGACGGGCCCCACAACGGCTAGGTTCGGTGGGATGAAGGCCCGGGACCCCATCGCCGACCTGCGCCGGATCGCGTTCCTGCTGGAGCGGGCCAACGAGGCCACCTATCGGGTGCGGGCGTTCCGGTCGGCGGCCAAGGCGTTGGCCGGGCTGCCGGCGGCCGAGGTGACCGAGCGGGCCGGCAACGGCACGCTCACCAAGCTGGCCGGGGTCGGTGACGTCACGGCCCGCTGTGTGGCGGAGTCGCTGGCCGGTGAGGAGCCGGTCTACCTGCGCCGGCTGGTGGCGACCGAGGGCAGTGACCTGGACGCCGAGGCGACGGCGCTGCGTACCGCGTTGCGCGGTGACTGTCACACCCACTCGGACTGGTCCGACGGCGGCTCGCCGATCGAGGAGATGGCGCTGGCCGCGGTGGAGCTGGGCCACGAGTACCTGGTGCTCACCGACCACTCGCCACGGCTGAAGGTGGCCCGGGGGTTGACCGCCGATCGGCTGCGCCGTCAGCTCGACCATGTGGCACAGGTCAACGCGGCGCTGCCGGAGGGGTTCCGGATCCTGACCGGGATCGAGGTGGACATCCTCGCGGACGGCTCACTGGACCAGGACGAGGAGCTGCTGGCCCGGCTGGACGTGGTGGTCGGATCGGTGCACAGCGGCCTGAACGACGAGCGGGCGAAGATGACCCGGCGGATGCTGACCGCGGTCGCCAACCCCCACCTGGACATCCTCGGCCACTGCACCGGCCGGATGGTGTCGTCCCGCCCGGCCGGGGTGACCGGGCCGGGCGACCGGGGGCACCGGGCCCGGACCCGGGGGGAGAGCGACTTCGACGCGGACGCGGTCTTCGCCGCCTGCGCGGAGCACGACACGGCCGTCGAAATCAACTCGCGGCCGGAGCGGCAGGACCCGCCGAAGCGGCTGATCCGCCGCGCCCTGGAGGCCGGCTGCCGGTTCGCGATCAACACGGACGCGCACGCCCCGGGCCAGCTCGACTGGCAGCGGTTCGGCTGCGAGCGGGCCGCCCGGTGCGGCGTCCCCGCCGACCGGGTGGTCAACACCTGGTCGGCGAAGCAACTCGTCGAGTGGGCCGGCGACCGGTCGTGAGCCGCCGGCCGAGCCTCAGCGGCTGACCGGTTCCGCAGCGGGGGTGGCGGGCGCGCCGACGCCGGCCACCGGCCGCGGCCGCCGCCGGCCGAACACGCCCTGCGAGACCGCGACCCCCAGCAGCACGATCAGCGCGCCGACCGGCTGGTGCCAGTTGAGCCGCTCATCGAGCGCCACGGCCCCGATCAGCACCGCGAAGATCGGGATCAGGTAGGTGACGGTGGAGGCGGTACTCGCCCCGGCCACCCGGATGTTGCGCATGTTGATCACGAAGGCGAGCCCGGTGCCGAGCGCGCCGAGGGCCAGCACGCTGGCCACCACCTTCGCCGACAGGTCGGTGGGCAGCGGTGGCGCGCCCGCGACGAACGGGGTGACGATGGCCAGTTGGCCGGCGGCGAGCAGCAACTGTGCCGCGGAGAGCGACAGCCCGGAGTGGCTGCTGCCCGCGACGAACCGCTTCTGGTACGGGATGGCGAAGCCGTAGCAGGCGGCCGCGCCGAAGCACATCAGCTGCCCGGTGAAGTGCGCCCCGCCGATGCCCTCCCAGACCCCGAGCACCACGAGCACACCAAGGAAGCCCAGCCCGAGCCCGACCGCGCGGCGTACGGTCAGCCGTTCGGTGCGGAAGACCAGCACCGCCAGCGGCAGCACGATCAGCGGCGTGGTGGCGTTCCAGATGCCGGCGAGCATCGACTCGACCCGCTGCTCGCCGTAGCCGAAGAGGGTGAACGGCACGGCCACGCCGAACGCTGCGACCACGAAGAGGTGCGCCCAGACCCGGGGCTCGGAGGGCAGCCGGTCGCGCAGCACCGCGAGCACCACCAGCAGGGTCAGCGCGCCGGCGAGGACCCGGTAGAGGGTGAGCTGGACCGGGTGCAGCTCGGCCACCCCGACCTTGATGAACAGGAAGCTGGAGCCCCAGATGGCGGCGAGGGCGATGAAACCCGGCAGCCAGGCGCGCAGCGGCGCCTTGTCAGGAGTGATGTCGGTGTTCACCCCTGACACTCTGCCGGAGGCGTACGACAAAGTCGCGCGACTTTCGGACACCATCTCCGGCCACCACGGTGCCACCAACCGCTGGCTGAACACGACAAACGTCGTCGACACCGGGGCGGGTTGGTCACGTAGGGTCGCACCGTGGGACGAATTGATGAACTCGCCAACCGCTACGTGGCCGAGTGGGCGCCGTTGAGCCCGACCGGCGCCACCTACGTCGGCATCGCCGGCCATGACGACCAGCTGGACGACCTCTCGCCCGAGGGTTACCGGGCGCGGGCGGACCTGACCCGCCGGACCCTCTCGGAGCTGGAGGCGACCGAGCCGGACACCGAGGCGGAACGGACCGCCAAGGAGGCCATGCAGGAACGGCTCGGCCTGGACCTGGCGCGGTACGACGCCGGCGAGGCCACCAGCGAGGTCAACGTGATCGCCAGCGGGCTGCACGACATCCGCATGGTGTTCGACCTGATGCCGACCGCGACGGCCGACGCGCAGGCCAACATCGCCGCCCGACTCAACGGCTTCCCGGGCGCGCTGGAGGGCTACAAGACCACGCTGCGGGAGGCGCTCGCCGCCGGCCAGATCAGCTCGAAGGTGCAGCTGGTCGAGGTGGCGAAGCAGTGCGACATCTGGGTCGACCCGACCGGGGACAACTTCTTCCACGGGCTGGTCGAGCGGCTGGGCGCGGACGGCACGCTCGGCGCCGAGCTGCGCCGGGGCGCGGCGGCGGCCACCGCGGCGACCGCGGAGTTCGGCCAGTTCCTGCGCGCCGAGCTGGCGCCGCACGGGCGGGACAAGCAGGCGGCCGGCCGGGAACGCTACGAACTCGCCTCGCAGTACTTCCTCGGCGCCAAGGTCGACCTGGACGAGACGTACGCCTGGGGGTTCGCCGAGCTGGCCCGCCTGGAGGCGGAGATGCGGGTCGTCGCCGGTCGCATCGCGGGCCCCGGCGCCAGTGTCGACGAGGCCGTGGCCGCGCTGGACGCCGACCCGGCGCGGACCATCCAGGGCAAGGAGGCGTTCCGGGACTGGATGCAGGCGCTCGCCGACAAGGCGATCAGCGAGCTGCACGGCACCCACTTCGACATCCCGGAGCAGGTTCGCCGGATCGAGTGCTGCCTCGCCCCGACCAGCGACGGCGCCATCTACTACACCGGGCCGAGCGAGGACTTCTCCCGCCCGGGTCGGATGTGGTGGGCGGTGCCGCAGGGCATCACCGACTTCTCCACCTGGCGGGAGGTGACCACGGTCTACCACGAGGGCGTGCCGGGTCATCACCTTCAGGTGGCGCAGACCGCGGTCCGCGCCGACCTGCTCAACCGCTGGCAGCGGTTGCTCTGCTGGGTCTCCGGGCACGGCGAGGGGTGGGCGCTCTACTCGGAGCGGCTGATGGACGAGCTGGGCTACCTGGAGGACCCGGGCGACAAGCTGGGCATGCTCGACGGCCAGGCGATGCGCGCGGCCCGGGTGATCGTCGACATCGGCATGCACCTGGAGCTGGAGATCCCGAAGGACAATCCGTTCGGCTTCCACCCGGGCGAGCGGTGGACGCCCGAGCTGGGCTGGGAGTTCATGCGGGCGCACTGCCGGGTGCCGGACGAGAACCTGCGCTTCGAGCTGAACCGCTACCTGGGCTGGCCGGGGCAGGCGCCCTCGTACAAGGTCGGTGAGCGGATCTGGCTCCAGGCCCGCGAGGACGCCAAGGCCCGCAAGGGCGCGGACTTCGACCTGCGGGAGTTCCACCGGCAGGCGTTGGACCTGGGCGCGCTGGGCCTCGACCCGCTGCGCAAGGCGCTGGCCCGACTCTGACCCGTCACCGCCCTTCGCCGGTACGACGCCGGCGAGGGGCGGTGGTCACCGCTCAGCCGAGGCTCAGTGCCAGCGCCGGCCGGGCGGTCAGGGTGTCACTGGTGACGTACGCCAGGTCGATGACCGGCTCGGTGAACGTGACCGGGATGGGCAGGGTGACCGGGATGCCGTCCGGCAACGGCAGGTCCGGGGTCAGAGTGACCTTGATGCCGAGCAGCCGGCCGACGAAACGGGTGGCGTAGAAGGCCACGTCACCGCGGACCGTCAGCCGGTCGGTCGCGTACCGCTGGCTGCGCCCCTCGGGGCCGTCCGCGCGGAGCAGGAAGTCGTCGGTCACCGCCTCGCGCATGCTGAACTTCAGCACCTTGAGGTCGCCCTTCTCGGACCGCAGCTCGGTGGTGCCCTCGAACCGCAGCCCGGTCATGGTGACCTTGGAGCCGGTGAGCTTGGACGGCGTCTGCGCGACCTTCGGCAGGGTCGGGTCTGCGGCGAGGCGCGGCAGCGGCTTACCCGGCTCCACCTTGCCCGGCTTCGCGGGACGGGTCGGGGTCGGCGACGGGCAGTCGGCGGGCCCGGGGTGGTTGGCCGGCGGCCGGGTCGGCGTGCCTGTCGGTTTCGCTGACGGTGTCGCCGTCGGGCTCGCCGACGGCGTCGCGGTGTCGTCACGCCGTCCACCGGTGAGCAGGTCGCCGATCCCGTCCAGGATGTCGGTGATCAGGTTGCCGTCCGAGTCGCGCTCCGGTGTCGGGCTCGGGCTGGCCGTCGGCGTCGCGGTGGGCGCGCTCCGGCTCGGCGAGGGGGTCACCGCCGAGGACGGGGTGGGACAGGCGGTCGCGGCGGGCCGGCCGGGGGCGGCCTGCACGGGTCGGGGTTGGGTGGCCAGTCCAGCGGCCGCGACACCGAGCACCACCAGGACGACAGCGAAGGTACGCGGATCAGCGGAGCGTCCCGGCCATTCGGGCGGCGCGCCCACGTCGGCCGGTTCCGTTGCGGGCTGCTCGGTGACCGGCTGCTCGGCGTCGGACTGCTCGGCGACCGGTGGCTGTTCCGCGTCAGGCTCCTCCGCGTCAGGCTCGGCGGCGGGCGGGGCAGGGCGGGTGGGCGTCCAGGCGAAGGCGAGTGCGCTGCCGACCATGCCGAGCAGCAGACCGACGAAGAAGCCGCCGAGGTTGAGCCCGATAAGCGAGTAGACGGTGGTGACCGCCGCGACGATCGAGTAGAACAGCCGCTGCGCCGGGCTGAGCCAGAGCAGCAGGCCACAGGTCACCAGGATGACCGGGATCAGCAGTGAGAGCAGGCCGGTGGCTCCGCTGTGGAAGCTCAGGCCGTTCAGCGTCATCCGGGTGGAGGCGAACATCTCGACCCCGGCCAGGATGATGAACAGACCACCCCAGAACGGTCGGCTCCGCTGCCAACGGCGGAAGATCCGCCACGCCTGGGCCACACTGCCCGGCCGGGCGTGGGACGGGTTGTCGCTTGTCACGTACTCCTCCTGGCGGAGCGGGGACGGGGACACGGACGTGGCCCGCGGTGGTCGGCCACCGCGGGCCACGGCTCATCTCAGAAGCACTCCTTGCCCTTGGCGTCGTCGCCCACGTTGACCTTCAGCCGGAGTCCGACCAGGTTGAAGGTGGCCGCGGTGGTGTACCGGGACACCTGCCGAAGGTTGGTGATGGTGACGTGGTCGGAGTTCTGACCGAACGATCCGGCCTGCGCCGTCGGGTTCAGGTCGGTCGCGTCCCGACCAATCTTGATGTTGGTGAACGTCGCGTTCCCGTTCAGCGAGTCCATCGCGATCAGCAGGTCCTTGGCCCGGGCGGGATCCTTGCCCTCACCGGCGTTGATGGTGAGCACCACCGGCAGGCCGGGCAGGTCGGCCCGGACGGACTGGCAGAGGCTGTACAGCTCGGCGCTGCTGATCTCGGAGAGGGCGATCGGGTGGACCTCGCCGGACTTGCCGTCCTTGCCCTTCTCCCGGACGATGCCGCCGTACTGCTTGAAGCCGTCCCCCTCGAGGCGCTCGGCGCCGATCTTGAACGTCTGCCCGGACACGGTGATGTCGGAGGCGATCGCGCCGGTCGACATCCCGAACAGGATGGCGCCGGCGGCGGCCGTGGCGGGCACCATCATGGCGGCGAACCGCCGCCACCGGGTACGACCCTGATTGTCAAACCGATCCTGCACGGGTTCCTCCTCAGGCGGATGCGCGCGGTGGCCGGTCCCGGACTGGCGGCCCGCACCGGGCCCGTCGCCTGTTACCGGCGGGTAACGATCGAGCCTGATCGTGCACCCGTCGCGGCGCAGCCCACAACCCCCTGATTACCCGGCAGTAACAGGCGGTTGATCGAGCGACAGCACGGCGTCACGCTGGGTCAAGGAAGTCACCGTCAAGAGCAGCCGAATCAGCAACAAATCCGCCCCTAACTCGTGGACCAACGACGGACAGTAACTGACGCATCGACCAATTACAATCAGATAACGACTGTAAAGTAGGCAGGAATCCGAGCTCGATCCGGTACCGCTCGACCTCCCTCTGCCGCAGCTGGATGGCTATGCTCTGCGGCGTGCCGCTGATCGATTACTACGGCCCGCAGGGCTGGGGCAGCCAGTCACCCCCGCTGCGGCAACGCCAGCACGTCGCGACCGACCTGATCTTCGCCGCGATGGCCGCCGACCCGGCGGCGCAGACGGCCATTCTCGATGTCGGATGCGGCGACGGCAGTTTCCTGGCCCATCTCGCGTCCAGTGCCCCCGACCGGGACATCCGCTGGATCGGGGTCGACTACTCGGAGCACCAACTCGCCCGGGCAGCCGAGCTGCCGTACGAGTTCCACCGCTGCGACCTGGGCGACGGCCTGCCTTTTCCGGACACCTCCATCGACCTGGTGCACGCGGGTGAGGTGCTCGAGCATCTGTACGACCCCGACCACCTGCTGGAGGAGTGCGCGCGCGTGCTCCGCCCGGGCGGCCACCTCGTCATCACCACGCCGAACCTGCAGGCCTGGTACAACAGGGCGCTCTTCCTGGCCGGAGTCCAGCCGATCTTCTACGAGACCTCCTCCCGGTCGACCGAGGTGGGCGCCGGGCCGCTGCGTCGCCTCAAGACCGACACCATCCCGGTCGGGCATCTGCGCCTGTTCAACCGCACCGCGCTGCTCGACCTGCTGCGTCGCGAAGGGTTCGAGCCAGTCACACTGCGGGGCGCGGGGTTCCACGGGGTCCCGTCGAGCATGGCCTGGTTGGACGCGGCCATGTGCCGGCGACCGTCGCTCGCATCGATCCTCGTGGTGCTGGCCGTCAAGCGGTGAAAAGCAGTTCGGTGGGCCCGGCGAACCGGGCCCACCGAACTGGTACGTCAGGCTTCAGCGCGCCGCGGGACGCTCGGCCGACGACCGCTGATCGGGCACCGTCCGTTCGGTCGAGTCGGCTGACGGCGCTACCACCGTCGGCGCATCTGCCGTCGGCGCATCTGCCGTCGGCGCTTCCGCCGTCGGCGTCTCTGCCGTCGGCGTCTCTGCCGTCGGCGTCTCTGCCGTCGGCGTCTCTGCCGTCGGCGTCTCTGCCGTCGGCGTCTCTGCCGTCGGCGTCTCTGCCGTCGGCGTCTCTGCCGTCGGCGCTTCCGGCTCGGCGTCCTTGCCATCCTTGTCTGCCCGGTGGCTGCCGGCCCGCTTCTCCTCGACCGACTCGGCGGCCGCACGCCTTCCGGCGCCGCGCAGCGCCAGCCACCCGCCGCCGACGATCGCCAGCAGACCGAGCACCCCGAGGGTGATGGGCCCCCACAGGCGCACCATCTGGATGGAAGCGGCGTTGTCCGCGGCACGCTCGGCACTGGCGATCACGGTCGCCTCGTTGTAGCGGAAGTCGGCGCTCAGCAGCACGGTCGGCTGGCCCACGTCCGGCACCAGCACCTTGCGCGGCTGGTCGCGGACGTCCACGTAGGAGCCGGTGACGGGCTCCACCCAGAAGCTGCGCGTGTTGGTGTACATGAGCCGGGCGGTCTTGGCCTCGGGAGCGAAGCGCGCGAGCAGCAGCTTCAGGCTGCTCTCGGCCAGCACCAACTCGGCCTCGGGGACCGTCTGCTCGAAGCGGTAGGCCTGGACCCCACGAACCTCGGTGACCTCTTTGAACTGCGCCGGGACCGTCTTGCGAATCTCACGGTCGAAGACCGGGTAGTCCTTCTTCTCGGTGCCGAACGGGAACTTGTAGACCTGGCCGGCGTAGTTCGCGGGTTGGTCCGTTCCGTCCTCGAGCCAGGCAGCATCCCACTTGGCGGCCGCACCGCTCACACGGTCGACGGCGAGCTGGGTGCTGTACTCGTTGATCATCTCGTTGTTGTCGATGCGCCGCACGGACTGGAACACGTCCCAGACGACCGCCTTGCCCTCGAGGTCACCGGTCATCTTCTCGTCGGTGATCTTCGGCTGCGGTACCACCTCGACAGTCGACCGCAGGCCGCCCCGCTCGATGTTCGCGGCGCCCGCCTTGATCTGGAGGAACTCGGCGTTGGCCGACTCTGCCACGGACTCCGAACGCTCCAGGTCGTACGGCAGTTGACTGACCGCGGGTGCGACGTAAAGTGGCAGCCCCACAGCGGCGACGACCAGCAGGACGCCAAGGCCAAACAGCATGGCGCCGACAATCCTCTTCACTGCTCCTCCTTCATTGACAAGGCGAAAAGGCACCAGCCAGCCATACGCTGAAGACATCGACGTCACAGCAGGACGCCTCTGGCATGGCGGCACGTTACTCTCCAGTCACCTCTCTCCGCGACCCCCGGGAAGCTTGATGTTTGCTGCCTCCTCAGCCCCCGCGCTTCCGCGTCTACCGGCCCTCGACGGGGTGCGGGTAATCGGTGCGGCCGCGGTGATTGCCCAACACGTCGGATTCATCACGGGCGTCACCACCCGGGAAAGCTGGGGCGGCTGGGTCGCCATGATGGATTTCGCGGTCGCGCTCTTCTTCGTGCTTTCGGGTTTCCTGCTCTTTCGCCCCTGGGCACGCGCGGCCGCCACCGGTTCCACCACACCGGGTGCCCGGCGCTTCTACTGGAAGCGCGCCATCCGCATCCTGCCGGCGTACTGGCTCGCCGTCATCGTCTGCCTCACGGTGCTCCCGGAGGGCGGCGTCGCTCCGTTGGGCGACTGGTTACGGCACCTCACATTCACCCAGATCTACGAGCACGCGCAGATCAGGCGCGGGCTCGGCCAGACCTGGAGTCTCGCCACGGAGGTGCTCTTCTACCTGCTGCTGCCGGTCGCGGCGGCGGCACTCCTGGGGAAGCGGTGGCGGCCCGCCCGGACGGTGACGCTCGCCGGCGCCGGGCTGCTGATCACGGTGGGCTGGATCGCCGCGATGGGCACGGGTCTCCTGGACACCGGCCTGCACATCATGTGGCTCCCGTCGTACGCGCTGTGGTTCGCTGCGGGCATCGTCATCGCCACGGTCCATGTGGCCCTCCGGACGTCGACGGCGCCCCGCTCGTGGCGGGTCTTCGATCAGCTCGGCTCCGCGCCACTGGCCTGCTGGGGCATCGCGCTCGGGCTGCTCGCGGTGGCCAGCACGCCGGTCACCGGGCCGCGTGGCCTCGCCGCCCCGACGGCCGGGCAGTTCGCGACGCAGATGGGGCTCTACCTCGGCGTCGCGGTGATGGTCATGATTCCCCTCGTGTTCGGCCCCACCACGCTGATCTCACTGGCTCTCGGCAGCGCGCCGATCCGGTGGCTCGGCACGCTCTCGTACGGGATGTTCCTCTGGCATCCGCTGGTGCTCGACATGATCTACCGGGTCGAGAGTCGCACCTACTTCACCGGCAACCCGTTGCGGATCTACGCGCTCACCCTCAGCGGGGCGATCGCGATGGCGGCGGTCAGCTACTACGTCGTCGAGCGACCGGTGCTGCGCTGGGGATCGGCGACCGCGAGACGCCGCGCGGGCAGGGCGACCGAGCACCAGAGAGCGGTGAGCGCGGCCAGCGCCGCCAGCTGAGGCGCCGCGGACGTGTGTTGGAGGGGATCCACAAGCGAGATCCACCCCGCCACACCGAAGCAGAGGACCGGGAGCAGCCAGGCCACCAACCGGCTGACCCGACGAAGTCTGCGCAGCTCACTGCGGTGCAGGAACGGCGTGATCAACCCGAGGGCGGCCAACGCCAACGCACCGACGGTGGCCAGGACGACCGCCCAGATTCCGCCGACGGTCAGCAGTGCCGCAGCGCCGACGACGCCGGGTAGCAGCCACTCCCGCCGGCGTCGTCCGGGCACGGCGGCGAGTGGCCTCGGCGGCCGGCGGGTTGGCAGCACCGCGAGCAGCAGGACGACCCCGAGCAGCACCGCGCCCGCCACCAGGCCACCCCGGTAGGTCTGGTCCGGCGTGAAACGGAGTACGACGTCGCCGCCCAGTCCGGGTGGCAGCAGCCACCCCTGCTGCCACCCGTCGACGGTGATGGGCGTCAGCTTCTGTCCCGCCACGGTTGCCTGCCAGCCAGGATTCTTGTTCTCCCGCACCGCGAGGACGGTGCCGCCCGGGTTCGCGGCGACGTGCAGCCGTCGTTCCGTCGCCGACCAGTCGACGATGCGTACGGGGCTCGGCGTGGCGATCGGGCCGGTGCGGCCGGCCGGGTCCAGGGCGAGCCTGGTCGGTGTGGTCAGGTCACTCCCGGAGGCGACCACCCGCAGTTCGCCAGCGGGCAGTTCCAGTGGCTTCGACACCTTCTCGCCGCAGGCCGTGGCTCGTACCTCCCTGAGTTCCAGCAGCTCCCGGCGGCTTGCCGTGACGGCCGTCCGCATCTGCTTGCCGGCGACCTGAAGCGTTGGTCCGCTGCCGCACGGCAACGTCACGCGCTCGTCGAGATTCACCGCGATCGACGGGCCGGCAGGCAGTGTGCTCACGTCGCCGATTCCCAGCGGCAGCCACTCCGACCTGCCCTTGTACGGGTCGAAGCTCTTCACCGCCGCGGACGCGCGGAACAGGATCGTGACCTCGTCGGTGCGCAGCGGCCGGTCAAACTTGAGCAGGCCGTCCTTGCCGACCGTGCCGCCGCGCACGCCGCCGTCGCCGATGACGGTGACTCGCCAGGGGCGTGCCCGGGCGACCGAGTCCGCCGACGACAACCGCAACCCGTTGATCGTGCGAGTGGTGAGCCAGTTGAGTTTCAGCCACGGCCCCTCGTCCTCCGACGCGGGCAGCCAGGCCGTCGCGGGGTCGCCGTCGAGGACGGCGCCGGGGCGGGCCACCGGGTCGGGTACCGCGGTCGACGAGGCGGTGACCCGGGGCGCCAACGTCAGCGGCCACGACTTCGCCACCTGCGCGTCGAGCAGCGCGTTGAGCTGCGGTCCGGCCTTCGGCCGGGCCCAGACGGCCGGGGTGTACGACGCACCGGCCGGCAGGACCACCGTCCGGTCGAGCTGATCACCGTCCTCCGACGCTCGGCCCACGCCGGAGCCGCAGCGCGGCACGTCGTCGACGAAGAAGCAGGAGTCGGTGGTCGGCGCCGAGGCGAGCACCACCGTCGCGGGCTGCGTGGTGGCCGGCCCCTGCGGTGTGACCAGCGTCCGCGACGCCTGCACGCCAGGGATCTCCAGCTCCGCGATGCCGACCCGCCCCTGTCCGGTGCGGACCGGCAACGCCGATTCGATGGTGACCCTGATCCGGGTGCTGGAGTGCACTCCGGGAAGCCGCACGGTCAGCGTCGGGTCGAAGGAGTCGACGGTGACCCGCTCCGCGCCGCTGCGCACCGTCACCTTCGTGGGCAGCACGTCCGCCTCCGTGTCGAAACGCAACCGCACCTCCGAGATCTTCATGGGTTTGGCGAGTTCGACCTCCAGCCACTGACGGGTCGGGGCACTCGGGGCGGTACGCCAGGAGGTGGACGGGTCGCCGTCGACCGCCGCGAACGGGTGGTGGGCGGGACGGGATCCGGTCAGCGGATGCGGCTGAGCCCAGGAACTGGACGCGGTGACCCCGTTGATCCCGACGTACCGCGTCACCGTGGAGTACTCGTCGCCCCAGGGCGGCAGGTAGTCGCGCGCGACCCCACTGAGCAGGGATCGCTGGCCAGCTTCGGTGGTGGCCGACGCGTTGTCGTGCAGCAGTCCGAAGGTCACCTCCCGACGCCGCATACCGTCGGTCAGCAGCACCGGCCCCAGCGCCTGACCCTTCGGCAGGTCACCGGCGAGCACCGTGGGCGCTCCGTTGAGCCGTCGAGCCGCGGCGATGTCCAGCAGTGACTCGGGGCCGCCGACCACAGTCGAGATCGCCGTGGCGTCGTACGCGACGACCGGCTGCACCACCTGCTGGACCTCGTACACCTCCAGTGCCCGGGTGGGCACGTCCAGGCCCTGGTCGCGGTAGCCACCGAAGGCCTGGCCCCCGCCGACCATCGGGCCGAAGGCGGCGACCAGCCGCAGCCCCGGGGAGCGGGCGAGGGCCTGCCGGACCTGCACCGGACGGGCGGCACGGGATTCCCCGTAGTTGAGGTCTGAGCGGAGCAGGACGTACCGCACTCCGGAACGGGCGAGCAGATCGGTCAGACCGTCCGAGCCGGCGCCGGTGGCCAGCACCGACTCGAACGCGTCGAGGAGCCGGATCGTCGTCGGCGGGGTGAGCGGGATCGAGTTGCGCACCGCCCATGAGCTCTTCAGCAGCGGCTGGGTGATCTCGTCGGCCGGGCCGCCCCAGCGGTAGTTCGGAAAGCGGGCAGCCGGCGCCACCAGGACGCGGTCGCGCCCGAGGTTGGCGTCCAGCCAACTGCCGGCGGCCTGCCAGTAGCCGGGCACGCTGTCGAAACTGCCCTTGATCGGCAGTTGGCCGGCGAGGGCGGGGCTCGCGATGGCGGCGATCCCCGTCAGCGCCACGACCTTCACCACGATCGCCCGCTTCCGCGCCGAGTGCCATCGCCGACCGGCCACCGCGGCGGTGCGGGCCAACACGCCGAGCAGGTGGGCCATGCCGAGGATCAGCGGCAGCCGCAGCACCACGTCGAACTTGTGCACGTTGCGCAACGGCGCTCCGGCACCGTCGAGGAAGGACCGTTGCGACTCGGCGAAGAGCCCGTCGACGGCGGCGACGTGCCCCATTCCGACCAGGGCGACGCCGACGAGCAGGCCGGTGACGAGGAAGCGCCGGTGCGGCATTCCGCGTCGGGCGAGGCCGGCGAGCCCCAGAGCGGCGACCACGATGGTGGCGATGATCAGTGGGCCGTCGAGTGCGAGCTGGGCACCGGCGTCCCACGACCGACCGTAGGCGAGCCAGTGCGACGCACCGCGCATCGTCGTCGTCAGATCGGTCACCCGGGTGGTCACGGGGGCCGTCTCGATGTAGTCGAGGAATGGCGGGCTGTACCGGCCGAGCACCAGCAGCGGCACCAACCACCAGGCGGTCGCGGCGGCGACCGCCACGCCCCACGCGCCGATCGCGACGAGGCGACGCCGCATCGGCCGCAGTGTGGCCAGCCAGAGCACCGCCAGCGGTACGACCGCGAGCACTGCTGTGGCGTTCACGCCGCCGGCGCAGGCCACGGCAAGTGCGGACCAGGCGACGGCACGACGCAGCGAGGAGCCGTGGGCCAACCCGACCAGGGGTACGAGCACCCAGGGGGCGACCGCGCTGGGCCATGCCTCGACCGAGATGGGGCCGAGTTCGGTGATCATCCGAGGGGAGAGCGCGAATGCGACCCCCGCGATGATCCGGGCCGCAGGCGTGCCGATGGCCAGCCGCTCGGCCAGTTGCATGACCCCGACGCAGGCGACGCACATCAGCAGTGCCCACCAGAGACGCTGCACGACCCATGCGGGCATGCCCACGGCATCGCCGGCCGCGAAGAATGGCCCCATTGGCCATAGATAACCGTACGTTTGGTTCTGCAGTTGGCCGAACGACCCCGCCGGATTCCAGACGTGCAATGAGCGTTCGAGCCATCCGACGGGATTTGTCGCAAGATCGATTTTGGTGTCCATCACGATCTTGCCGGGTTCCTGAAGGAACGCCAACGCCGTGAGTGCGACGCAGACGGCTGCTGCCCGCAATCGCCATACCGCCGAGGAAGCGCCGCCGGGCGCCGACTCTCTCGCCGGTTGCGATGCCTTGAGCATTTCGCCCCTCCCGTCTGCTGCCGGCCGCCTGGCACACATGGGACCGACGCGTCGACCCATTGCGGGTTCGGACACGAGCGCCTTAGGGTGGCGCGATCGCGAACACTACTCGGCAGTAGGAGCAGCGGGTGCAGACCCTCGACGGCCCCGGACGGCACGTACTGTTCCTCAACTGGCGTGACACGCGCAATCCGGAAGGCGGCGGCTCGGAGGTGTACGTCGAGCGCATCGCCGAAGAGTTGATAGCGCACGGGCACCGCGCGACGCTGCTGTGCGCCAGCCACCCCGGCGCACCCGGCGAGGAGACGACCGAGTCGGGCCTACGGATCCTCCGTCGCGGCGGTCGGCACACCGTCTACCTGCGGGCGGCGCTCGTCTACCTGGCCGGCCTGGTTGGATTCGGCCCGTTGCGGACGCGGTCGCTCGGTCGACCCGACCTGATCGTCGACGTCTGCAACGGGCTGCCCTTCCTCTCCCCGCTGTACGCGCGCTGCGCCGTCATCATCCTCGTGCACCACGTCCACCGTGAGCAGTGGTCGGTGGTCCTCGGCGCCTGGGGCGCCCGCATCGGGTGGTGGATCGAGTCGAGCTTCGCGACGCGCGTCTACCGGAGGTGCCGTTACGTCACCGTCTCGGCCGCCACCCGCGGCGAGCTGGCATTGCTCGGCGTCGACCCGGGTCGCGTCACTGTGGTGTACAACGGGACCCCGGAATTGACGCCCGAGACCGCCCCTCGTACCCCACATCCTTCGCTTCTGGTGCTGTGCCGGCTCGTCCCCCACAAGCGGGTGGAGATCGCCCTGGAAGCGGTGGCGCGTCTCGCCCCCGAATTTCCGGGGCTGCGACTGGTCGTCGCCGGGCAGGGCTGGTGGGAAACGCGACTTCGCGACGTCGCGGACGAACTGGGCATCGGCGATCGGGTGCATTTCGCCGGCTTCGTGTCGGAGCCGGATAAGCACGAGCTGCTCTGCTCGACATGGGTCGCCCTGACCCCCTCGCTGAAAGAGGGATGGGGCTTGACGATCGTCGAGGCGGGAGCGGTGGGCACGCCGACCGTGGCGTTTCACGACGCGGGGGGTGTCACCGAGGCAATTGTCGCCGGGGAAACCGGCTTACTCGCCCGCGACACGGCCGACTTCGTCGCGCAGGTACGGAGCCTCCTGGCCGACGACGTGTTTCGTCACGAGATGGGAAAGGCGGCGCAGTCGCACGCCGCCCGCTTCACCTGGTCGGCATCGGGAGACCGTTTCGCCGACCTCGTTCGGACCGTCACCGACGGCCGGCCGAGGCCGGCGGCGGAACGCTACCTGACGCCGTAGTGCTGGGGGTTGCCGTTGTCTTCGGAGGTGCTCGCCGCGGTGCCTGACGAAACGACGAGTTGCTGCGTCATGGCACCCAGCGCCACCACCGCCAGCACCGCACCGACCACCGCGGCCAGCATCAAGGTAAGCGGCTTCGGCATTGTGTACCCTCCTCCATCGACATGCGTGGCGGCACGTTACCACGCGGTAGGGCGGCGCAACAGGCTCAGAATCGCGAGCAGGAGCAGCGCCAGGGCGGAACAGAGGCCCAGGATCAAGGGCCACCCGCCGTGCCGCTCCGTCCCGGTCTGCGGGGCTGTCGGATTCCGGTAGAGCGTCAGCTCCGCACCATCGTGGACAACCTGGAGACCTTCCAGCGCCTGCGGCGGGACGGTTCCTCCCGAGCGGTGCTGGACGACGACCCACCGCAGGTCGCTGCCCGCCAACGAGCGCCCTTCGGCGAGCGTCCCGCGGATCCGCGCCACCCGGTCGCTCTCCCCGGCCACCGACCGGCCTCCGACGATGAGGGTGTCATCCGTGATGACCTCCACCGGGAGGTAGCGCGCCAGCGGATCGATCACCACAGTGCCGTGGTTCCAGCGGTACGACCGGTACATGCTCATCGGCAACGAGAGGGTGGGCCCCGGCTCCCGCGCGACCGCCCGCGCGACAACACCCCATTCCTGCGGGTACCGGGCCGGCTGCAACCGGCCGGCCACGCCGTACGCCAGGTCGGGCAGGACGGCCACCGGCAGGAGCACCAGGCCCACCAGCGCCAGACGGTCCCCGGGGTGCCTGAGCCGGCCCGCCGTTCGTTCCCCGCCGAGCGCGGCACACAGCACCAGACAGAGGGCGTACGGGACGAGCAGCTTCTGTCCGTCGCGGAGCAGGCCGGCGCCCGGCACCTCCGCCACCAGCCAGCGCAGTGCGGCCGCGCCCCCGGGTAGTGCCGCGAGGGATGCGACCGCGAACGAGCCGACGGCCAGTACGCCCAGTCGGGCCGCCGCACCCGCCGGCCAACGGTCGCGTAGCACCGGAAAACCGAGGGCGGCGAGGACGAGCAGCCCGACCGTGACGACGGGAACGAGCAGGGCGCCACGGCTGGCCGGCGTCGTCAGCGAATTCCAGATCCCACCCGTGCCGGCGAGCGCGACGAGTGGCCCGCCCCAGTTCTCGGCACGGGCGGCGAAGGCCGCCACACCGTCGGGATCCGAACGGCCACCGGCGGCCGTCGTCGCGGCTGCGACCAGCCACGGCAGGTTGAGCACGGCGACGGCACCGAACGCCGTGCCGAACGCACGACGAGCGGGACCGCCGTGGCCCAGGAGAAGGACCGAGACGGTCGTCAGGGCCAACAGGCCCCCGGTGGGGGTGATCGCCGCGGCGGCAGCCGCCACGATGACCCGTGGCAGCGCCCCACGACGACCTTCGCGCAGCCCGATCGCGGCCCGGACCAGCCAAGGCAACGCGGCGTACGCCAGCAACAGACCCCACTGGCCGAGCAGCAGCCGTTCGGCCATGAACGGCGTCCAGGCATACCCGATGGCCGCGACGAGGCGGGTCAACTCCCGTCGGGCCGGCACCAGACGGCCCGCGCCCACCACGGCGAACCAGATGATCGCAACGAGCGCGATCCGCTGCAGCAGCCAGCCCGGCACCGCCAGGTTGAGCAGGGAGACCACCGCGTCCTGCGGGACGGCGCGCGGCAGCGCGTCGCCCGAGGCGAACAGGTCCCACCGCAGAGGCTGCCGGGGCACGAAGACCATGTCGTAGCGCAGCACGTAGCCCGGCCGGGCCAGGGGCGCCGACACGAGAAGCGCGGTAACGGCGGCGGCGACGTGCAGACGCAGCCGACCACGCGCGGATCCCTCCGGGACGTCCGGGCTCGGGCCGAGCTGGTCAGCGCTTACGGAGGACAAGGACCAGGTTCCAGGTGAGGACCTCGCGTACGCCAGGCACTCGGACCACTCCCTTGGCCCAGTTGGGCAGGTAGCGCGGCAGGATGTCGACGACCTCCGCCTCGGACTGCCGCCGCGCCCAGCGGAGCATCTCGCCGACCGAGACCGCGTACATGCTCTCGCCGAAGACGTTCTTCGGCCGCCGGCCCTGCTTGCGTTCATACCGCTGCGCCGCACGGTGGCCGCCCAGATAGTGCCAGGGCGACGTCTCGTGGCCGCCCCAGGGCGAGAGCCAGTTGGTGAAGGACAGGAAGATCGTGCCGCCGGACCGGGTCACCCGGAGCATCTCGTCGGCCATGACGTACGGCTGCGGCACGTGTTCGAGGACGTTGGAGGAGAAGCAGACGTCGACCCCGCCGGTGCGAACCGGCATGTTGAGCGCACTGCCCATCACACCGCCCGGTACGGCCTCACCTCGCGCGGACATCTCGCCCGCGTCGCAGTCCACGCAGACGATCCGCGCGCCCGCCCCGGTCAGGGCCTCGGCGAAGTAGCCCGCACCGCCTCCGACGTCCAGCACGACGGCACCGGCGAGGTCGGCGTACGTCTGGAGTTGGCCGACGGTGTCCTGCGCGAGCATGCCGTAGAAGAAGTCGGGATCGGTCTGCTCCAGGCGAAACGCACGGAACAGGCGCACCGATCGCGCCAGGTCGGCGCGGTGGGCAGCAGGGAGCTTCACGCGTGGCTCCTACTTGTGGCCAGGACGGGACGGTGTGCTGATCGACGCCGGGTTGCCGGTCATGGTGAATCCCAACCCGAGCCGGTCATGCCGGAAGACGTTAGCCCGTCCGCGGGCGCAGGTCGACCGGCCAGGTCGATCTACTGCCGCTCCACGCCGCCCCGCCGGCCTCTGTACCCTGTGGGCGCCCTACGGTTGCTCACCCCTTCGTTCCGACGGCGGGGAGAAGTGGAGTCAGACGGCCGGCATGAGAGGGACTACCGCACAGGTTTCCGACGCCGGTCGGATGGCGGTGACCGGCAGCGCCGTCATGGCCGCGGCCACCCTGACCAACGGGCTGGCCTATCTGGTTCCCATGCTCGGCGCCCGCCATCTCACCGCCGCCGACCTCGGAGCGCTGGCGACCGTGCAGGCTCTCGTCGCGATCGCCGGCGTGGCCGGCGCGGGCCTGCAGACCGCCGTCGCCGTGCATCGGGCACGTCACCCGCACGCACCGACCGCGCGTGTCACCCTCACCGCGGCGGCTGTCACCGGTGGCACCCTGGTCGCCGCCATACCGCTGATCGTCACCACAGTGCACCTGCCGGTCGAGGTGGTGACCCTGCTGGTGGGCATGACGCTTCCCGTCGTCCTGGCCGCCAGGTGGCTCGGCGAGTTGCAGGGGGACCAGCGTTTCCTGCGCCTGGCGCTGGGCATGTGCGTGCTGGCCGTCGGACGTTACGCGGGCGTGATCGCCGGGCTCGTCCTCGGCGCCGGGCTGGTCGGGTCATTGCTGGCCGGTCTCGTCTGCTCCTACGTCGCCCTGCCGATCCTGCGGCTGACCGCCGCGTCAGGAGCCGCGCCGGCGGAAGCTCCGGCGACAGGAGGCTCCGCGGCAGCGGCTCACCCGGCGAGCGGGCCGGCCCTGGGGCTGAGGCAGGTCATGACGGCCAGTAGCGCCACCCTGGCGATGCTTGTCGCGTCGTACGCCGACCTCATCCTGGCCCGGCAGTTGCTGTCGCCGGCGGAGTCCGGTGCGTACTCCGTCGGGACCGTGCTCACCAAGGGGGCGCTCTGGGCGCCGCAGGTGGTCACCGTGCTGGCCCTGCCCCGGATGGCCCGCCAGGACGGCCGGACGCGGCGGGCCGCCTGGGCCGTCGTCGGGGCGTGCGGTGCCGCACTCGTCATCACCTCGGCGCTGGCCGGCGGGCTCGCCTTCCGGCTCGCCGGCGGGCAGGACTACGCCGCTCTCGGCAGATACGCGCCGTTCTTCGCCGCCACCGGCGCTCTCTACGCTCTGGCCTTCGTGCTGATCAACGCGCAGATTGCGAGCGGCGCCCGCTGGCCGTCGGTCCCGCTCTGGGTGGCGGCGGCCGGGCTCGTGCTCGTGGCGGTCTTCGTGGCGCCACACACCTTCGCCGGCATCATGTGGACCGCCACCGCCGCAGCCGCGTCCGCGGCGCTCGCCCTGGCGGTGGTCGTCCGCGCCTCGGCAGGGCGTCGCGGCCCTCCGGCAGGGCCGTCGCCGGAACCCGTCGGGCCTCCGGACCTCGCGGACCGGGTCAGCTGACGTCCCGCCTGAACAGGACCGAGTTGACGTAGCGCGGGCGCGGGAACACGACCCGTCGCGCGAAGCTCTGGTGAACTCGCGCTATCGCGTCGCGCTGATGACCACGGATGTCGAAGTCAGCGAGCGGCAACCATTCCCGCTCCGGCAGCACGTAGCCTCGGTAACCCCACTCGGCCAGCAGCTCGATGATCGGCGCCACCGGTTGGACCCGCTCCTCGACCTCCACCAGCAGCACCGGGCCGTCCCGGCGAATCGTCTCGGCCGCACCCCGCAACGCCGGCAGCTCGTGCCCCTCGACATCGATCTTGAGGAACCGCACGTCGCTGAGCCCCAGGCCGTCGATCGTCACAGCGGGAACGGTCACCGGGCTGCCCTCGCCGTACTCGAGCGAGGAGGTACCGACCGCGGGACCGTTCTCCGGCAGATAGAGTTCCGCGCTTCCCTCGTGGTCCGACGCCACCGCCCGGACCACCCGTACCTCGGGGAAGGCCCTTGCGATGCTCCGCGCAAGCTCGTCGTTCGGCTCGATGGCGACAACCTGGTCAGCCAGCTTGCGCATGCGCCGGGTCCATGGCCCGTACCAGGCGCCGACGTCGAGTGCGGTGCCACCTTTCGGCATGAACTCCGCGAGGCGCGCGAGCTCGGGCTCGACCCGGGGGTAGACAGCCCGGATGGCTCCCGCTACGACCCGGTCAGGCAGCAGCGACGCCACGCGCGAGCTCACTGCGGTCAGCGGACCGGTGGAGGACGGCATGGGCGCAAAGGTTAACGGTCCGGGGCGCAGCTGACCAGACGTGCGGACCGGGTCAGCCCTCCGCGAGCCAGTCGCGCAGCAACTGGTGGTCGATCGAGTCCGGCCGACCGAGCGGACGACCCTCCGCGACCCGCTCCCGCAGGTCCGCCCGGGTGAACCAGCGCGCGTCCAGCAGTTCCACGTCGTCGACGCGGATCTCCTCGGACCCGGCGGTGGCCCGGAAGCCCACCATCAGCCCGGCCGGGAACGGCCACGCCTGCGACCCCTGATAGGCCACGTCCGTCACGGTGATCCCGGCCTCCTCGGCCATCTCCCGCCGTACCGCGTCCTCCAGGCTCTCGCCCACCTCGACGAAGCCGGCCAGCGTCGAGTACGACCCCTCGGGCGCACCCGTGTGCCGGGCCAACAGGCAGCGCTCCGGCACCCCCGGTCCGTCGGGCGCCACCACCAGCACGATGATCGCCGGTTCGATCCGGGGGAACAGCAGCCGCCCGCACTCGTCGCCGGTGCACGTCCGGACGTGCCCACCGCCGCCAGCGACAGCCGGCGAACCGCACGCGCCGCAGTACCGCTGCTGCCGGTGCCAGTGCAGCAACCCCCGCGCGTACGCCTGGACGGCCGCCTCGGCCGGGTCGAGCCGCCCGACCAGGGCGCGTACGTCGACGGCCCGCGCAGCACCTGCCATCTCGACGGCGGACTGCTCGCTGAGCGCGGAAAGGTCCGCGGCGAACACGGCGGCGTTCCCGTCGAGCCCCAGGAAGACGGACTCGCCGGCGGCGGACCGGACGAGAGACGCCCGCTCCGCGGTCAGCCGCACCGGGCCGTTCCCGTCGACGAGACAGCGGTCCCGCCACAGCGGCAACACAACAGTGGTCGCATCGGTGAGCAGTGTGCTCAGCCGGGCCGGATCGGTACGCAACTCGCCCGCCCGGTCCAACCACCCGCCGCCGTACGCCAACACCCGGTCCGCAGCGTTCACAACGCCACCGTGCCACGTCAGCGGTCCCATGCGGCCACCGCCCCCCGCCCTGGACGACACGCCGGGACGACACGCGGCACCGGCACCGGTGGGCGCAGACCGCGAGGACGGCCCGGCATTCGTTACCGTAGGTTCCTCCGGGAGGGGGGACCTCCCGCGGCACCTGGCGATCGAGGTTGCAGTGACGCTGTACGGCGAAATACGTCCACCCGCCGACGACCGGCCCACCGTGCAGGTCACCGCGGTCACCTGGCCCGACGACGCACCAGGGCCGGTCCCGGCACCTCCCACCGGCGAGCCGGAGGATGGCCGGCGCCGCCCTCGCCGGGTGCGGATGCTCCTGGCAGCCGGCGTCACCGGCGGCGTGCTCGCTGCCGTGGCGGGCGCTGGCGCCTGGGCGTACGCCGGCGATGTTCCGCGCGGCACCAGCGTGCTCGGCGCCGAGCTGGGGGGCCGGAGCCGCACGGACGCCCACCGGGAGCTGCGGGCGGAGCTGGACCGGCGGGCGGCGGCTCTCGCCGCGCCGCTGCGGGTCACCGTCGGGGAGCGCACGGCCGAGGTCAACCCCACCGACGTGGGGCTGGGTGTCGACGTCGAGGCCACCGTGGCGGCTGCGGCCGAGGCCGACGCGCACCCGGTCAGCCGGCTGGTCGGCTCCCGCACCGTCGAGCCGGTCGTCACCGTCGACGTGGACCGGCTGGATGCCGCGCTCCGCAAGGTGCTCGGCGACCAGGCCCGCCCGATGACGATGCCGGCGATCACCTACCAGGGCACCACGCCGAAGGTGGTCCAGCCCAGGCCGGGGCTGGCGTTCGACCCGCAGCGTTCCGCCGACGCGGTCCGCGCCGGCTGGCTGGCCGGCACCCCGGTCACCGTGCCGCTGGTGGAGAGTCAGCCGGCGACCACCGCCGAGGAGTTGGACCGGCTGGTCGCCGAGCTGGCGAAGCCGGCGGTCGCCGCACCGGTCACCCTGCGCACCGACCGGGGCTCGCTGAAGATCCCGCCCGCCGCCATCGCGAAGAGCCTGCGGTTCACCGCCGACAAGGCCGGCAAGCTGACCCCGACGGTGGACGTCAAGCGGCTGCGCTCGGCGCTCGGGGACGACCTGGACGCCGTCGAGGTGCCGCCGAAGAACGGGACGGTGACCATTTCCGGTGGCCGACCGAAGGTCACCGACGGGCGACCCGGGCAGCAGCTGGACCCAGCCACCCTGGCCGGTGACCTGCTGGCGGTGCTGCCGAAGCCGGACGGCCGCGAGGTGACCGGCGAGCTGAAGCCGACGCCGCCCGAGCTGACCGCGGAGAAGCTTGCCGGCCTGGGCATCAAGGAGCGCGTGTCCACCTTCACCACCCGGTTCACCGGGGGCATGGCCTCGTCGCGCAGCCAGAACATCGCCACGATCGCCAGGGAGGTGGACGGCACTGTCGTGCTGCCGGGGAAGACGTTCTCGCTGAACGGCCACACCGGCGAGCGCGGCTACGCGCAGGGCTACCGGGACGCGCCGGTCATCCTGGACGGCAAGCTGGTGCCCGGTGTCGGGGGCGGCACCTCGCAGTTCACCACGACGCTGTTCAACGCCACCTACTACGCGGGCCTGGAGGACGTCGAGCACAAGCCGCACTCGTACTGGTTCGACCGGTATCCGGCCGTCATCGAGTCGACCATCTTCTGGCCGAACCTGGACTTCAAGTTCCGCAACAACACCCAGTACGGCCTGCTCATCGACACCTCCTACACGTCGAGCACGATCACCGTGTCGATCTGGAGCACGAAGATCTACGACAGCGTGAAGACGGAGTACGGGCCGCGCCGCAACATCACCACGCCGAAGGTCATCCACCTCGAACCCGGCCCGACGTGCATCCCGAGCAACGGCATCAACGGCTTCACCCAGGACGCCTTCCGGGTCATCAAGAAGGGCGGCGTGGTGGTCAAGCGGGAGAAGTTCACCTGGCGCTACGACGCGGAGCCCCGCTACGTCTGCGGCCCGAAGCCTTCCTGAGGTCTCACCCGCTCTGCCGTCACCTCACCGGCGTCACCGTACCGCCCATTACGCCTGCCACCCTGCGGCGGGACCTTGGACCACTGCAGGAGGAAGCGGAGCGCGGCACGGGACTCGGTGTCGTGTCCCGTCAGGGTGGCCATGAACTGGTCACGGCTGGTGTCGACGGATAGCTGCTGGACGTCGACGGTGAGTCTCCCGGCGGTGGGGTGGTCGAGGGTTTTGACGAGCTGTCGCGGGCCGGCGACGCGATAGTCGGCCCACCATTCGCGGAATTCCACTGAACGGGCGTTGAGCTCGGTTACCAGGTCATTGAGGTCGCGGTCATCGCGATGCTGTCCCGCTTCCCGGCGCAGCAGGCCGACGCATTCCCGGGCGGTCGCGGGCCAGTCGACGACGAGGTTCCGGAAATCCTCGTTGAGGAAGGTCAGGCGGATGTAGTTACGCTCGCACGGCGGTGGGGCCCCAAAATCGATCAGCAGCGCCGTAGCTGCGCGATTCCACTCCAGGATGTCCATACGGCGGTTGAGGATCATCGCGGGCACGTCGTGCATGTCATCAAGGTGCTGCTGCAACGGGGGCGCGATCTCCGGTCGGCCGCGTGGTCGGGAGGCGGTGCGAGGCGCCACGTCGGCCAGACTGTAGAGGTAGGCACGCTCGTCGTGAGTGAGCTGGAGGGCGTCTGCGAGCGCGTTCAGGACGGAGGCGGAGACACGGCGCGTGCGTCCCTGCCCAAGCCGGACGACGTAGTCGAAGCTCAGGTGTGCCAGCTGGGCCAGTTCCTCCCGGCGCAGACCCGCCACGCGGCGCAAGCCACCACGGGGCGCCAGGCCAGCCCGGCGCGGGTCAAGCGCGGCACGACGGGCACGCAGGAACTGGCCCAACTCGTTGTCGCCACTGTCTCCGCCGCGCGAACTCATGCTCTCAGTCCCACACCGGGGAAGGGTCCGTGCCTGGTACCGGCCTGCATAGGGACGTCCCTCCCTGGCACCCCGTACCCGGCGGTGTGAACCTCGGTGCAGTGGCCCTCCCGTGGCCACCAGGTCCGCGGATCTCGCGGCCTGCCGATCAGGAACACGGAGATGCGCTATGAGAGCTGTCGGGTTCACAGAATTCGGAGGCCCGGAAGTGATGCGGGTACTGGAGCTGCCAGAGCCGCACGCTGGTCCGGGACAGGTACGCATCAAGGTCGGAGCGGCGGACATCAACCCGTCCGACATCGCCTACCGGTCCGGGCTTATTCAGAAGCTCATGCCCGAGGCGTTCCCGGCGTCCGACGCGTACGTCGTCGGTTGGGATGCCGCAGGCGTGATCGACGAGGTCGGCGACGGCGTGCGCCCGGAACTGACCGTCGGGACCAGTGCACTCGCACTCGTCGTCCGGGCGCGACTGTCGCGGTGATCGGAGCAGCCGGAGCAGTCGGCGGGTACGCGATGCAGTTGGCCAAGGCCGCAGGGCTGACCGTGATCGCGGACGCGGCCGAACGGGATCGTGACCTCGTTGCCGCCCTGGGCGCAGACCACCTGGTGCCACGGGGAGACGGGTTCGCTGACGCCGTCCTGCGCGTCGCAGCCACCTTCGCGCCCGAAGACGTCGCGCAGGCACACACGTTCATGGAGGCGGGAGGCGTACGGGGCCGCCCCGTCATCGTGTTCTGACCGAGTTGAGGGGCCCCCGGCCATTCCGCCGCCAGGGCCCCTCAACTGTGGTCGGATTCCCAGGGCCGCCGCCAGGCCTGGGCCCGTTGATCGACTCGGTTTCAGCGATATCGGGGCATCCAACGCTCACCGATACCGCGGTTTCCAGGATTCCGAGCCGATCAACCCGGGATGGATGCGGGCATGCAGAAAGGGCCACCCCGAAGGGTGGCCCTTTCTGAAAGATTGTCCGGCGGCGTCCTACTCTCCCACACCCTCACGAGTGCAGTACCATCGGCGCTGGAGGGCTTAGCTTCCGGGTTCGGAATGTGACCGGGCGTTTCCCCTCCGCCATGACCGCCGTAACTCTATCGACATATCAAACAACACCCATACCACGGGTCTGTTGTTCGTTCATCGAGAGTTGCACAGTGGACGCGTAGCAGCTTAGTAGTCAAGTCCTCGGCCTATTAGTACCGGTCAACTGAACCCGTTACCGGGCTTACATTTCCGGCCTATCAACCCAGTCGTCTAGCTGGGGGCCTTACCCCACAAAGTGGGTGGGATACCTCATCTTGAAGCAGGCTTCCCGCTTAGATGCTTTCAGCGGTTATCCCTTCCGAACGTAGCTAACCAGCCGTGCCCCTGGCGGGACAACTGGCACACCAGAGGTTCGTCCGTCCCGGTCCTCTCGTACTAGGGACAGCCCTTCTCAAGTATCCTACGCGCACGGCGGATAGGGACCGAACTGTCTCACGACGTTCTAAACCCAGCTCGCGTACCGCTTTAATGGGCGAACAGCCCAACCCTTGGGACCTGCTACAGCCCCAGGATGCGACGAGCCGACATCGAGGTGCCAAACCATCCCGTCGATATGGACTCTTGGGGAAGATCAGCCTGTTATCCCCGGGGTACCTTTTATCCGTTGAGCGACACCGCTTCCACTCGCAAGTGCCGGATCACTAGTCCCGACTTTCGTCCCTGCTCGACCTGTCAGTCTCACAGTCAAGCTCCCTTGTGTACTTGCACTCAACACCTGATTGCCAACCAGGCTGAGGGAACCTTTGGGCGCCTCCGTTACCTTTTAGGAGGCAACCGCCCCAGTTAAACTACCCACCAGACACTGTCCCTGAACCGGATAACGGTCCGAAGTTAGATACCCAAATCAACCAGAGTGGTATTTCAAGATTGCCTCCACCCATACTGGCGTATGGACTTCACCGGCTCCCACCTATCCTACACAAGCTAATTCGAGTACCAATGTCAAGCTATAGTAAAGGTCCCGGGGTCTTTCCGTCCTGCCGCGCGTAACGAGCATCTTTACTCGTACTGCAATTTCGCCGGGCCTGTGGTTGAGACAGTGGGGAAGTCGTTACGCCATTCGTGCAGGTCGGAACTTACCCGACAAGGAATTTCGCTACCTTAGGATGGTTATAGTTACCACCGCCGTTTACTGGCGCTTAAGTTCTCCGCTTCGCCCCGAAGAGCTAACAGGTCCCCTTAACGTTCCAGCACCGGGCAGGCGTCAGTCCATATACATCGAATTACTTCTTCGCATGGACCTGTGTTTTTAGTAAACAGTCGCTTCCCCCTGCTCTCTGCGGCCATACAACGCTCCACCCGCGCGGGGCTTCACGTCTCCGGCCCCCCTTCTCCCTAAGTTACGGGGGCAATTTGCCGAGTTCCTTAACCACAGTTCGCCCGATCGCCTCGGTATTCTCTACCTGACCACCTGTGTCGGTTTGGGGTACGGGCCGCTAAGAACTCGCTAGAGGCTTTTCTCGGCAGCATAGGATCACTGACTTCACCTGAATCGGCTCGGCATCACGTCTCAGCCTTCATGTGGTGCGGATTTGCCTACACCACGGCCTACACGCTTACCCCGGCACAACCACCGGCCGGGCTCAGCTACCTTCCTGCGTCACCCCATCGCTTGACTACTACCCATCAGGTTCCCACGCTCACCACCATCCGTCCGAAGACATCAGGCAGCTCGGGTGGTTAGCACAACGAGGTTCATCAGGGACGCTCTTTCGCGGGTACGGGAATATCAACCCGTTGTCCATCGACTACGCCTCTCGGCCTCGCCTTAGGTCCCGACTCACCCAGGGCGGATTAGCCTGGCCCTGGAACCCTTGGTCATCCGGCGGAAGGGTTTCTCACCCTTCTTTCGCTACTCATGCCTGCATTCTCACTCGTGCCGCGTCCACAACTGGGTCACCCCGCTGCTTCACTCGCGGCACGACGCTCCCCTACCCATCCACACACCTGCACAAGGAATCAAGTCCAAGCGAGGTTAAAATGTGAATGCCACAGCTTCGGCGGTGTGCTTGAGCCCCGCTACATTGTCGGCGCGGAACCACTTGACCAGTGAGCTATTACGCACTCTTTAAAGGGTGGCTGCTTCTAAGCCAACCTCCTGGTTGTCTATGCGACCCCACATCCTTTTCCACTTAGCACACGCTTAGGGGCCTTAGCTGGTGATCTGGGCTGTTTCCCTCTCGACTACGAAGCTTATCCCCCGCAGTCTCACTGCCGCGCTCTCACTTACCGGCATTCGGAGTTTGGCTGATTTCGGTAAGCTTGTGGGCCCCCTAGACCATCCAGTGCTCTACCTCCGGCAAGAAACACGCGACGCTGCACCTAAATGCATTTCGGGGAGAACCAGCTATCACGGAGTTTGATTGGCCTTTCACCCCTAACCACAGGTCATCCCCCAATTTTTCAACATTGGTGGGTTCGGCCCTCCACGCGGTCTTACCCGCGCTTCAGCCTGCCCATGGCTAGATCACTCCGCTTCGGGTCTAGGACACGCGACTGAATCGCCCTATTCAGACTCGCTTTCGCTACGGCTCCCCCACACGGGTTAACCTCGCCACATGCCACTAACTCGCAGGCTCATTCTTCAAAAGGCACGCCGTCACCCCGCAAGGCTCCGACGGATTGTAGGCGAACGGTTTCAGGTACTATTTCACTCCCCTCCCGGGGTACTTTTCACCATTCCCTCACGGTACTCGTCCGCTATCGGTCACCAGGAAGTATTTAGGCTTACCAGGTGGTCCTGGCAGATTCACGGCAGATTTCAGGGGTCCGCCGCTACTCGGGAACACCCACAGAAGGTCAGCAACTTTCACCTACCGGACTTTCACCGTCTACGGTCAGCCATTCCAGACTGTTCGACTAGCCACTGACTTTGTAACTTCTCGAACAAGTGTCAGCTTGTTCAGCAGGGTCCCACAACCCCGACCACGCAACCCCTGACAGGTATCACACGCAGCCGGTTTAGCCTCAATCCGCTTTCGCTCGCCACTACTCACGGAATCACTAAATTGTTTTCTCTTCCTACGGGTACTGAGATGTTTCACTTCCCCGCGTTCCCTCCACACACCCTATGTGTTCAGGTGTGGGTGACACCACATGACTGGTGCCAGGTTTCCCCATTCGGACACCCTGGGATCACAGCTTGGTTGACAGCTCCCCCAGGCCTATCGCGGCCTCCCACGTCCTTCATCGGCTCCTGGTGCCAAGGCATTCACCGTTCGCCCTTGACAACTTGACCACAAAGATGCTCGCGTCCACTGTGCAATTCTCAACAAACGACCAACCCACAACCCTTTGGCCCCACACCAGCACCACCACAGTGATCGGTATGCGAGACCAGGCCATGCCTGGCAACCATCCCCCACCAACAGGCAGGGTCACGGTTTCCGAAAGAGACAACCAATGGTTGTTCTTTCAGGACCCAACAGGGTGCTCTACGCCATCCCCCAGCCGCACCAGGAGCAATTCCGTTCCCACCACCCGAAGGTGGCTGTACTAAGACGTCCCGGCCGTTGCCGGCAGAAAACTCACCAGTGTCTCCGCCATCTGAGCACCCCGCCACCACAGTCGGGCAGCGCGGGCTCCATACCGGCTTTCACCGGATGGTGCTCCTTAGAAAGGAGGTGATCCAGCCGCACCTTCCGGTACGGCTACCTTGTTACGACTTCGTCCCAATCGCCAGCCCCACCTTCGACGGCTCCCTCCCACAAGGGGTTGGGCCACCGGCTTCGGGTGTTGCCGACTTTCGTGACGTGACGGGCGGTGTGTACAAGGCCCGGGAACGTATTCACCGCAGCGTTGCTGATCTGCGATTACTAGCGACTCCGACTTCACGGGGTCGAGTTGCAGACCCCGATCCGAACTGAGACCGGCTTTTTGGGATTCGCTCCACCTCACGGTATCGCAGCCCATTGTACCGGCCATTGTAGCATGCGTGAAGCCCTGGACATAAGGGGCATGATGACTTGACGTCATCCCCACCTTCCTCCGAGTTGACCCCGGCAGTCTTCGATGAGTCCCCGCCATAACGCGCTGGCAACATCGAACGAGGGTTGCGCTCGTTGCGGGACTTAACCCAACATCTCACGACACGAGCTGACGACAGCCATGCACCACCTGTGACCGCCCCCGAAGGACCTCACATCTCTGCGAGTTTTGCGGCCATGTCAAACCCAGGTAAGGTTCTTCGCGTTGCATCGAATTAATCCGCATGCTCCGCCGCTTGTGCGGGCCCCCGTCAATTCCTTTGAGTTTTAGCCTTGCGGCCGTACTCCCCAGGCGGGGCGCTTAATGCGTTAGCTGCGGCACAGGGAACCGGAGAGGCCCCCCACACCTAGCGCCCAACGTTTACAGCGTGGACTACCAGGGTATCTAATCCTGTTCGCTCCCCACGCTTTCGCTCCTCAGCGTCAGTATCGGCCCAGAGACCTGCCTTCGCCATCGGTGTTCCTCCTGATATCTGCGCATTTCACCGCTACACCAGGAATTCCAGTCTCCCCTACCGAACTCTAGCCTGCCCGTATCGACTGCAGGCCCGCAGTTGAGCTGCGGGTTTTCACAGTCGACGCGACAAGCCGCCTACGAGCTCTTTACGCCCAATAAATCCGGACAACGCTCGCACCCTACGTCTTACCGCGGCTGCTGGCACGTAGTTGGCCGGTGCTTCTTCTGCAGGTACCGTCACTTTCGCTTCGTCCCTGCTGAAAGAGGTTTACAACCCGAAGGCCGTCATCCCTCACGCGGCGTCGCTGCATCAGGCTTCCGCCCATTGTGCAATATTCCCCACTGCTGCCTCCCGTAGGAGTCTGGGCCGTGTCTCAGTCCCAGTGTGGCCGGTCGCCCTCTCAGGCCGGCTACCCGTCGTCGCCTTGGTAGGCCATCACCCCACCAACAAGCTGATAGGCCGCGAGCCCATCCCAAGCCGAAAAACTTTCCACCCAACCTCATGCGAGGCCAGGTAATATTCGGTATTAGCCCCGGTTTCCCGGGGTTATCCCAAAGCTTGGGGCAGGTTGCTCACGTGTTACTCACCCGTTCGCCGCTCGAGTACCCCGAAGGGCCTTTCCGCTCGACTTGCATGTGTTAAGCACGCCGCCAGCGTTCGTCCTGAGCCAGGATCAAACTCTCCAACAAAAAATTAGTTGAACAGCATCCTGACAACAAACAAATGTTGCCAAAGGAATCCCAACCAGCCAGACATAAAGCCCGACCAGTCCGGGGTATAAATCATAATTGGCACTGGCTTTTCAAGCACCCTGTTGAGTTCTCAAAGAACAACCACACACCGATCAAAAGCCCCACTCGTGGGACCCCATCTCGGGGCTTTCCGTACCGCGTCCCGCCGCTCACTCGCGCCGGGCACTTTTACTACGTTACCTCACCGTCTTCGCCGTGTCAAACCGTGTGTCCCGGTCTGTCGCGCTTCGTACGGGTTGGTTCCGGCGCGCTCACGCAGCAGCAAGCCGCTGCGTCAGGTCGTCGGATTCGGCAGGCCGGCCGCTGCGGTGTCCCGCAAGCTCGCCCGGTGCCCTGCCGGTGTTGAACCATACCCGGTCGGTTCCGCTGCACCAAATCCGCCTCGCGGCAGTTTCGGCGAGCCCCGCCCGGACCGTGCCTCACAGGAGCGAACCCCTGCCTGACCCGGCTGCCCGCCCGATCCGGTGCACCAGGACCTTCGTCCCGTTTGCCCCGTTCCGCGCTGGCAAAGAGAAAGTTACGCGTCCGTGGGTTTGATCGTCAAATCCGGGGCCAGCGTCCCGCGTCACACTTGCCGCGTAGATGAGTTTCCGCAGCTCAAGCCCTTTGGCCAGGCACTCGAAGGCTCGGCACCGCTGCTCAAAGAGCTCTCCGGCCGCACCGAGAGTGACCGGATGTCCGGCAGGGCGTGAACGGGAACCGTCACCCGGCTGGACGGTCCTGGCGGCGGCGGGCGGCGAACCAGGCACGGACACCGAGGACGCCGGCGGTGCTGCCGATCGCCAGGGACGCCACGATCAGGAGGGCGTGCACCCACAGGAAGCCGGTGGGCGAGCCATCGCCCACAGTGCCGGACGTCCACGAGCGCGGGTCCTGCCAGATGGCGACCGCGAACCTTGGCCAGATCACCCAGGTCCAGATCCCGACTCCGACCAGGAAGAGGGCCCACCCTCTCGACAGCACCATGGCAGCCGAGTATGCCAGCGGAGCTGGTCACGGGCCGGAGCGTCGAGGTGTACCGGCCCGAGGGTGGACCGGTCCTTCGTTGGAGGGACTCAGAAGCAGGTTCCGATGCCACCGATCGCCGAGTTGGCCCGGTCGTGGTGGTGGACGGCGCCGGCCTGCGCCGCGCTGCCGGTCCCGGTGGCGAGGCCCAGCGCGAGCGCCAGCACGGCGCCAAGCCGTCGATACATCTGCGTCTCCCTTTTTCGGCGTTGCCCGGATGCGGACCCAGAATGGTCGGCGGCCCGCCAGTGATCGAATGTCTGCCGGGCAGACACAGCACCGCCGCAGCCGATGTGCGAGAAACGGGCACAGGCATGCTGACCTGGGAGTTGGCCCTACCGAAAATCCACGCGCCACGGCTATGAGGCCCGTGCAACCTCGGCAGGAGATCAAGGACGCGCCCCCGTACGACCCGGACTCGGCCGGCCCGAGTACCGGGGAACGCGTCGGCAACTACTACGCGGAGCGCTACCGGCCACACCAGGCGCGGCACCAGGGGTAGCGTGAAGCCGTGGTCCGGACGGGCAACAGCGCAGCGGAGGCGGTCGACATGGTCGACGGCCTCCCGCTCGGTGTCGTGCCCCCGACCAGCTCCGGCGATGGCCGTGAGCAACTCCTGGACGTACTCCGTGCCGGTGGTCTGCGGTACCGCGCCGGCGCGCGATGGCGGACGGCGTACTGAGCCGATCCCGCTGACCGAGGGGGCTGACCCGCCCCGCTCGGCGCGCGCCCACGCGTGACCCACCTTCCCGCACGAGAGGCACACCACCATGTCCGTCGCACGAATGCTCACCGGCGACCGGCCCACCGGCCGCCTGCATCTCGGCCACTACGTCGGCAGCATCGCCAACCGGGTGCGGCTGCACCAGCGTTACGAGAGCTTCTTCATCATCGCCGACCTGCACATGCTCACCACCAGGAACCGCCGCGAGGACATCGACCAGGTTTCCGGCAACGCCCGCGAGATGGTGACCGACATCCTCGCCGCCGGCGTCGACCCGGCGCGGGCCACGTTCTACCTCCAGTCCGCCATCCCGGAGGTCGGCGACCTCAACACCCTGCTGCAGAACCTGGTGACAGTGCCCCGGCTGGAGCGGGTGCCGTCGTTGAAGGACATGGCCCGGGACGCCGGCAAGGAGGAGATGCCGTACGGGCTGCTGGGTTACCCGGTGCTCCAGGCCGCGGACATCCTCTGCGTCAAGGGGGAGGTGGTCCCGGTCGGCCGGGACAACGCGGCGCACGTCGAGGTGACCCGGGAGATCGCCCGTCGGTTCAACCACCTCTACGGCCCCGTCTTCACGGTCGCCGAACTGATCCAGGCGGACACGCCGAGCCTGGTGGGCACCGACGGCGCGGCCAAGATGAGCAAGAGCCGGGGCAACACGATCGCCCTCTCCGACGATCCGGCCACGGTGCGTCGCAAGGTGCTCGGCATGTACACCGATCCGAACCGGGTGCGGGCCGACGTGCCGGGAAAGGTGGAGGGCAACCCGGTCTTCGCGTACCACGAGGTGTTCAACCCCGACCGTGACGAGGTGGCCGACCTCGCCGGGCGTTACCGGGCCGGGCGTGTGGGCGACGTCGAGGTCAAGGAGCGACTGGTGGTCGCGCTGGAGCGGTTCCTGGCGCCGATCAGGGAACGCCGGGCCGCGATCGAGGCCGACCGCGGGCTGGTCGACCGGCTGATCGTCGAGGGCACCGAACGGACCCGCGAGGAGGTACGGCGGACGCTGATCGAGGTCCGCCGGGCGATGGGGCTGACCGGCGCGTACCAGCAGGTGCGCCGGCGGGCCGAGCGGAGCCGGCGGCGGACGGATGCCCCGGCCTGAAGACGGGTTGCCCACGTCTTCTCGGCGCCGCCGAACGGTGAGAGCGGCTGAACCATCGGTCGATGTGGCCCGGGAGTGACGCAGAATGCGAGGATGAAGGGGATTTTCCGCGTTCGTCCGGTCCCGGCTGCGGAGACGCACCGGACCACGATGTTCGAGATCTTCTTCGACCTGGTCTTCGTCTTCGCGCTCACCCGGGTCATCACGTTCATGGCGCAGCCACCGACCGCGCTCACCCTGGCCCAGGGGCTGCTCCTCCTGCTGCTGCTGATCTACTCCTGGAGCCCGTACCTCTGGTTGGGAAACCTGGTTCGCGCGGACGTCGGCGCCGTCCGCGCGGCGACCCTGACGGCGATGGCCGCCATCTTCGTGGCCGCACTGCTGCTGCCGGACGCGTGGCAGCAGGGCCCGGAGCTGTTCGACGCGCCGCTCAGCCTCGCGCTGGCCTACCTGGTCACCCGGGCGGTGCAGCTCGGGGTGCTGTTCTGGGTGAGCGCCACCGACCCGCCGCTGCGCTCGACCCTCCGGTTCTTCGCCGTGCCGGTGACGGCGGCCTGGCTCCCGCTCATCGTCGGTGCGCTGCTCGGTGGCGTCGCCCAGACGGCGCTCTGGACTCTGGCGTTCCTGGTGGACATCGGCGGAGCCCGGGTCGCGTCCACCTACCGCCCGTGGCCGCTGCGCAGCCTGGACCACTTCAGCGAACGATTCGGCCTGGTGCTCATCATCGCGCTGGGCGAGTCGCTGATCGCGGCAGGCGCGGCACCGAGGTCGATGGCACCGATCGGCCCCGGCCTGGTGGCGGCGCTGTTCGGCCTCGTCACCACTGTCTGTTTGTGGTGGCTCTACTTCGACCGGCTGGCGCCCGCCGCCCGGCAGTCCATCACGCTGGTGCCACTCGAGCGGAGGTCCGACGTGGCCGGTGACGCGTACGGCCTCGTGCACGCCCCGCTGATCATCGGTGCCATCTACATCGCGCTCGGTATCGAGCAGGTGCTCGGTCACCTCACCGAGGGAAACGAGGGCCCCGCCAGGTTGGGCTGGGTCGTCGCCACCGCCCTGTACGGCGGCGCCGCCCTCTACCTGCTCGCACGGTTGCTCTTCCGCCGGCTCACCGTCCGTGCCGTGCACCCGGCGCAGGTCGTCGCCGCGCTGGTGCCGCTGGCCCTGCTGCCGATCGGGCGGGCCCTGCCCCCGCTGGCCGCGCTCGCCCTGCTGACCGTGTTCCTGATCGGGGTGACCTGGTACGAGCGGCGGTTCGACCGACGCGGCCCGCACCTGCCGGCCGCGGCGCCGCCTGTCGGTCCATGAGCGTCGGAAAGTTCTCCGGCCGTCGTGTCGATATCCCCGGTGTCCGTTCGTCGTCATGCTGTACGGCGACCCGCCGCACCTGAGAGGAGCCGAAGCGTGAAGTACATGCTGTTGTTCATGAGCCCCACGACCGACGGGGGTGAGCCCGTCGACGGGTGCAGCTTCGAGGACTGGATCCGCTACGACCGGGAGATGAAGGACGCCGGGATCTGGGTGTCCGGGCACCCGTTGCAGGATCTGACCACCTGCACGAGCGTGCAGGTCGGCCCGGCCGGGGAACGCACGATCACTGACGGGCCGTTCGCCGAGACCCGCGAGGTGCTCGGCGGGTACGACATCATCGACGTGCCGGACCTCGACGCCGCGCTGGACTGGGCGGCCCGCAGCCCGGGCGCCCTCGGTGGCGGGTCGGTCCAGGTGCGACCGGTCGCCGAGATCGAGGTGGAGGTCTGACGGTGTCCGGGGCAGCCGGGCCGGTCGGGTCGTCGGTCGAGGCGGTGTTCCGGGAGGAACGCGGCCGTCTGCTCGCCTCGCTGGTGCACCGCTTCGGCGACCTCGACCTGGCCGAGGAGGTCGCCTCGGAGGCCATCGAGGCGGCGCTGGTGCACTGGCCGACCGACGGCGTCCCGAGCCGGCCGGGCGCCTGGCTGCTCACCACGGCCCGCCGCCGCGCCGTGGACCGGCTGCGCCGCGACCGGGTGCTGGCCACCCGGCTCGCCGTGCTCCAGGCCGAGGCCGAGCGGGCGGAGGCCGCTCCACCCGCCGACGCGGACCGCGACCTGCCCGACGACCGGCTGGCGCTCTTCTTCACCTGTGCCCACCCGGCCCTGCCCGCACAGGACCGCGGCGCACTCACCCTGCGCTTCCTCGCCGGCCTCACCACGGCCGAGGTGGCGCGGGCGTTCCTGGTGCCGTCCGCGACCATGGCCCAGCGACTCGTCCGGGCCAAGCGGAAGATCCGCGACGCCCGCATCCCGTTCCGGGTGCCGGGCGCCGACGAGCTACCCGAGCGCCTGCCCACAGTCCTCCAGGCGGTCTACTCGATCTTCACCGAGGGGTACGCCGCGAGCTCCGGCCCGGATCTCCAGCGGACCGACCTCGCCGAGGAGGCCATCCGGCTGGCCCGGATCCTGCGCCGGCTGCTGCCGGCCGAGCGGGAGGTCGCCGGCCTGCTCGGGCTGATGTTGCTGATCCACGCCCGGCGCGCGGCGCGTACCGGACCGGACGGCGAGGTGGTCCTCCTCGACGACCAGGACCGCGGACGCTGGGACCACCGCATGATCGACGAGGGGCGTCGTCTGGTGCTGGTCGCGCTGACCGGCGGACCACCCGGGCCGTACGGGTTGCAGGCCGCCATCGCCGCACTGCACGACGAGGCCGCGGACGTGGCCAGCACCGACTGGGCGCAGGTGGTGGCGCTCTACGACGTACTGCTCGGCCTGGTCCCCTCGCCGGTCGTCGCGCTCAACCGGGCCGCCGCGGTGGCCATGCGGGACGGGCCGGACGCCGGGCTCGCCCTGCTGGACCAGTTGGCCGATGATCCGCGATTGCGGGGTTACCACCTCTATCCGGCCACCCGCGCCGACCTGCTGCGCCGGCTCGGCCGGTACGGCGAGGCAGCGGCGGCGTACCGCAGCGCGCTGACGCTTGTCGGTACCGAGCCGGAACGGGCGCACCTGCTCCGCCGGCTGGAATCCGTCTCTACCGAGGAGCCGGCCGACTGAGCGGATCCGCTGCTCGGGAGCGTCCGCTGTAGCCTGCTCGGGTGAGTCTGCCTCTGCCACCCGGCCAGTTCGCGGCGTACCTGTTCGACTGCGACGGCACCATCGTCGACTCGATGCCGCTGCACTACCTGGCCTGGCGGCGGGCCCTGGACGAGTGGGGCTGCGAGTTCCCCGAGGACCTCTTCTACGCGTGGGGCGGCCGGCCGGCCATCGACATCATCGTCGAGTTGAACGAGCGGCACGGCCTGACCATGCCGGTGGCGACCGTCGACGAGCGCCGGGAGAGCTACTACCAGGAGCTGCTGCCGCAGCTCGCCGCCGTACCCGAGGTGCTGGCGCACATCCACGACGCGCACCGGCAGGTTCCGTTCGCTGTCGTCTCCGGCGGCACCCGGGCCTCGGTCACCGCCTCGCTCGGCGCGCTCGGCCTGCTCGACCGGTTCGACGTGCTGGTCTGCGCCGACGACTACGCCCGGGCCAAGCCCGACCCGGAAGCCTTCCTGCTCGCGGCGGAGCACCTCGGCGTACCCCCGGGCTCCTGCCTGGTCTTCGAGGACACCGACCTGGGCATCCAGGCCGCCACCGCGGCCGGCATGGCGTCGGTACGCGTCCCGCAACCCCGGGACCGATCCGACCGCTGACGCAGCCGACCGGCCGCCGGTGGGTGGGATCAGTCCGGGCGGTGCTGGCGGTCGAGCGAGCGTTTGTGCCGCCGCAGCGCCCGGTGGTGCGCGTGCGCGAGCAACCGGTCCACCTCGGCCAGGCCGCGCGGACCCGGGTTGAGCACGCAGGCCCACCCGTGGGTTCCGTAGGCGGGATGGGGAGTTACCTGGTCGAGGGCGGTGAAGTCGACGGCGGAACGATGCTCTGCGAACTGCGCCGGCGGGTAGCCGAACCGACGCTCGAACTCCTCGCGGCCGAGGTCCAGGCTGAGCCGGAAGACGCCGGGGCGGTCGAGTTTCGAGGCCTCGTCGAAGCCGGCGGTGTCCTGCCCGACGAGGGTGGCGAACGGCCGGCGACGGTCCGGCCCGACGAAGAAGAACCGATCGCCCCAGCTGGACCGGGGGGCGCCGGACGCCTCGTCGGCCTGGACGACGGCCACCTCGGGCAGCGCGAGGACGAGCGCGGCGACGTCGTCGGGGCCGAGGTCGAACGACCAGGCGGCGGGCATTGAAGAAGAAGCCATGACCTTCACCGTATCGTTGAACCGCCCGTTGAGACTTCCGCGTCGATCGTCTGAGGAGTGACAGCTGAACCCTCAAACCGCAGGACGCACCTACCGGCCGGTGGACCTGGCTCGCGAGCACGCCATCTCCAGCCAGGCCGTCCGCAACTACGAACGCGACGGCGTCATTCCGGCCGCCCGGCGCACGCCGAGCGGCTATCGCGCGTACACCGAGGTGCACGCCGCAGCGCTGCGCGCCTACCTGGCGCTCGTCGCGGCACATGGCTACGCGACGGGCGGCGAGATCATGCGGGCGGCCGTTCGCGGCGACCTGGACGCCGCCCTGCGCGCCGTCGACGCCAGTCACGCGCAGTTGCTGCGCGACCGCGAGACGCTCGACGCCGTCGAGACGACCATCGGGGTGCTCACCGCCGCACCGACGCCGACCCCGCCCGGCCGGCTGCTGGCCGTCGGCGACCTCGCCCACCGGCTCGGCGTGACACCGGCGACGCTACGGAAGTGGGAACGGGCCGGCGTCCTGTCCCCGGCGCGCGACCACCCCTCGGGGCAGCGGCAGTACGGCCCCGAGGACGTCCGCGACGCCGAGCTGGCTCATCTCCTGCGCCGGGGCGGCTACCTGTTGGACCACATCGCGACCGTGATGCGGCAGGTACGCGCGGCCGACGGTCCGGGGCCCCTGGCGGCGTCCCTGCACACCTGGCGGCAACGACTGGCCACGCGCGGACACGCGATGCTGGTGGCCGCCGGTCACCTCGCCAGCTACCTGGCGACGACCGAGCCGAGATCGCCCTAGCGGACCGTCAGCAGCAGCTTGCCGGGAAAGGACGTCTTCAGCCGCCGGTGCGCCTCCACCACCTTGCCCAGCGGAAACGTCTCGGCGACGTGCACCTCGAACGGCCCCGCCTCGATGAGCTCGTTGAGGCGCTGCAACTGACCGGGGTTGGCGACGCCGTCGTACGCCCGGACCGGCGCGCCCGGCCGCTCGCGCGGCTCCGGCTGCACGCCGTGGGCGTACGCGACCACGCCGCCGTCGGACAGCGTTTCGGTGAGCCGGTCGAGCGTCTCGCCGCCGGCCATCGCCAGGATCCCGTGCACGCCGTCGGGGGCCGCGTCCCTGATCCGCGCGATCACCTCGGTCGGTTCGCCGTGACCATCGAGCGACACGTCGGCGCCGAGTCGGGTCACCAGCGCCACGCCGTCCGGTCCGGAGGCCACGGCGACCACGTTCAGGCCCTGCCGCTTGGCCAACTGCACGGCCAGGTGACCCTGACCGCCGCTCGCGCCGAAGATCAACAGCCAGGCGCCCGCCGACAGTCCGAGGGCGTCCAGCCCGGCCAGCGCGGTCAGCCCGTCGGTCGGCATGGCGCCCGCGTGCTGCGCGGACACGCCCTCGGGCAGCTTCGCGGCGTACTGCGCCTTCGACACCGCGTACTCGGCGTAGAAGCCGCCCTTCGGCCGGGTGGTGGCGGCGACGTAGACCAGGTCACCGACCGCCACATTGGTCACCTGGCTGCCGATCGCGGCGACGGTTCCGGCACCGTCGGCGCCGGGCACGATCGGGAACGCGGCGCCCTCGGGCACCAGCACGCCCTCCCGCTCGTACGCGTCCCACACGCCGACGCCGGCGTTCCACACCTTGATCAGCACCTCGTCGTCAGCGACCTCCGGCACCGGCAGGATCCGCAGGGTGATCACCTCCGGCCCGCCGAACTCGTCGAAGGCCGCGGCCTGCATCTGCTCGGGCACATCCCCGTCAACCATGTGGATTCCCTCTCCGTGCCGGCGTCACCGTCGCAGCATGCCGGCTCCGGGACGGGCCGGGTCCGGGGCTGAGCCGCGTTCACCCACAAGGGCGACCGACGGCGCTCGGCCACCTGGGCGCCCTGGCGCCCGCCACCATGGCGGGCGGGGCCGCACGGCGGTGCACTTCGGCCACGCGATCGCGACGGCGGATGCCCGCTCGCTCGCCGGCGCGGTGGTGGCGGTGGGCGGGTACGCCCTGGGCGTGGCCGGTGCCACGCTGCCGTTACGCCGCACGCCGCCAGGGTGGAACCGCCGCACGGCGGTGGTCACGGCGGTCGAGGCGGTGTTGCTGCTCGGTTTCGCGGCGGGCTGGTTGGGCTGCGCGGCACGTCCCGGGTACGCCGTCGGGCTCGTGCTGCTCGGGGCGGCGGCCGCGGCGAGTGGCATGCAGAGCGTGATCACCATCGGTGCCGGGGTACGGGGTGCCTCGACCACCTATCTGACGGGTTCGCTGACCGAGCTGGTCCGGCGTCGGATCCTCGATCCCCACCGCTTCGCCGACCTGGGCGGCCTCGGAAGGCTGGTGGGACTGATCGGCGGCGCGGTGCTCGGCACGGTGGGTCTGCGTCTGGCGCCGACATGGGCACCCGCGCTGGCGGCGGCGCTGGTGATCGCGGTCGTCGCGGTCGCCGTCACCCTCACCCGCCGCGCGGTGGGCGACCCGACCCACGGCCGGTCGCGCCACCACGGGGACGGCTGAGGACGCCTAGGACGTCTGGGGCTCCTGGCCGCGGAGCGCCTGCTCGACGGCGTCGCGCACCCGGGCCTCCTCGCGCGTCCTGCGCCGGACCCGGTCGCGGCGTCGATACCGGAGCGCCCCGACGAGTGCCGCGACCAGCACCAGAAGCACCAGCGCCAGCATCCACGGCAGGGCCCAGCCGTGCGTCGTGGCCCGGACCGGCTTGAGCGGGGTGGTGGAACCCGACGCGTCGGTGAGCTGGGGCGTGAGGGTCGCGGTCGCCGCCAACCACACGGCGGGCGCCACGCCACGTACCGGCACCGTCACGGTCCAGCTTTCACCGGGAAGCAGCTCCGGCGGTGCCGCGATACCGCCGGCCCCGGCCCGCAGCGAGCCGAACGGGCCCGAGACCGACACCGCCTGCTGGCCGGAAAGGGCGGCGTTGCCAGAGTTGTGGATCTTGTAGGTGACCGTGGCGTCGCCCCTGCTGAACGGGTTGAGCTTGCCGCCGTACGTCACGTGAAGATCCTCGATCGCGAGGTTCGGCTTCAGCTCGCCGCCGACCCGCAACTTGATCCGGATACCGAGGCGCCGATCCACGTTGATGCCCTCGGCCTGGTCCGCCCGGGTCAGCGACGTGAGGATGCCACCGACGTAGTCGCCCGGCGTGGCGTTGTCGGGCACGCTGATCTTGAAGGGGACCTGGGCGGTCTTCCCCGGCTGGATCGTGACGCTGCCGCGATCGGCGTGGACCCAGGCGCCGACCGCCACGGACTTCCCGTCCCTGGCGAGCAGGTCGAGCTGGCCCGCCCCGGTGGTGAAGCCGTCGGCGGTGTACACGGCCAGGTTGAGCGGGACCGGGCCACGGTTGGCGACGACCATCGCGTCCTCGACCCGTCCACCGGGGTTCACGGCGTAGCTGAAGCTGGACCGGGCTGCGCCGTAGCTGTTGGAGGCCGTCCGGACCGTCCAGGCGACGTCACCGTCCGCCGCCAGCGCGGGGCCGGAAGCCAGGCCGGCAACGGCGGAGGTGGCGAGCAGAGCCACGGCGGCGGTACGGAGGAAGGCGGCGACTGTCGTTTTCCGGCGTGTTGGGGTCGTAGACATCTCGGGGTCCTCAGGCGGTCTGGGGTGTTCCGGAACGAGCGGCGGGGTAAACACCCGGAGGCGCCTACCCCGCCAGCTCAGGCAGGTCTGATCAGCTGCTCAGCGCAGTGATTGTGAGGGTGGTGCGGTAGCTACCCTTCGCGATGCTGTCCGGGATCTTCAGGTCCAGGTCAGCGCCGAGCTTGGCGCCACCCCGGGAGTGACCCTGGGCGGCAGCAGCGAGGGCGCTGGAGACCGAGAGGCCCTTGCCCTGGTCATCGAGGGACGACAGGACCGGGGCGCCGGCCTCGGCGCCTGCGCCGCCGTCGAGCACGTACGGGGTCCAGCCGAGGTAGGAGCCGGCGAACGTCTTGTCGCCGTCCTGGAAGTCACCCACGTTGGCGGAGATCGACCACGGGGCGAGCGAGCGGCGGCTGTCCGACACGAGGATCGGGTTGATCTTGCCGGTCGCCTCGAAGTAGGTGCCGTTGCGCTCCTGCGCGACACCGAGGTCCACCAGACCGTTGTAGCCGTCGATCGTCCAGCCGAACTCACCCGGAGCCGGGTTCGGCACGTTGACCTGGATGGCCTGGCCGTCACCGTGGTACGGGTGCACTGTCACCTTGTCGGTGATCGAGCCGATCGGCTGACCGTCCGGGGTGTTGACGCAGGACAGGCCCTTCTCGACCGCCGCGTTCGGCGCCGCGCAGGTGCCGCTGCGGACGTTCGCCAGAACCAACTTGTCGCCGCGCACCTGCACCTTGACGTAGCTGCGGACGTGCTCCTGGTTCTGCGTCGAGTTGTACCAGTACTTGGCCGGGTCCAGCGGGTCCGGGCCGTTGCCACGGATGCCGGTGCCGGTGTTGTCCGGCTTCTTGATGTCGTAGTACTTCGAGCCGGAGGCCGAGTTCGCCGTCACGTAGATGACGCCACCCGGGCCGGGGAACACGTCGGCAGCACCCGGCTGCTCGGCCGGGTTCTCCTTCTGGCCGTTCTTGATGGAGTAGCTGCGGGAGTAGCTGTGGTCGTGACCCTGCAGCACCATGTCGACGCCGAGGTTCGAGAAGGCCGTGGTGAAGTCTTCCCGCCGCTGCTTGTTGTCGGTGTCGGTCGCGTGGCTGGCCGGCGAGTAGATGGAGTGGTGGTAGACCAGCACCTTCCACTTGGCCTCGGAGCCGTGCTTGTTGATGACGTCGGTGACGTACGCGACGTGCGCCGCGTCGCCACCGGCGGAGCCGTCCGCCGGGTTGGCGTAGCTGTTGCTGTTGAGGTCGATGAACAGCACATCCTTGTGGATGAACCAGTAGTCACCGCCGGACCGGGTCGCCTGGTCCCCGCTGTAGTACTGGGACGAGCGGTCGGTGTTCGGAGTGAAGTGGTGCTGCTCGTAGGACTTGCCGCCGACGTCGTGGTTACCGATGGTGGCGACGAGGGGGTACTGGCGCAGCTGGTCGGGGGCCAGGAACGAGGTCCACTGACCCTCGTCGTTGGCGCTCTCGACGTGGTCGCCGGCGGACACCAGCAGCTCGGCGTTCGGGTTGGCCGCTGTGGCGACCTTCAGGGTCTCCTCCCAGCCGGCCTGGTCCTTCAGCCGGTCACCGGAGGAGCCGATCTGCGGGTCACCGAAGAACAGGAAGTCGTAGTCGCCCTCGAAGTCCTGCGTCTTGAAGGCGTACGCCGGGGACCAGCTGCCCTCGGCGCCGACCCGGTACGAGTACGCCACGTTCTCACGGAGGTTGGTGATCGTGGCGTGGCGGTTGAAGCCGGTGGTGGAGGTGTTCGCCGCACCAACGGCGTCGAAGCTGACGGCGCTGGCCGGGAACTCGCCGTTGACGATCTCGGCGGTCGGGGCGAGCTGGATCTTCTGGGCGGTGTCGGCGGAGGAGTACCAGCTCACGATGCGCTGGGTCTCGTTGGCGCCGACGCCGAGGACCACGCCGGTGATGGTGGTGGACTCGGCCGCGCTGGCGGTGGCCATCAGGCCGCTGCCGAGGGCCGCGCCCATTCCCAGGAACCCGGCTGCGACCCCGGCGACCACGCGCCGCCGCACGAGCCCGGAGGCCCGTGTCGAGGTGCTCAATGTCATCGACATTGTTCCCTTTTCAAATAGAGAAATGGATTGTCTGCTTCCGTTGACGGGGAAGCGAACCAACGCTTTCGTCGCGGGATGAACCAGCCGTGAACTAGATCTTGCGGTTGCCTGCACTTCGCGCACTACTTGGCCTTGCTCAGGACCCCGACACGCGTTGCGCAAACCAGATCAGCCCCATAATGGACACGCAGGCGGAAATAGCGCCGGTCGCCCAGAGTCCGGCTTTGGGCGCTCGACGTCGCAACACGATCAGCAATGGGAAGACGACCGCGATAATCGCCAACTGCACGACCTCGATGCCGACGTTGAACACCAGCAGGGACCACAGCAGGGTCCACGACCACGCCTCGTCGATGCCCAGCGCGCCCGCGAACCCCAGGCCGTGCACGAGGCCGAAGCAGAACACGACGCCGAGGCGGATCCAGCCGGAGCGGTCCAGGCTGAAGTGGCCACGGCCGGCCGGATCGAGGGCGGTGGCGTGGTCGCCGCGCCGCCAGATTCCCCACAGGTGCCAGCCTGCGACGACGGCGATCGACAACGCGATGACCGGCTCCACGATCGCCGCCGGCACCTCGACCAGGCCGAGGGCCGCGAGCATGAACGTCACCGAGTGCGCCAGGGTGAAGCTCGTGGCCGCGAGCACGATCTCCCGCAGGCGCCGCGACCCGGCGATGAGCGCCAGCAGGAAGAGGATGTGGTCGATCCCGGACAGCAGGTGCTCGGCGCCGAGGAGGAAGAACTCCCGGAACCGCTCGTACCAGGACTGGCCGGTCGAGAAGGAGGGGTTGTCGACGTCCAGCGCCGCACTGCCCGAACGGCCGTCGATCTCGTAGGTGACGATCGTCTTCGTGCCCTTGACGTAGCCCTCGCCGTCCGGGAACAGACCGCTGCGCACCTCGTGTTCGCCGGTCCGTTGCGGACACGCCCAGTCGAGCAGCAGATTCGCGTACGGCACGCCCTCGCGCTCGCCGATCGTCACGTCACCCACCCGCGTCGACTGGCACGCCGCACCCTGTGCGGTCACCGTGAAGCGGTCGGCGACATACCTGAGGGTCGTGTCGGCATGCTTGTGCAACGCCGCCGCCTGCGCCTCGGAGTCACCCGCGTCGAACGCCGCCGTTCCCTCCTGAAAGAGCGGATCATCGTCACCGGAATCGGCGGCCGAAACGACGAGCAGGTCGTATTCGAGCTCCACCGCCGTGCGTATGTGACCCTCGTCTCCCGGGGTGATTTTTGCGTAGACGGTCGACGAGAAGCCGTGGGCGGAGGCCGGTCCGGTTCCTAAAAAGGGGACAACGGCCGCAGCGATCCCGACAACGGCGACGATAACGGTACGGCGGACGTGCCCGAACATGCGGCTCCCTCGGTTGGCCAGTGCACGCTGCACGCCGTGGGTGAACAGCAGCCCGCCCGCCGACGAACCGATGGAAAACAAAATCCCGCAGTGGCGACCCGTGCCTCGACAGTGGCCGGAATTGGGATAGGAATACGAAGAAGTACGCGCACTTTCCGCCATCACTCGGAGGACGATCGCCTTGCGCCCCCCGCTTCGGGCCGTTGCCATGCTGGCTGCCGCCGCCGCGCTGGTCACCGGATGCAGCTCCGGCGACGACTGGTCAGAGCCGCATCCCAGACCCGCCGCCATCGGCTCCCTCGGCCCGGGGTTCGTCGACCCTTCCACCACGCCCGCTCCGGAGGCGACGATCCGGCCGCGGCCCGGTTCGTGGACCGGCGTCCACCCGTCACGGGACTACCGGGTGGTGCTGCTCACCGCCGGCGACGACCAGCCGACCAGGGCTCTCGTGACGGCCGTCGAGGGCTGGGCCGACGACGAACACCTCGATCTCAGGAAGATCGTCGTGGCGGACGCCCATGACGCCGTTCCCAGCATCAGCAGGGCCATGGGGATGCATCCCGACCTCATCGTCAGCGCGGGCAACGATCTCATCGACCCGCTTGCGCTGGTCACTCCGAACCATCTGGATCAACAGTTCCTCGTGGTCGGGGCGGAGCTGGCCGAGCCCACCCACAACGTGACGGCGGTCGACTGGTCAGGCGCGTCGTTTCGCGGTGAGGGGCTCGGCACGTCCTCGACGTACAACCCCGACTCGTTCACGGCCGAGCGCTGCGCGGCGGCCATCCGGGCGGGCGTGGCGGCCGTGCTCAACGACCTGACCGGGATCGTGGTCTGGCTCGACCAGCCCGAGTGATCGGGCTACCCGGCGTCCAGGGCCCGGTGTGGAGATTGGCGTCTCCACACCAGGCCCGGGAAATCGCCGAGCGAAGCTAGGGCGTGTTGCAGGTGAGGGTCATTCCGCCACCGGTTCCGGTGCCCTGGTAGCCGAACTCGGTGGACTGGCCGGGGGCGATCGAGCCGTTGTGACCGACGTTGGTGAACTGGACCGTTCCGGTGTCCCCGCTCCGGTTGGCGTTCCAGGCGTTGGTGACGCTGGCACCCGGCGGAAGGGTCATGGCGACCGTCCAGCCGTTGACCGGCGATGAGCCCGCGGTAACCCGAACCGTGGCGACGAAACCGCCAGTCCACTGGTTGATCGACACCGTCGCCGAGCAGCCGGCCCCGGTCGGAGGCGGAGTGGTCGGCGGAGCCGTGGTCGGCGGCGGGGTGGTCGGAGGCGGGGTGGTCGGGGGCGGGGTGGTCGGGGGCGGGGTGGTCGGGCCGTCGGTGAGGGTTGGCGTCTGCCAGTCCCGCCAGTCGGCCAACCTGCCCAACGCCCTGCTCGAAATCCTGATCACACCCGGATCGTTCCCCGTCTTCAGCAGGAACTTCCTGATGTTCTTCTGCAACGGGTCACGCCACTCCGGCCGGTTGGCGCAGTGGCTACCGTCCTGGACGTCGGACCAGTAGGTGATGTTGTCGCCCACGCCGAGCGCCCGGTAGACCTCAGCGCCGCCCAGGGCCGCCACACTCGCGGACCGGGGGCCCAGGTTGGCGATGTGCGGGTTGTCCATGATGAACAGCCCTCGCGGCGCCACCATCGCCACCATCTCGTGCGTGTCCACCGGGAGCCTGGTCGGGCTGCTCGTGAACGAGCCGAACGCGTCTCCGAGCCACGGCTGCTCGCCGTACGCGCTGCTCAAACTCTGGGCGCCCTCCCCGGGGATGCCCCGGAAGATGGGAACCCCGGCGCTACCCGATTCGATCGGCATGGTCAGAGCGATGCGCTGGTCGAACACACCGATCGCGAACGCGCCCTTGCCGTACCGCGAGCAACCCGTGACACCCATCGCGTCGGCCTTGAGAATTCTGCCGTCCGACTGCTCGATGACGTCGATGATCCGGCTAACGCCCCAGCCCCAGGCGGCGAGCAGTCCGGTGCTGCTCGAGGAGCCGTAGATGCTGTAGAGGGCGCCCTGCTTGTTGTTCCGGGGCGTACCCTCTCGCCCGACCGCCAGGGGGTCGTAGCTGATGACGGCGGCGCCAGCGGCCTTGATGGTGGCCGTGTCCGCGCCGAACCCGCCCACGACCACGACGGCCGGGAAGGGTCCGGAACCACTCGGCAGCTCGACCCTCGCCGAGAAGCTGGTGCTCCTGCCGTTGTGGTTCACGTTCACCGTGATGGTGCTGTTCGAGACCGTCCCGGTGACGGTCGCCGGCTTCGCGGGCTTCTCGCCGTAGACGAACTTCTCCGCCAGTTCCCTGATCTCCGCCCGACGGCACCGCCAGTCGGCCTTGGTGGCGATGGTCGTACCGTTCAGCTTCTTGAATGGGTCGGGAAGCTTGGCGTTGGTGGGCAGGGATCCCAGGTCGGGCAGGCCCGACACCGCGCAGTCGGCGCCCTCGTCCTCCACTGACGCCGCGGCGACGAGGCTGCCGGCGGCGGCCTCCGCCGTGGGAGTTCTCGCAACTACCGTTACCGATCCAGCGACCGTGAGCGCTGCTATCGACAGCGCGACGACCGCGGAACGGGTCCTGGATCGGCCCGAGCTGATGATCACCAGGGCTCTCCCTTCCGAGTGTGGTGGTGGGTGGCGGAACGACAGCCGTGATCGATGGCCGCGAATGCCGCTCCTCGCCAAGTGTTGGGCGAGTTATCGGAAAGTGTCAATGTTCTGCCCGAAACTTTCGGTTGCCCCTGGTGCCACCAACCATGCCGCCAGCAGACCATGGGTGCCGCCGATCACCGCAGACGGACTCGGCAGGGCGCTGGCGGATATCGAAAGTTTTCCGAGACGAATGGGTATCAGCGACCAACGTGACCGACAAAAAGGCGCCCGAGCGGCGTCTCCGCTGCTCGGGCGCCTCATCAGCGCGGTCCGGCCGTCAGTGGACCCGGTGCCAGAGGGGCAGCAGTCCGGAGAGGATCAGCGCGGCGCCGATCGGAAGCAGGTCCAGGTTGACGGCGATCGCCACGAAGCCGAGCAGTACCAGCGGCGGGCCCCAGCCCGGAATGAGTCGCGGACGGCCGACAGCCGCCCGCACCAGCAGGGTGAGTAGGCCGAACTGGAACAGCAGCGGGCCCACCGCCATCAACGGGTCCGGCAGCGGCGCGGCATCGCCCAGCCGGGGGAAGAGGTCACCGAGGATCACCCAGAGGAACGCGACCACACCGACCAGCCCTGCGACCGTCGCCACGTCCAGAAGCACCCGCAGCCCGGTGCGCGGCCGGATGCTCGAACCAACGGCACCGGCGGACCCGAGCAGCCGCCGCAGACCGACGACCAGACCGGCGAAGAGCACGAACGCGACCAGGAACAGGGCGTGACCCAGGTCCCACGCCCAGCCCGGGCCGTGGTCCCCGTCCAGGCCGTCGATGATCCGCAGGACGCCGTAGAGCAGCAGGAGCACGGGGGCGCCAACGGCCGCCGTGCGTACCAGGTGGAACGGCTGGCGGGAGACCCGTACATCGGTGTCGGTCATCGCCCCAGCCTGGCAGTGCGTCGATCGACCCGGCATCAGGATGTTCCTGTACCAGTCCCGGAGATGCCCACCCTGAAGTCTCTCGCCGCGTGCAGGAGATGCGACTGCGGCATCCTCGAACTCCCCCGCGTCGAGGCGGCTCGGCGGTCCACCGGACGAGGCTGCGGCGGCAGCCGTGTCATCCTGCTCGCATGCTGATCAAAGACGAAGACGTGGCGATCACGGCAGCGCAGGCGGGAGCCGCCGTCGTGCGAACCATGTACGGGGCGTCGCTGACGCGCTTCGAGAAGTCCGGGGGAGACTTCGCCACTGCCGCTGACCTCGAGGCGGAGAAGGTCATCCTCGACGTTCTCGGTTCCACCCGCCCGCAGGATGCCGTGACGGGTGAGGAGAGCGGACGCACCGGCGCCAGCGCCGCCGAGCGGATGTGGCTGGTCGACCCGCTGTGCGGCACGCTGAACTACGCCGTACGCACCATGCTGGTCGGAGTGAACGTCGCGCTGCGCGCGGGTTCGACAGTCACCGCGGCGGCCTCCGCCGACCCGTTCGCCGATGAGGTGTTCTGGACTGACGGCACCCGTGCGTACGTGCGGCGCGACGGCGTGGACGAGCAGCTCAGGCCGTCGGCCGAGTCGGTGTTGGTGGACGTCAACCTCGATCCGCCGTTCCCGAACGCTCCAGAGTTCCGGGCTGTGCGGCTGCTCGCCGACGCGGGGTTCGTCGAGCGGTTCCGCCCCCGCGTGGTCTCCAGCAGCCTGGCGTTGGCGTGGGTGGCAGCCGGCCGGCGAGCCGCGTACGTGACGGACGGCGACATGCGGGACAGCGTGCACTTCGCCGCTGGGATCGCCCTGTGCCGGGCAGCGGGATGCGTGGTGACCGGCATCCAGGGGCAACCGGTGCACACCGGCGCGGGTGGGCTCATCGCGGCGGCAGATCAGGAGACGCACGCGGCCTTGCTGGCGCTCGTCGAGCAGCAGCGGAAGGGGTAGCGCGGTGACCAGCCGGGCCGGTGAAGCGTTCGAGACCGACCGTGCCGTGTCCGACATCGAGGTGCTGCTCACCGCTGACCTACCCAGCGGTGGTGCGACGGTCAGCGAGGGGGACCCGGTCACCGGGGAGTGGACCGCCACCAGGGGCGAGGGTTTCCACATCGGTCCGCTCTGGGAGAGCGACGCCCTCACCGGGGTCTACGGGAGTGAGTGGAACGAGGCGGAGGAGGCCGCGACGGAGAACCTGGCCCTCGTCGTACGGGAACTGGACAACCGGTGGGGACCGCACCGGCGAATTTCCATGCGAGTGCCGCTCTTTCGCGATCAGGCGGGCGATTCCATACCGTCGTTGTTCCAGGCGTTGTGCGATGTGGACTGTTACGGCGATCTGGCGGTGTGGGGGCCAGTCGCGGTCAGTGCCCGATGGATCGGGGTCTCCGTCAACCAGTGCGACGGAGACGCCCCGATGATCCTGACGGCGGTCGTCAGCGACCGGCCCATCATCGAACTGACCGACTGAGCCCCCGCCGCCTCGCCGGTACTGGTGCGCACCACTTGCACCGACAGGGGCGGGCCGAACCGGGTCCGCCCCTGTCGCAGATGTGGAGCGGTCCGGTGACTGAACGACGTGCTGCGCCGGACCCGCCACCTCACCCGACGCTTATGGCGTCCAGCTCGGCCAGCGCGTCCTCGGGAAGGGTCAGCGCGGCCGCGGAGAAGTTCTCGCGCAGGTGCGCGACGGATGAGGTGCCGGGGATGAGCAGGATGTTCGGGGAGCGCTGGAGCAGCCACGCCAGCGCGACAGCCATCGGTGTGTTGCCGAGACGCGTGGCGACCGCGTTCAGCTCCTCGGACTGCAGTGGCGAGAAGCCGCCGAGCGGGAAGTAGGGCACGTAGGCGATGCCCTGCGCGGCGAGGGAGTCGATCATGTCGTCGTCCTCCCGGTTCGCGATGTTGTAGTAGTTCTGCACGCACACGATCGGGGCGATGGACTGCGCCTCGGCGACCTGCTCGGCGTTGACCGTGCTGAGACCGAGATGCTTGATCAACCCCTCCTGCTGCATCTGCGCGAGCGCGACGAACGGCTCGGCGATGGAGCCGGGGGCGGGCCGGTCGAAGCCGCCGACGCGCAGGTTGACCACATCGAGTACGTCGAGCCCGAGGCGATCCAGGTTGTCGTGCACGGCCTGGCGCAGCTGCTCGGGAGCCAACGCCTTCGGCCAGTTCCCCTCGGCGTCCCGCAACGATCCGATCTTCGTCACGATGTGCAGGTCGTTCGGGTACGGGTGCAGAGCCTCCTTGATGATCTCGTTGGTGACGTACGGGCCGTAGAAGTCGGCCGTGTCGATGTGGTTGATCCCCAGGTCGACGGCCTCACGCAGCACGGACACTGCGGCGTCGCGGTCGGCCGGCGGACCGAAGACGTGCGGGCCGGCCAACTGCATAGCGCCGTACCCCATCCGGGAGACCACCAGGTCGCCCATCGTGAACGTTCCGCCCGGAGGTGTGCTTGACGTCATGCCGGAATTCCTCTCAGTGTTGCCGTAAAGGGACGAGCTTCCCGCCGGCGCAGGCGCCAAACGGCGGCGCCAGCGGGTGACTGCTCCACACTCCGCCCAACGGGGTTGAACAGGATGAGTCCCGGTGATCCTGGGAGTGGCAGGGACAGGCAGACCACGATCCACGCGGTTAACCTGGGGAGGGTGCGCGACAACAATCTGCTCGGCGGCTACCTGCGGGCTCGCCGCGAGCTCGTCCAGCCCGACAGCGTCGGCCTGCCCGCCGACGGGGTGCGGCGCGTCGCCGGGCTACGGCGTGAAGAAGTCGCCATGCTCGCCGGCATCAGCGCCGACTACTACCTGCGACTCGAGCAGGGCCGCGACCGCAATCCGTCGATGCAGGTCCTCGAGGCACTCGCCCGCGTCCTGCGCCTCGACGACGCGGCCACCGACTACCTGCTGAGCCTGGCCACACCACAGCCCCGGCACCGGCGACGCCGTCCACGGCGCCAGACCGTACCGGCCAGCATCCGTCAACTGCTCGACGTCGTGGGCATACCCGCGTTCGTCGAGGACCGCTATTTCGACGTGCTCGCCGCCAACAACCTCGCCCGTGCGCTGTCGCCCAACCTGCAGGCCGGCCAGAACCGGCTCACCGCGGTGTTCCTCGACCCAGCCGAACGCGCGATGTACCCCGACTGGGACGTGGCCACAGCCAACCTGGTCGGCAGCTTCCGCACGGCCGTGGGCACCGATACCGACGACCCGCGATTCGTCCAGCTCGTCGGCGAACTGTCGTTGGCCAGCCCACGATTCCGACAGCTCTGGGCCCGGCACGACGTCCGCACCTGCGAGGGCATGCCCACCCGCATGCGGCACCCGCAGGTCGGCGACCTCGTTCTCAACCGCGAGAAGCTCAGCATCGGCGGCGCCAAAGGTCAGCTGCTCGTCGTCTACCACGCTCAACCGGGCACGAGCAGCGCCGAGAAGATGGCCCTCCTCGGCTCCCTGACGACCCCCGCCGCTCCGGTCCCCCACGCTCCGGCCGCCGACATCGCCGCAGCCTGACAACCCCGGGCGCGTGCCGAGGCCGTGACGGCGGGCGGAAACCGCCCGAGGCGCCGACTCAGCGTGCCGCCGGCGTCAGCCGCACACAGCACTGCCCCGGGCTCGGATCGAGCACCACGAGGTGCGGTTCCCCGGCACCGTCGGCGACGCCCCGCAGCAGCTGAAGGTTGACCCCGCACACGAGTGCCGTGAACTGCTGGGCGAGCCGATGGAACGGACAGTTGCCCAACGCCAGGGCGCCTCCGTTCTGCTCCTGGCGCCGCGGCTCGTAGCCGGCCTCCTCGAGCGCCGCCACGACATCGTCCGCCGCCACGCCGATCGACCTCCCGGCCTCGTAGGCCGTTCGATCAAGCACCTCCTTGACGGGCGTCCCGGTGTCGATCGACTCTGCCACGGCCGCCGCGAGTAACCCGCCGACGAGGTCGTAGTGCCGCTCGGGCACGGACACCGCCACCTCGCCCGCCATCCGTCGGTACAACTTCGCCGGACGACCCGCGCCGGGCCCCGTACGGCCTGCTGGCCGGCGGTACTCGACGGCCAGCAGGCCCTGTTCCGCCAGCCGGTCGAGATGGAATGCGGCAATCCGCCGGCTGACTCCCAGAGCGTTGGCCGCAGCGTCGCGGCTGATCGAGTCCGCGCTGCGGGCGACGAAGTCGAACACGGCTCGGCGTGTCGGGTCGTCGAGGGTGGCCAGGGCGGCGATGCGGTCGGGCCGGGGGCGAGGAGCCATGGCCGAAGTGTAAAACACGCACCTGTTGACTTTAGAAGAGAGCGACCCTAGCGTCTCTAAAAGACAGACAATGCGTTTCTAGAAGATTGGGGACTCTCGTGGCCACCACCGCATCGAGCTCATCAACGATCGCCGGACTGACCGCACGCACAGGAGGCCCTACCCAGCAAGCGTTCCTGCTGCTGCGCACCGTCTTCACGGTGGCGCCGATCGCGTTCGGTCTGGACAAGTTCTTCAACCTGTTGACCGACTGGCCGGGCTACCTGGCGCCCTTCGTCGACCGACTCGTCCCGGGCACCGGGCAGCAGGCGATGTACGCCGTCGGCGTGATCGAGATCGTGGCCGGCCTCCTCGTTGCGGCCCGGCCGAAATACGGCGCTGTCGTGGTGGCCGCCTGGCTGGCCGGGATCATCGTGAACCTTCTGCTGCTCGGCGAGTATTTCGACGTGGCCCTGCGCGACTTCGGCCTGCTCGTCGGCGCGCTGGCACTGTGGCGGCTGGCCAGCGATCACCGCACCGCAGATCCGTCCGCGCCCCGCCGGTAGCAGCCAACGCGGGAGACGGACAGCAAGAGGCGTCTGACCGCCCTTTCGGCAGGTCAGACGCCTCTCATCTGGCGCGTCGGTCCTGTCGAGTGGTGCGGCCACCTTGTGGGGTGACGCGACGACGAATATCGTGCCGATGTATCGGCGTGATATATCGAGGCGACGCTCACGGTCGCCGCCCAGGTGGGAGGTGCGATGAGGTCGATCGACTACGACACGGAGCAGCACCAGGACTACGCGCGCGGGCGCGCGCTCACCCAGCAGCAACTACGGGTATGGATCAACGCCTTCGCGGCGGTACTGCCCGAGCGGCGTCCGCTGGCCGGGCTGGACATCGGCTCGGGGACCGGCAGGTACACCCCCGCGCTGGCAGAAGCGTTCGGGCCGGTCACCGGCATCGAGCCGTCGGTCCGCATGCGCGAGGTCGCGCAGACGCACTCCCAACATCCCGGAGTGCAGTATCTGGCCGGCGCCGCCGAGGACATTCCCGTGCCGTCCAACAGTGCCGACTACGCACTCATGTTCCTGTCCTGGCACCACGTACAGGACAAGCCCCGGGCGGCCCGGGAGCTGGCCAGGGTGCTCAGGCCCGGCGGGCGGTTGCTACTGCGCGCGAATTTCAGCGATCACCATCCCCGACCGTGGTGGCTGGAGCACTTTCCCAACGGTTACGAGGCGGATGCCTCGCTGTTTCAGCCGCTGCACGAGGCCATCGAGATGTTCACGTCGGTGGGCTGGCGCGTTGCCAGCTTCGGCACGGTCACCGAGCCGTCCTCGGGCACCCGCCGCGACATGCTCGAACGGCTGCGCCTGCGCACCCTCTCGTTCTTCGCGCAGCTCGGCCCCGACGACCTGGAGGCCGGCTTCCGACGGCTGGAGCAGGCTGTTGCCGCACACCCCGACGCCCCATCGCCCGTGTTCGCTGAGCCGCTACTCACACTCGAACTGCGCTGACGCAGGCTCCGTAGTTCGTCCGACAGCTGCCGCCGAATTCGGCGACTTCGCCGAGGGTGGGCGCCGGGGAGGCGACACGTTCGCCGAGCCGTCCGCCACCCAGCGTCGGTGGCAGCCATCATGTAGCGGGTCATCGATCCTGCTCCTATCGCGACCGACGGCGGGGAAGCGGCGGGACACCTGCCACACCAGTAGCTGACATTGAAGTGATCTCAACAAGATTCGGGTAGGTACCGGTATTCGAATTGGGTGAGATGGAGAGCGGCGCGGACGATGTCGCCGACGCTTCGAGGGCTGGCGGTGTTTGGTGCAGGGTTCGCCAGCGGCCGGTGACGATCGCGAAGCCGCGTTCTCCGAGGCATCTCATTGATCGAAGTGGGGCGTTGTAGGCGCGGTTGTCAACCGCAAGACGGCGGCCGTCGGTGGGCTGCTTGTACGGAGTGTTGATGCCCTGGCCGGCGCCGTCGTAGCCGGAGTCGGCCAGGGTCGGCAGATCCAGCCTCGTTCAACGCGGTCTCCAGGACCGTCTCGGTCAACTGCTTCAACAGACCGTGCAGACCGGTCAGCGACAGCCCCTGTTCCTTGGCCGCCCGAACCAGCTCAGCGGCGGCTTTCGCCTCTGCCGTCGGCTCGGGCCGCTTCCTGCGTCCGGTCTGGTCATTCAGTGTCGCGGTCATTACGGCACCCTCCCCCACCAGACACAACTACCTGGTCGCAGCCCTGGGTGACTGTCCTATCGGTCGCCACCGAACGCGAGACAGTGCCCATGCTTGGATACTTCACCGAATCTCGGGCCGGTATATTCGCGAGGTGACTGCGCCCGTCCCCAGCACCGCCAACCAGATTCCCCCCTACGGTCCACGCTCCGTCGTGATCGGTGATCGGCCGCAGGTTCTCCGCCCGGTCTGGCTGTTGATCGGGCCGACACTCGCCGCGTCGCTGGGCGCCTTTCTGCTCGCCGTCGCCGTCGGGCCGCAATGGGGTGCGATCCAACGGGACATGGACCTGCCGACCTCGGCGGTCCTCTGGATTTTCGTCGCTTACCTGCTACCGGCGGTACTGGCGGTTGCGGTCGGCGCTCTCGTCGGTCGGCGGTGGCCGACTGTCGTCGCGTTGCTCGCGATCGCGCTGCTGGTTCTAGGATCACTGCTGACCGCGCTGGCCTCGGGGGGTGCTCTGCTGCTACTCGGGCGCGCGGTGACGGGGTTCGGGGCCGGCCTGGCCTGGGGTGTCACGGCCATGCTGGTGACGCAGATGGCGGCACGACGGGTGTGGGTGACGTCCCTCGTTGCCGGCGCGGTGGTGCTGGCGCTGGGTCTCGGGCCCGCGGCGGGGGTGCTGGTGGGGCGCGCCGTCGGTTGGCGCTGGCCTTTCATGCTGGCCGTGCCCTTCGGGGCGGTGGCGTTGCTGGCCACCGCGGTGTGCGGGATCGTCGTGCTGATACAAGGCGCGTCCCGGCCAGCGCAGCCTCAGGCCACTTTTGGTCAGACCATGACCCCTTCTTCAGGCAGGCCAAGTGATTCCGGGATGGCAGCTGCAGGTGGCAAAGCGGCCGGGCTGCTGCTGGTGACCGTCGACGGCGTCAAGCAGGTGGCGACAGACTTCTTTGGGATGGATCTCGTGCAGGAGGTGGCCCGACTGCTCGGCTCGGAGAACATTCGATCCACCAGGCTTGGCACCGACCTGACCTTGTGGCACGCCGAGGACAGCCCTGGTCGGGCCCGACCAGGGCAGCCCAACCCCGCAGCGAGCCTGCTCGCCGCCGAGCATGGCTCGCCGCCGGTCACCGGCCCCGCCGTTCTCACCGGCCCGATCCTGCACGGCACCTCCCATCCCCTGGACGCTGATGCGGCCGATCGGATCGCGAACCGCCTGCGCGGATGACGGGCGGTCTCGACGGACTGTCGCTAGCCTGGGTGACTCACCGTGATCGCCAAGACGCGCTGTTCGTCGGCGTGTAGATGAGCGGAAGCGCCTGCCCCGCAAGGGGAAACTTGTGATTTCGGCATCTACAGGTTTCTCTTCGAGGGAGGCACTTCCGAGTGCAGCTTACGGCGTGGTCGAGGGGTCTGCGTGTTACCGCGGGTGTGGTGCCGCACGTCGGTGCGGCGTTGCTGCGGTTGCTGGCTGATCGGGCTGGGTTGACCGCAGCGTTGTCGGCGGGCAGGCCCGGACCGGCTGGTGGCCGTTGCATGATCGGGGTCGGGTGCTGGTCGACCTCGCGGTGATGATCGCTGACGGCGGGGAAGCGATCGCGGACATCGACGTGCTGTGCCACCAGCGGGAGGTGTTCGGGTCGGTGGCCTCGGACACCACGGTGTGGCAGCTGTTCGGTGGTCCACCGGCGGCACGGGCGGCGGGTCTGGACATCGGCACCGGCGTGGTGGTCCTCGATGTGGACTCCACGATCGTGATCGCGCACAGCGACAAGGATGGCGCCGCCTCGGTGAGGCGGGTCGAGTCCGGGGCACCTTCAATCGAACCCGGCGTGGCTACACGGAGGGAGACGGACAGGCCGGGACGTAGGACAGCCTCGTCGTACGAGCACCATTCGAGCACCAATGCGTCCACCGGCACGGAACGGCAAGAGGCGCCTGACCGCCTTTTGGCAGGCCAGACGCCTCTTGATCTTGTGCGCCCGAAGGGACTCGAACCCCTAACCTTCTGATCCGTAGTCAGATGCTCTATCCATTGAGCTACGGGCGCATGTGCTCAGCCAGTGTACACACCCGGCTTTCGCGCGGAGACTCCGGGATTCGAACCCGGGAGGGGCTTTAAGACCCCAACCGCATTAGCAGTGCGGCGCCATAGACCAGACTAGGCGAAGTCTCCCTGGTGGCCTGTAGACCACCGCGCCCGAGGATACAGGTCGCCACCCACCGGGAGCAAAGCGACTTCCGACGTACGCCCACCGAGGCCGCAGCCCCCGTGTTTCCACGCTGTGCGCCGGCCTGATCGGGACTACGCTCCATCGATATGCAGGAGCAGCCGCCCGCCGAGCCGACCCGCCGAGAGCCTGCTGACCGCGCGCGCCGGCGCCCCCCACGGCCGACCTTCACTCCGCCGACGGCCGCCCAGCGGTCCGTGGAGAAGGCGACCTCCGACCCGGCAGCGACACCTGCCACGCCTGGCACCCAGCGCCCTCGACGTGCCAGGCCCGCCCCGGCAGTGCTCTTCCAGCCACCGGAGCCGGACCGCCCCCTGCCCCGCCAACCGGCTCCTGTCGGCAGCGGGAATGACGAGGAGGAAGCCGGGACGGACGGCGGCACGACGGGCGTCGACGCGTCCGGCCCGGCGGCGGACGTGGACCAGCCGGCCGGTGCCGCGCCGACGGAGCCGGGCAGCGCGGCGGCTCCGGTGGATGAGCGAGCACTTGAGGGCAGCCCGCAGCAACCGGCTGGTACGCCGACTCGGACGCCGAAGGCCCGGGCCAGCCGTGCCACGCCGGCCCGCAAGGCCGCCCCCCGGAAGGCAGCCCACCGGAAGGCAGCCGGCACCTCGACCGGGGAGGGGACCGCCACGACATCGCCAGCACCCGACGTGACCCCGGCCACTCCGACTGCTGCGCCGACCAGACGCACCGCACGCTCCACCGACGCGGCGGCCACCCCGGCCGAACGCACCACGACCCCGACCAAGCGTGCGGCGGGTGCGCGGAAGAGCGCGGCACCGAAGCAGGCCACCACCCCCGCGAAGCGACAACCAGCGGAGCAGACCCCGGCCGAGCAGCAGCCGTCCACGATCGTGGCAGCGCCCGCCGAGCACCACGTCGCGCCGGCTTCGGCGCGTACCCCCGAATCGGAGCTGCGGGCGGTCGCCGCGCACCTGCGCGACCACCCGGGCTTCGCGCCGGAGTTGCTGGCCCTGGCCGCGGTGCGGGCTCTCGGCCCCGGCGCGGCCGACTGGGCCGAGCGGCTGCGGGCCCGGTACCCGGACGCCCCCGCGGACGGTCTGGCCCGCCTGGCCACCCGGCGGTTCGTCCGCGCGGCCGGCGCGGGCGGAGCGGCCGCCGCGCTGGCCGGGCTGTTCGCGCCGCTGGCGGAGCTGGCCTCGGTGCTCTGGACCCACTCGAACCTGGTGCTGCACCTGGCGGCGGCGTACGGCCGGGATCCCGCGCACCCCGACCGGGCGGTCGACCTGCTGGTGCTCACCCAGGTGCACCCGGATGCGGAGAGCGCCCGCGCCGCGTTGGCCGCGGCCGGGACTGCGGACGACCCGGTCGAGGGGACGTGGCCGCGGGTGGCGGAGGCGGCGTGGCGGCTGGCCGCGCCGCTCACGGCGCAGGCCGGTGGGTGGCTGGCGCTGCGGCTGGCGTCCCGGCTGCTGCCGGGTGCGGCGGTGCTCGCCGCGGCGCTGGGCGACTCGGCCGCGGCCGACCGGCTCGCGGCCCGGACGGTGGCCGCCTACCGGCCGTCGCCGGCCGAGGTGGCGGGTCGACCGGTCAGAGCCAGTTGAACCAGTCCCGGGGCAGCAGCGCGTAGCCGACGAAGGCGACCACGTCGAGCAGGGTGTGCGCGATGACCAGCGGCATCACCCGTCGGGAACGCAGGTAGAAGTAGCTGAACACGACACCCATCACGGCGTTGCCGACGAACGCGCCGAAGCCCTGGTACAGGTGGTACGAGCCGCGCAGCAGCGCGCTGGCGGCGATGATCGCGCCGAGCCGCCACTGGAGCTGCCGCAGCCGGGTGACCAGGTAGCCGACCACGATCACCTCCTCCAGCACGGCGTTCTGCACGGCGGCGAGGATCAGCACCGGGACCGCCCACCAGACATCCGGCAGCGAGGCCGGCACCAGCGTGGCGTTGATGCCGAGCTGCGCCGCCACCCAGAACAGGGCCAGCCCGGGCAGGCCGATCAGCGCGGCCAGGCCGGCGCCACGCGCCAGGTCCTGGCCGGGCCGCCGGGCGTCCAGGCCGAGGGTCCGCGCCGGGTCGCCGGGATCGCGGCTGAGCAGGTGTACGGCGAGCAGCACCGGCAGCAGCGCGAAGGCGATGCCGAGCAGCTGGTACGTCAGGTCCAGCCAGGGTCTCGCTGACGCGGAGGTGTTCAGCGAGGCGGTCTGCTTGGAGAGCGGGCCGTCGGCGGTCAGCTTCGCGATGATCGAGACCACCGCGTAGACCGCGGACTGGCCGAGGGAGAGGCCGAGGACCAGCAGGGTCTCGGTGCCCAGCAGCCGGCGGGACACCGGGCGGGTCAGCTCAACGGTCACCGCACCACTCTGCCCGACGGGCGGCGCCGCTGGCACGGCCGACCGGCCGGCATGAACCGATCGCACATTCTGTGCGACCGGCGCGCACGCTCCGTGGAGATTCTATGAGCGCCCGATCCGCCGCCGTCTGGAGAAGGAGCGCCCCCGTGGACAACGTCGCGCGGTTGCTGAAAGAGAGCTGGACCCTGGTCGAGGAGGACCGGGACCGGCTGAGCGGGCACTTCTACGCCCGGCTCTTCCTGCTCGACCCCGCCCTGCGGCAGCTCTTCCCGGTGCAGATGACCGGCCAGGGCGACCGCCTGCTGGAAGCGATCATCACGGCGATCCACACCGTCGACGATCCGGAGAGCTTCGACGAGTTCCTCCGGGCGCTGGGCCGCGACCACCGCAAGTACCACGTCGACGAGCAGCACTACAAGACGATGGGCGTCGCGCTGCTGGACGCGCTGCGCAGCACCGCCGGCGACGGCTGGAACCTGGAGTACGACCAGGCGTGGCGGGACGCGTACGCGGCCATCTCGGCGAAGATGCTGGCCGGGGCGGCGAACGACGACAACCCGCCGTTCTGGCACGCCGAGGTGCTGACCCACGAGCGGTACGGCCCGGACACCGCAGTGCTGACCTGTCGGGCGTTGCAGCATCCGCTGCCCTGGCGGGCGGGCCAGTACGTGAGCCTCGAAGTGCCGCGCCACCACCCTCGGGTGTGGCGGACGTACTCGGTGGCGAACGCCCCGAACGACGACAACGTGCTGGAGTTCCACGTGCGGTCGCCCGGGGCCGGCTGGGTGTCCGGTGCGCTGGTCCGCCGGGTGCGGCCGGGTGACCTGCTCCGGCTGGCGGCGCCGATGGGCTCGATGACCTTGGACCGGTCCTCGGAGCGGGACATCCTCTGCGTGGCCGGCGGGGTGGGGCTGGCGCCGATCAAGGCGCTGGTGGAGGAGTTGGCCAGCTACAACCGGACCCGGTGGGTGCACGTCTTCTACGGCGCCCGGCAGGCGGCGGACCTTTACGGCCTGGCCGGGTTGCAGGAGTTGGTCGCCGTACACCCGTGGTTGTCGGTCACCGCGGCGTGCAGCGAGGACCCGGGCTTCGACGGCGAGCTGGGCGACATCCCGGACGTGGTGGCCCGGTACGGCCCGTGGACCACGCACGACTGCTACGTCTCCGGGTCGGCCCGGATGGTCAGGTCCACGCTGCGGGTGCTGGCCGCCGACGAGGTGCCGCCGCCGCACATCCGCTACGACACCTTCGGTGACCTCTAGGCGTTCCTCCCCCCACACCGGGGCGCGTGCCCCTGCCCCCTGGGGCACGCGCCCCGGTCCCGCTCGTGTGTCAGTAGCGCCAGGGGTGCCCGGACTCCCGGTACTCCTCCACCGGCACCAGCGGCACGCCGGGTGTCATCCGGTCCACGTAGAGCCGGCCCTCCAGGTGGTCGATCTCGTGTGCGACCAGCCGGGCCATGCCGAACTCGAACGAGGTGATGATCCGGCTGCCGTCCCACTGGGCGTGCTCCACGTCCAGTCGCAGCGGCCGGGGCACCAGGCCACGGTGGTCGAAGAAGGAGAGGCAGCCCTCGTACTGCTCGTCGGTGTCCGGGTCGGCGTCGACCACCCGGGGGTTGAGCAGCACGACCGGCTCCGCCGAGCGGTCGGGGGGCCGCACGACGGCCGCCGCCCGGCCGATGCCGAGCTGCGGGGCGGCGACGCCTACTCCCTTGCTGAAGGGATGCAGTTCGTCGAGCCGGGCCAGCGCCGTGCTGAGCCGGTCGACCACCTCCCGGGCGACCTGCTCCTCAGCGGGCAGGTCGAACGGGCGGCCGCGCTGGCGGAGCAGGTCGGCGCCGCGCTGGACGATGCCGAGTCCGCGCATCCGGTCGCTGGGCCGGACCCGGGCCCCGCCGGGGCCGACGTCCGGGTCGGTGTCCGGGCGGGCCCGGAAACGCCACTGCATGCGGTAGCGGGCGTTCAGCGGTGGGTCGTCGGTCTGCCAGTCGAAGATCGCCCGGCCGCCCTCGTCGCGGCGCTGCGGCGCCGTTCGCAGGGGCCCCTCCTCCGCTGAGAGCGAGGTCTCCACGCCCCAGACCTGCGGGTCGAGCGCCGCTGGCAGGTCCAGCCGGACGGCGAGCTGTCGGGTGGGCAGCCGCACGGCCCGCTGGAACCAGGGACCCCACTTCTCCTGCCCGACGGAGTACGCGTACTCGATGGTGGCCCGGTCGCCGGGGTAGAGCGGGAAGCGCCGCTCACCGTTCTCGAAGAGCAGCCAGATCTCCTTGAACGCGTCCCGGTCGTGTTTCGCCCGCCAGTGCATCGGCTCCGGGTCACCGCCGCCGTCGTCCCGGCGGGCCTGTAGTTGCAGCTCGGCGAAGGTGAGCGGGTGCTCGCGGTGGTGCCGGTTGGAGCGGCCGGGGTCGTTCGGGTAGCGGTCGACGGCGACCCGGACCAGGTAGCGGTTGATCGGCTCGGTGCCGGCGTTGTAGAGCTCGCGGTGGATGACGCACCGGTAGCCGTCGTCGGTGTGGGTGAGGGCGGCGAGCTCGCGCTCCACGACGAGGCCGGTGCCGGGTGGCAGCCACTGGCCGGGCAGGTGTGCCTCGCGGTGCGGTTGACCGGAGCGGGCGTGCCGTAGTTCGTCGTACTCCCGGAAGCGCTGCCAGATCGCGCCGCTGGCCTCCAGGACGGCCTCGGCGCGGCGGGCGAAGTCCTCGGTCGGGCGGTGCCGGCGCCCCTCGACGTGGCTGACGTAGGACGGGTCGAACCCCATCAGGACGGCCAGTTGCTTCTTGGACAGCCCCCGCCCGGTCCGCTGCCGGGCGAGTTCGGCCGCGAAGGAGTCGGCAGCCCGTTCGAGGGGTGAGGTCGTCATCGGCTTCCTCGTGGCCGGGAGTATCAGTTTCACGTTCCGTGGCCGCACGCACACGTATCTGCCACCTTGCCGACACATCGCTTGACAATCCACCGACCCACATCGATCCTGCGCCGGTGTTTTCCGGGGTCGGGGCCGGGTAGTAGGCCGGGGCGGAGCGCTGCTCCCGCCGGGAGTGGAGTGACCCTGACCTCCCGATACGGCTCAGGTGAGGCTTCCCTTAGACCTACGCGTGTGGTTAGGCTAGCCTTAGCTCAGGACGGCAGGGTCGTCCGCCGAGGTGCTCCTCGGTCACGCGGACGGGGGATGACACGGTGACAGCGGTGATGCCGAGGCGGGACATGACCGCCACGCCGCTCGCCCCCGTCACCGCGGCACTGCGCGCCATGTTCGGCACCGACGATCTTCCCGGGCTCGCGCCGGGTCTGCTGGTCGACGACGAGTTCGGCTGGGCGCCCGCGACCACGCTGATCGACGGCAGCCGGCTGCCCGACCTGCTGCACGCCGCCACACTGCGCTGGGGCGGCACGCCGCACGCCTGCGCCGCGCTGGCCTGGAAGTCGTATAGCTACTGGACGGCACTGCCGGTCGTGCTCGGCTGGGCCTCGGCCCGGCGGGTGCCGCTGCTCGACCCGTCCGACGTGTTGATCCACTTCGAGGACCACCGGCCGCTGCTCACCCTGGGTCTGCGCCGCAGCACCACCGTGGCGGTGCTGCCGAGCGACCCGCTGGCGCTGGCCGGGCACCCGGAGGTGCGGGTCGTCGCCGGCGAAGCGGAGCTCCTGGCCGCGCTACGCGCCTCGCTCCTCGACGCCCACCTGGCCCCGCTCATCGCGGCGATCCAGGCGGAGGTACGGGTCGGCACCCGGACGCTCCTCGGCTCGGTCGCCTCCGGCATCTCGCACGGCATCCTGCGGGCCGCGGACGGGCTGCCCGGTTCGACGGTGCAGACGATCGACACAGTGCTCGGCGCGCTCGACCTGGCGGATCTGGTGGAGCTGGTGCCGGGGCCGACCGGTGAGCCGAGCGTGCAGCGGCGCACCTGCTGCCTCGCCTTCACCCTGCCCAGCCCGAAGGTCTGCCAGGGCTGCTGCGTCCGCCAGGCCTGAACCTCGCTCAGTCGGTCAACGGCCGCACGTCCCACACCCACACCCCGCCGGTGAACGTCGGCTGGATCCCGGTGAGCTCGGTCATTCCCCGACGCAGGGCCGCCTCGTGCTCGTGCGGCCCGAGGATGACCACGCCGGCCCGCCAGTAGCGCAGGTCGTCGACCGCCTTCACCCGGCTCTGCGGGGTGATCGGCGGCACCGCCCCGGTGCGTCGGATGGTGCCGAAGAAGCTGCTGGTGGGGCGGGGCGATGCGGTGAACAGCGCGATCCGCGGCTTCTCGGCGTTTCGGCGTGTGTCCGGGCCGAGGAAGTAGCCGCGGGCCAACGGCATGTCCAGTCGGGTCGCCGCGGACCAGCGCAGCGGCTCGGCGTAGTTGGTGTCCGGCAGCGGCAGGGTCACCACACTGCGCCCGCCGGTCACGTACGGCCGCCACGCCCCACTGGTGACGAAGGCGGGGACCGGGTCGAGGCGGGCCACCGGCAGCGGGGTGGGCAGGATCGGCAGCAGGGCCATCGTGAGCGCGGTCGCCGTGACGAACCGGATCTGCCGGCGGGCGGCCGGCTGCGACCGGGCCAGCTCGCGCGCCCGCTCGGCGCCGTAGGCGAGCAGCAGCCCGATGATCGGGGTGATCGCCAGGGCCCACCGGGTCGGCACCACCGAGTGCAGGATCGGCAGGTTCTCCAGCGCGGCCCAGGGCCCCGGCACGCCGGTGTCCCGGCCGGCGAAGCGGATCACCCGGCCCAGTGAGAGCACCGCGAAGAACAGCCCGAGGGCGGCCAGCCCGAGGACGACGACCGAGCGACGCAGCCACCAGACCAGGGCGATCACCAGCACCAGCAGCGGCCACCCGAAGAAGCTGTTCTCCTCGGTCGGGTTCTTGGCCAGGTTCGCCGCCGTACGCGGGCTGCCGGCGAGCGACTCCCGGGAGTACGCGACGAACGAGGCGAGGTCGCTGGAGTAGCCGCGGATCAGGCGGGACAGCCCGGAGTACGCGCCCGGCCCGAAGAACTGGACGTAGAGCGGGTACGCCAGCAGCACCCCGGCTATCCCGGCGGCGACGGCCAGACCGGCGAGAAACGGCCGGGCCCGCGATCGCAGCTCCGGGCGGCCGATGGCGAGCGCACCGACGATCACGCCCAGCCCGATCGCCGTCATCAGCAGGATCTCCAGGTTGAGGAAGGCCTGCCAGACGATCACCAACGCGAGGAGCACGCCGTTGCGCAGCCAGCGTCCCGGCTCACCCAGCCGCAGCGTCCGCCAGATGATCAGTGGGACGACGAACTGCGACACGATGTTCGGATGCGCATTGGCGTGCGACACCATGGCCGGCGCGAACGCGCAGAAGCCGGCACCCAGCCAGGCCGGGCCCCGGGCTCCGATCAGGACCCGGGAAAGCAGGAAGTACCAGGCGGTGGCGGTGGCAATCATCCCAGCGGTGAGAAAGAGCAGGAATGCCGCACGCGGTCCAAGGAGCACGGTGACGGGTGTCATTGGCAGCGAAACGGATAATACGGAAGTATTCGCCATGAGATTGACGCCGTCCGGCACGTTCATCCGGTCCGAATGGAACGGATATGCAAAATGGGTGACGACTCGCGCACCGTGCGCCATCATCCATTCGAACTGCGACTGATCGGAACGGTTGTCCCGCACCCCGCTGCCCGGCTCCAGCCAGAGCCGCCCGGTGACCCAGAAGCCGAGCACCACGAAGCTCAGCACGGCGGCCAGATCGGCGCGCTTGCCGCTGCGGCGCGCGCGGGAGTCATCGCCCTCCACGGTCGACGCGGTGGCCGGGCCGCCTCCGGGCGCGTCCGATTCAGGAGTAGTCATGACAATTCATAGGGTAGTCAGCGTATGGCACTGCCGTGACATGTTTCGGGGTACTGCCGTACTATGTGCCGGGTTCGCCGACCGCCGATCACGTGCCCACCCCCGACCACAATTCGGCCACCCCGCTGCCCCGATTCTTCTCCCATCCCAGCGGATGATTCACTCTGTCGGTCCAGGCACGGGTCGAGTTCATATCGTGAGGAATCGACGCATGGCAGAAATCACTGGGGATCAGCGCGTCCAGTCCGAGGTGCTGGAGGGCCTGGCCACGGCGGTCAACCACCGTCGCTGGTTCGTCGAACTGGCGGTGCCGTACCTCGGTGACGATCCGATCGAGATCGGCAGCGGTCTCGGTGACTACGCGCTGGAATGGTCCCAGCGGCTGCCCCGGTTCACCGCCACCGAGGCCGATCCGGACCGACTGGTGCAGCTCAAGGAGCGCCTCGCCGACGAGCCGAGCATCGATGTCCGGCAGATGCTGCTGCCGCACAACGATCGGGGCGACTACAGCGCCGCGGTCTCGTACAACGTGCTGGAGCACATCGAGGACCACGTGGGCGCGCTGCGCAGCATGCGCGACCTGGTCCGCCCCGGCGGTGCCGTGATCATCATCGTGCCGGCGTTCCAGTTCGCCATGAGCCCGGCCGACATCGCCACCGGCCACGTCCGCCGCTACACGAAGAAGACGCTCGGAGCAGCGATGACCGAGGCGGGCCTGACCGTGGAGAAGATCCACTACGCCAACGCGCTGGGGCTGCTCGGCTACTTCATGGCCACCAAGGTCTTCCGGCTGATGCCGAAGGAGGGCCCGATGGTGAAGGTGTACGACACGGTCGTCCTCCCCGCCACCAAGGCCGCCGAACAGCGCATCCGGCCCCCGTTCGGCCAGTCCGTCTTCGCGGTGGCCCGCGTCCCTTCCTGACCCCACCCCCGCGATCTTGCACTCTTCCGCGTGAGCAAGTGCAAGATCGCGGGGTAGGGATCATTCCTTGATCTGGTAGGTGGGGCGGATCACCGCTCGGGCGAGGGTGTGGAACGTGAGGTTGAAGCCGACGTAGGCCGGGCTGGCGTCGGGGGTCAGGTCGAGGCGGTCCACATCCAGGGCGTGCACCGCGAAGACGTACCGGTGCGGGCGGTCACCGGGGGGCGGCGCCGTGCCGCCGTAGCCCTGCTCGCCGTAGTCGTTGCGGACCGAGAACGCTCCACCCAGGTCCGCGCCCGCCGCGCCACCCGCACCGGTGGGCAACTGGGTGACGTCGACCGGCACGTTCACCAGCACCCAGTGCCAGAAGCCGCTGCCGGTCGGCGCGTCCGGGTCGAAGCAGGTCACGGTGAAACTCTTCGTCTCGGCGGGGAAGTCCGACCAGGTCAGCTGCGGGGAGACGTTGTCGCCGCCGGTGCTGCCGTGCGCATGCCGGGCATCCATCGGCTCGCCGTTCTGCACGTCGTCACTGGTCAGGGTGAACGAGGGCACCGTCGGCAGCAGCTCGTACGGGTCCGGGGCGATCGGTCGTTCCAGGGTCATCGGGACGCGTCCTTCCGGTGTTCACGGAGATACCTGCCCCTTCTTACCCCTTCGCGGCGTCTACGACGACCGGAAGCGCCAGCGCCGGCTCCGCAGCGTTACCGTTGAGTCCGGGGCAACGCTCCACAGGGGGACCTCGTGGCCGGGATCTGGCGGGACTTCGTAGCAGCCGTCTTCACCGCGCTGCGCCGCCAGGACGAGCGGGCCATCGCCGAGGAGCGCCGGCGCGCGATCGAGCGGCTGGCCGAGGAGACGATCCGAGAGAGCCGGCGGGCCACCGAAACACCGGAGTGACGGCGGTGAAAGGTACGGGACCCGGACGTCACGGCCCGATGACGACGTTCGCGAGCGGCTCGCCCGCCGCGTACCGCCGGACCTGATCGACCAGCAGCCGGCGGGCCCGGGGCGCCATCGCTGCGGTCAGACCGCCGACGTGCGGGCTGATCAGGACGTTCGGTGCGGACCACAGCAGGTGTTCGGCGGGCAGCGGCTCGGGGTCGGTGACGTCCAGGGCAGCGTGCAGCCGGCCCGCGCTGAGCTCCGCGAGCAGCGCATCGGTGTCCACCACCCGCCCCCGTGACACGTTCACCAGCAGGGCGCCGTCGGCCATTGCGGCCAGGAAGTCCTTGTCCACCAGGCCCTCGGTCTCCGGGGTCAGCGGCGTGGCCAGGATGACGACATCCGCTCGCGGCAGCAGCTCCGAAACCTCGGAGACCGGCCGTACGCCGGGGCGAGCGCTCCGCGCCACCCGGCTGATCTCCACCTCGAACCCGGCGAGCCGGCGCTCGATCGCGGCGCCGATCGAGCCGTACCCGACGATCAGCACCCGGGTGTCGGCCAGCCCGGTCGACCAGCCTGTGGTCCAGCGGCCCTCGCCTCCCGCCCGGACGAAGTCCGGCAGCCGGCGGCGGGCGGCAAGGGTGAGCGCCACGGCCAGCTCGGCGGTCGCCGCGTCGTGCACGCCCCGGCCGTTGGCCAGAGTCAGCCCGGGCCGCAGGTACGGCAGGACATGGTCGTAGCCCGCGGTCACGGTCTGCACCACCGTGAGCCGGGGCATCCGGGCGATCGGCTCGCAGAACCGCGGGTCGATGATCCCGTACGGAATCGCGTAGAACTCGACATCGTCCAGGCTTTCCGGCACGGGTTGGGTGCCGTCGTACAGCGCGACGTCCAGGTCGCCAAGCTCGGCCAACGCGTCGGGGTGAGAGATCAGGTAGCGCACGGCCACATCATGCTCGACCGCCCGGAGCGGGACCGATCGCCACCCACAGACACACCCCGTGACCGATATTTGCGCTGGTCAGGGGCGTTTAGGCTGTTCCGAAGGGCGGAGGGTGTGGGATTCGAACCCACGAAGACATCGCTGCCTTACCGGTTTTCAAGACCAGCGCCATCGGCCACTAGGCGAACCCTCCCGGGCCGCCACCCGAGGGTGCGCGGCCGTGCCTAGTCTGCCATGACACCGGGTGCGCGGCCCGGCGTCCCTCCCTGACCGGGCGGCATGGCGCCGGAACTGGTCCGAACATCCACAGTGGTCGTCGGGGACCGACCGGGTGCGCCTGCGGCCCGCGGTGCCATCGGGTAAGACTGAGCCCATGCGAGCCATCACCATCCCGAAGCCCGGTGGACCCGACGCGCTGATCTGGGCTGAGGTCCCCGATCCCGAGCCCGGCCCCGACGAGGTGATCGTCGATGTGCGCGCCGCCGGAGTCAATCGCGCGGACCTGCTGCAACGGCAGGGGCACTACCCGCCGCCGCCCGGCGCACCCGATCACCCCGGGCTGGAGTGCTCCGGGGTGATCAGCGCGATCGGTCCCGAGGTGACGGGGTGGGCGATCGGCCAGCAGGTCTGCGCGCTGCTGACCGGCGGCGGGTACGCCGAGCGGGTCGCGGTCCCCGCCGGGCAGTTGCTGCCGGTGCCGGCCGGCGTCGACCTGGTCGACGCCGCCGCGCTGCCCGAGGTGGCCTGCACCGTCTGGTCGAACCTGGTCCCGGTGGGCCGGCTCCGCCCGGGTGACACGCTGCTGGTGCACGGCGGCGGCAGCGGGATCGGCACCTTCGCGATCCAGTTCGGGGCGGCCCTCGACGCCACGATCCTGGTGACCGCTCGGGCCGCCAAGCACCCCCGGCTGCGCGAACTGGGCGCGGCGCACGCCATCGACTACCGGGAACAGGACTTCGTCGAGGAGGTCCGACGAATCACCGACGGCCACGGCGCGGACGTCATCCTCGACATCATGGGCGGGTCCTACCTGGGTCGCAACGTCGCCGCGTTGGCCAGCGGAGGCCGCCTGGTGGTGATCGGGCTACAGGGTGGCCGCAAGGCCGAGCTGGATCTCGGCGCGCTGGTGAGCAAGCGGGCCAGCGTCTCGGCGACGACCCTGCGCGCCCGGCCGCTCACCGAGAAGGCGGAGATCGTCCGGGGCGTACGGGACGAGGTGTGGCCGTTGATCGAAACCGGCAGGATCCGGCCGGTGGTGGACCGGCGGCTGCCGATGACCGAGGCGGCGGAGGCGCACCGGCTGGTCGAGTCGAACGACCACGTCGGCAAGGTGCTGCTCACCATCGGGTGACGTCGGTCACCGGCCGGGGTGGGTGCACGTCAGGCGGACGTGTCGGCCGCCGGCCGGGGCAGCATCAGGCGGGCACCGGGCCCCTCGCCGCCGAGGGCGTCCCCGGGGTTGTTGAGCGTGCAGCGCTGCAGGGACAGGCAGCCGCACCCGATACAGCCGTCCAGGTCGTCGCGGAGCTTGGTGAGCAGCCGGATCCTCTCGTCCAGCCGGCCCCGCCAGCTGGCGGAGAGCCGCGCCCAGTCCTGTGGGCTGGGCGTACGGGCCTCAGGCAGCGAGTCCAGCGCCGCGCGGATCTCGTCCAGCGAGACGCCGACCTGCTGGGAGATCCGGATGAAGGCCACCCGGCGCAGCTCGGCGCGGGCGTACCGGCGCTGGTTGCCGCCGGTCCGGTCGGCGCGGATCAGACCGAGCCGCTCGTAGTAGCGCAGCGCCGACGGCGCCACGCCCGAACGGACGGACAGCTCGCCGATTGTCAGTGAGTCCTGCATCACCCGGTCCTTGAGTTGAAGTGCGCTTCAACTCACAGGCTATCCAGATGATGACGACCACCACCAACGCGGCCACGTCGCCGGTGCCGGCGCCGGTGGCCGGCCCACTGGAGCGGCTACGCGCCGGCCGGGAGTTCGGTGCCAACGTGTACTCGACAATCGATGTGCTCTGGGTGCTCTACGACCGCGTCATACGGATCACTCCGGGCACCGCCGAGGACCCCGAGCGGGACCGGTTCCTGCTCTCCAAGGGGCACGCCGTGGCCGGCTACTACGCGGTGCTCGCCGCCAAGGGCTTCCTCCCCACCGCCTGGCTGGATGAGCAGGGCGGGCCGGCGAGCCCCCTCGGCGACCACCCGGACCGGACCCTGGTGCCGGGGGTGGAGATCGGCTCCGGCTCACTCGGGCACGGTCTCGGCCTGGGCGTGGGCACCGCGCTCGGGCTACGAGCCCAGGGCCTGCTCACCCCCCGGGTGTACGTCCTGCTCGGTGACGCCGAACTGGACGAGGGATCGAACCACGAGGCGATCGCGTACGCCGGTGCCACCGGCCTCGGCAGCCTGACCGCCGTCGTTGTCGACAACCACTCGGCCACCCACGGCTGGCCGGGTGGCGTGGCGGCCCGGTTCACGGTGAACGGCTGGACCGCCAGCACCGTCGACGGACACGACCATGACGCGCTGCACGCCGCCCTCACCGGTCAGCGCCAGGAACGGCCGCACGTCGTCGTCGCGGTCGTCGACACGGAGGAGTGACAATGCGCGACACCTTCACCGCCACCGCCACCGACCTGCTGACCGAGGATCCGCGCACCGCGCTGGTGCTCGCCGACATCTCCGCTGCCGCCTTCGCCCCGGCCGCCGCGCGGCATCCGGACCGTGTGCTCAACGTCGGCATCCGGGAGCAACTGATGGTCGGGGTGGCCGGCGGGCTCGCCCTCACCGGTCTGCGGCCGATCGTGCACAGCTACGCGCCGTTCCTGATCGAGCGGGCGTACGAGCAGATCAAGTTGGATCTGGACCACCAGGACGTGTCCGCGGTGCTGGTCGGCGTCGGCGCCTCGTACGACCGCGCGGCAGCCGGCCGGACGCACCTGTCCCCGGCGGACGTGTCACTGATCGACACCCTGCACGGCTGGACGGTGCACGTCCCGGGTCACCCGGGGGAGGTGCCCGCGCTGCTGCGGGACGCGGTGGCCAGTGACGGCTCGGCGTACCTGCGGCTCTCGGTACTGCAGAACGACCGGCCACGCGGCGGCGACGGCTCGCTCGCGGTGGTGCGTGCCGCCGGCCCCGGGGCCCCGCTGCTGGTGGCGGTCGGACCGGTGCTCGACGCGGCGCTGGACGCGGTCGCCGACCTGCCGGTCACAGTGGCCTACACCCACCGGCCGCGACCGTTCGACACCGCTGGGCTGCGGGCACTGGCGGGAACCGAGGTGATCCTGGTCGAGCCGTACCTGGCCGGCACGTCCAGCCGGGTGGTGTCGGCGGCACTGGCGGACCGGCCACATCGGCTGCTGGCCCTCGGAGTGGGACGGAAGGATCTGCGCCGCTACGGCTCGCCGGAGGACCACAACCGGTGGCACGGGCTGGACAGCGCGGGCCTGCGCCGCTCGGTCGACGCCTTCCTGGCCGGTGCGCTGCTGGCGACCGGCCGCTGAGCGGTCAGCGAGCCGGAGTGGTGGGACGGCGGCGGGCGCGTTCCCGGCCGAGGATCCAGATCGCCTCGACGCCGTCCTTCCAGGTGATCTTCTTGCCCTCTTCCCGGCCACGCGCCCGGTAGCTGATCGGCACCTCGTACGGGCGGATCCGGCGGCGCAGCAGCTTGCCGGTCACCTCGGCCTCCATGCCGAAGCCGCGCGAGCGCACCTCGAGCGACCGGTAGAGCGCCACCGGCATCAGCTTGAAGCAGGTCTCCAGGTCACCGATGTACGAGTTGAACAGCACGTTCGCCGCCATGGTGACGCCCTTGTTGCCCATCACGTACCAGAAGCTGTAGGCGCTGTGGCTGCCGAAGGTGCGATTGCCGTAGACCACTGTGGCGCGCCCGTCGAGCACCGGGTCGAGCAGCTTGGGAATGTCCTGTGGGTCGTACTCGAGGTCGGCGTCGAGGATGACCATGTAGTCACCCTCCGCGCTGTCCACCGCCGTCTTGATGGCCGCGCCCTTGCCGGCGTTGCGCTGGTGGGTGATGACCCGCAGGCGGGCGTCATCGGCGCGACCGAGGATCTCGCCGGTGCCGTCCCGGCTGCCGTCGTCGACCACGACCAGCTCGATCTCGCAGGGATAGTCCACCGCCAGTGCCTGCTTGAGGGCATCCGCGATGCGTTCTTCCTCGTTGTAGACCGGCATGAGGATCGAGAGCTTCACGGAAATCTCCACGGTGGCGACAATACGTCGGGCATAGCCTAGCCTGGCTGGTCGGCCGAACGCCGGCCGTCACCGCCGGGCAGCCAACGTGGCGGGTTCAGCCGGATGGTGTTTACTTCCCGCCATGTCGGCTGCCGACTCCCTGCTCGTGGCGGTTCCTGCCGCCGCGGTGCTCCTGCTCACCGTCGCGACGAGACCGCGCGGGGTCGACGCGGTGGCACCGCTGCGGCTCGCGGTGGTGCGCACCGCAGTGCTCACCGGCACGTACGCGGTGCTCGTCGTCGAGTTGCTCGGCGCGCTGCACGCGCTCACCCGACCGGCGATCGTCGCCGCCTGGCTGCTCTTCCTGGCTGCCGCCGCGACGGCGGCGGGGCTGCGGTGGCGCCAGGTGACCCGGCTCGCGCAGCCAGCCGCCGCGGCACCCCGGCCGGTCGCGGTCGGCGCCGCTGTGCCCGCTGGCACCGGCCCCGAGGCGCCCGCCCCGCCAGCCGACGACAATGGAGCCGGACGTGACCACGCGCCCAGGTGGGTCGGTCGGACTCCCGCCGGCCTGCTCAGTGTCGCGGTCGACGCCTGGCGTACGGCGGGTCGGGGGGAGCGTCTGCTCGCCGGCACGGTCGGCGGGCTGGTCCTGCTGCAGTTGCTTGTCGCGTTGGTGGCCGAGCCGAACAACTTCGACTCGCAGACGTACCACCTGCCCAAGGTCGAGCACTGGGTGGCCCAGGGCGACCTTGACTTCTGGGCCACCGCCATCCACCGGCAGGTGACCATTCCGCCCGGCGCCGAGTATCTGCTGCTGCACCTGCGCCTGCTCACCGGTGGGGACCAGTTGTACAACCTGGTGCAGTGGGCGGCCGGGGTGGTCTGCCTGCTGGTGGCCGCGCGGATCACCGCGCAACTCGGCGGCGGCCGGCGGGCCCAGTTGATCACCGCGTTCGTGCTGGCCAGCACACCGATGGTGGTGCTGCAGGCGACGAGTACGCAGACCGACCTGGTCTGCGCGGCGTGGGTGGCCTGCGCGGCCACAGTGGTGCTGGACGGGCTGCGCCGCCGTACCGGCTGGGGCACAGTGCTCGCGCTCGGCGCCGCCACCGGCCTGACCGCGGTGACCAAGACCAGCGGCCTGATCGCCCTCGGCCCGCTGCTGGTGCTCTGGGGGATGGCCCAGCTCCGGCTGGCCCTGACCGACGGCCGGGCACCGGCCGACGCGACGGCGGTCCGTGGGGTGCGGCGGTCGCGGCCGGCCGGCGGGGTGGCCCGCACCGTCGGCGGTTCGGCGCTGATCCTCCTGGTCGCGGCCCTGGTGGTCGGCCCCTTCCTGGCCCGGGTGACCGCCGAGTTCGGGCATCCGCTGGGGCCACCCCGGTTGCGCGAGTCGATCCCGATGGAACGACACGATCCGCAGTCGATCCTGGTGAACGCGCTGCGGATCGGGCACACCGCGTTCGACACGCCGCTGGCACCGCTGCGCCGGGTCGGCGCCGAGGCGATCATCGACGGGGCGGACCTGATCGGCGTCGACCCGCAGGACCGGGCGATCACCTTCGGCCGGGAGGTCTTTCCGGAGCCCGCCTGGTACCCGGACGAGGACCGGGTGGCGTTCCCGATCGCCGGGGTGCTGGCGCTGATCGGCGCGGCGGTCGCGCTCGTCCGGCCACGCCGGATCGACCCGGGGCAGGCGGGGCAGATGCGCGGGTACGCGGCGGTGGTGCTGGCCACCGTGCTGCTGCACACCGCGATGATCAAGTGGCAACCGTGGGGCAACCGGCTGCTGCTCTACGCCCTGGTGCTCGCCGTACCACTGGCCGGGCTGTGGCTGGACGCGCTCCTCCGCCGCCACTCCGGCGCGGCGGCGGACCGGCGCGGGACCGGCCGGGGGCGGCGGTCGGTGGCCACGGTGGCGGCGGTCACCGTGCTGGCCACCTCGGCGCTGGCCGGGGTGCTCGCGCTGTCGTACGGGTTCCCACGCCGGCTCGTCGGCAGCGGATCGGTGTTCACCACCTCGGACTGGGACACCCGGTTCCTGCGTCGCCCACAGTGGGCCGACGAGTTCCGCTGGGCCGCCGCGGCGGTCCACGACAGCGGTGCGCGCCGGATCGGGCTGGTGGAGCAGAACGACAACTGGGAGTACCCGTGGTGGCTGCTGCTGCGGCAGCCGGACAGGCGGTCACCGGATCTGGTGGCGTTGCAGTCGGTGCTGCCGGAACGCCCGCCGGCCAACCCCACCTCGGTGGACGCGATCGTCTGCACCGGCAGCCAGCCGGCGTGCGCCAAGCTGGTCCCGGCCGGCTGGCGACTGGAGTTCCGCGGCTACGTCGGTTACGCGCTGCCGCCCGGCCGCTGACCGCCCGGCCGCACCGACCGCCGCGAGGCCAGACCACCCCGCGCCCACGCCGCCCGGATCGTCCGATCCGGGCGGTTCTGCATCCCGCGCGCAAGGATCCGAAGCGTATTCACATCCGTTGATCAGCACGTTACCGTCTGGTAACTCAATCGACGTCCCGCGATTGAGCCGAAAGGAGTGCGTCGATGCCTGCTACCCCCGCCAGGCCCGAACGCGCGACCCGACGACGGGCCCTCACCGTCGCCGTCGCCGTCGCCGCTCTCGTCCTGCCGATGCTCGCCGGACCGGCCGCCCCCGCGACCGCCGCCGACCGGCCGACCGTCCAGCCACTCCCCGCCAACCTGGAGGCCATCCGGGCCGCCGAGGCGACCGCCCTCTACGGCGCCCCGGCCATCCGCCCGATCGAGCAACGCCGCACGGCGCTGATCACCATGGGTGACAGCGAGATCTCCGGTGAGGGGGTCGGCAACTACGTCCCCGGCACGCACCAGCCCGGAAACTGGTGCGACCGCTCGTACGACCAGGCGCTGTTCCGCACCGGCATCCCCTCGGACGCGCAGTACAACCTGGCCTGCTCCGGTGGCACCCCGTGGAACCTGATCGCCGGCGGACCGACCCAGCACAACGAGCTGAACCAGGGCGACTACCTGGGAATCAAGGCGCGCAACACGCACGTGAAGCTCATCTGGGTGGTCGTCGGCGCGAACGGCGACGGCACCATCCAGTTCGGCCCGGTCGCCACCGACTGCGCGATCAGCCGGGTCTTCTTCCAGGGCCCCTGCTACCCGCGCTACACCGACCAGTGGACGATCCGCACCGACGGCAGTCGTCAGGCCGTGGTCGACGCGCTCAACGACATCCGGCAGACCATGACCAACGCCGGCTACCTGCGCTCGGACTACGAGCTGGTGCTCATGTCGTACCCGAGCCCGGGCAGCCCGGACGTGGAGGACAACCCGAACTTCCCCGGCTGGTACTCCGGCGGCTGCCTGCTCTACCTGGCCGACGCGGCGTTCGCCCGGAACAAGGCCGTGCCGATGTTCGAGTCGGCGCTGCGCGCCGCGGCCACCCAGACCGGCACCCGCTACCTGGATGCCAGCCGGCTCTTCCACGGCCACGAGGTGTGCACGGACAACACGTCGGTCCGCGGCCTCTACATCGAGTTGGGCATCTGGGACGAAAACGCCGCCCGGCAGTCGTTCCACCCCAACGCCCGCGGGCACGGCATGTTCGCCCAGTGCATCACCCAGTTCTGGAACTCGGGGCAGCAGCGGGCCAGCTGTGTCGACCCGGCCAGCACCGGCAGCGGCGTGCTCTACCCGGGGTTGCTGGAGTTCAAGCAGCTGCGCAACCTGGCCACCGGCACCTGTGTCGACGGCAAGGGATACGACTCCCGCAACGGCACCGTCCAGCAGCCGTACACCTGCCACGGTGGACGTAACCAGGGCTTCTGGTACGACCCGGGCCGGCGGTCGCTGCACTCCGAGCTCTCCCACGACCGGTGCCTCGACATCGCGAACGGGTCGCTGAGCTCCGGTACCGCTGTCAACATCTACGACTGCAACGGGACCCCGGCCCAGCAGTTCGTCTTCGCCGGCAACCAGATCAAGCCGGCCGGCGCCAGCAACCTCTGCGTCGCGTTCGACAACCCGTGGCTGGGCAGTCCCCGGCTGCGGTTGGCCGGCTGCTCCACCAGCACCCGGCAGCAGTGGTCGTTCGAGCCCCGGACCGCCGCCAACCCGGTCGGCTACGGTCACGACGACTTCATCGGCTCCCGCGTCTACTGAGCTGCGAAAGGAAGGGCCCCTTATTAACGCCTGGCGTTAATAAGGGGCCCTTCCTTTCGCGCGGCGCTTACTTGGCGCGGGGGACGAGGACCAGGCGGGCCACGTTCTTGTCGCCGTCCTTCGCGCCGGCGACGCCGAGCGTCGTACCGACCTTCACGTCGCTCGCCTGCACGGTGGCGCGCCGCTCGACGACCCGCAGGTCGTCACCGAAGGTCCACGTCATGGTGAAGCCGTCGGTGGACTTCACGGTCATCGAGTCGCCGTCGATCGCGGTCACCTCGCCGCGCTGCACGGCGACCGTCTTCGTACCGCCGTCCCTGGTCTGCACCACCGCCTCACCGTGCAGGGTGTTCCTGCGCAGCAGCACCCGGGCCTGGCGGCGCTTGCGCCACTCCTCGCCGCGCTTCTGCCGGGCCTTCTCCTGGGCGCTGGGCGAAGCACCGGGCGTGGCCGACCCGCCGGTGGCCGGCGCGGCGACGGCCTGCACGTCCAGATCGTTGGCGTCGAAGCCCATGGCGGCCAGCGCCTGGCCCTCCACACCCATCGCCGCGGCGACCTCCACCGCGGCCTCCCGGGCGGGTTGGCTGGCCACCTCGGCCGCTCCGCAGCCGCTGATGCCGAGCGCGACCGCCGCGAGCAGTGACGTGGTGACTGCGGCAGATCCCCAACGTGGCATGACTCTCCCTCTCGTCCGTGGAGCCCTCAGCCTGCCCGGCGACGACGAGCGGAGCATCAGGCCGATGTTCGGGTCTGGTAAGGATCACCGGGCAGCCGGACCGTGAATGCGGCGCCGCCCTCCGGCGCGTGACCCGCGACGATCTCGCCACCCAGCCGGCGGACCAGCCCGGCGGCCAGTGCCAGCCCCAGCCCGCTGCCCACCTTGCGCACCCCCCGGTAACGCTGGTGCAGCGCACCCCGCTCGAACGCCACCGCCAGGTCGTCGTCGGTGAAGCCGGGCCCGCCGTCGCGGACCTCCAGCACGCCGCCGGCGGCCGGGTCCGCGCCGGCTGCCCGGACCGCGAGCACCACAGGCGCCCCCGGGGGTACGACCCGCAGCGCGTTCTCCAGCAGCCCGTCCACCACCTGCCGGATCCGCCCCGGATCGGTGTACACCGGCACCGGCACCCCGGGCATCTCCAATCGGAATGGCACTCCGACCGCCGTACACCGGTCGGACCAGGTCGCTTCGGTGTCGACGGCCAGCCGGGCCAGGTCCACCGGCACCGGTTCCAGCGGGAAGTCGGCGGCCTCCAGCCGGGCCAACGCCAGCAGGTCGCCGATCAACCGGTCCAGGTGCTGCGCCTCGGCCAGCATCGTCCGGCCGGTGCCAGCCGTACCGTCCGCGCCGATCACCCCGTCGGCCAGCGCCTCGGCGTACCCTCGGATCGCGGTCAACGGAGTCCTCAGCTCGTGCGAGACGGAGAGCAGGAACTCCCGCTGCCGGCCCTCGCTGGTGGCCAGCGCGGCGGCCAACCCGTTCAACGCCTCGGCCAGGTCGGCGACCTCGTCCGGCGGCTCGACCGGCACCCGGACCGCGCGGTCCCCGGCGCGCAGGCGGGCGGCGGCGGTGGCCGCGACGCGAATCGGCCGGGCCAACCAGCGGGCCAGCAGCAGCCCGGCCACCACGCCGGCGGCGAGCCCGGCCAGCAGCGGTAGCCAGAGGCTGAGCAGCACCTGCCGCCACAGCCCGGTCGTCGAGGCGCGGGAAAGCACGACCCCGTTGCCGCCGGGCAGCGCCCGGCCCTCGACCAGTGCGCGCCTGCCGTTGACCGGGCGACGGGCCGACACGTTGCGGCCCTGCTCGATCCGCTGCACCACCCGGGGCGGCAGGCCCGGCCGGTCGACGGCCCCCCGCCGGATCAGGTACGCGTCGATGCCCTGGGCGCGCAGTTGCTGGATGAGCCGCTCCTCGTCGGCGGTACGACCCCGGTCGAGACGGGTCCGCAGCACCTCGGCGGCGAGTCGGGCCTGCGCGGCCAGCGCCTCCTGATCGCGTCGCTCCGCGCCCCGGATCGCCAGCGGCACCGCGACGATCGCTGTGACCAGCACCGACACCAGCGCCACGGCACAGGTGACCAGCACCGCCCGCGCGGTCAGCGTCCGACCGAATCGGCTGGGCCGGGGTGCGGTCGGGGGTTGGGCGCCGACCACCGGCAGCGCCATCGTCGGCGCCTCGGGTCGGGCCGTGGGCTGCCGCCGACCGGGATGGTCAGGCATCTGCCGCGTACCCCACGCCCCGGTGCGTCCGGATCACGCTGGCCGGGCCGAGCTTCGCCCGCACCTGAGCGACGTGCACGTCGACCGTGCGGGTGCCGGCGTGTGCGGCGTAGCCCCACACGCCGGCCAGCAACTCCTCCCGGGTGAAGACCCGCCCGGGTCGGGCCATCAGGTGGGCCAGCAGGTCGAACTCGGTGGAGGTGAGCTGCACCGGGGCGCCGGCGGCGGTGACCGTCCGACGGGCGGGGTCGAGCGTCACCGGACCGACGACGCGCGGCTGGTCGGCACCCGCCGGGCCGCCACCGGAGCGGCGCAGCACCGCGCGCACCCGGGCGACCAGCTCGCGGGGGCTGAACGGCTTGGTGACGTAGTCGTCGGCGCCCAACTCCAGGCCGACGATCCGGTCCACCTCGTCGTCCCGGGCGGTGAGGAAGATGACCGGCGTCCAGTCGCCGCCCGCGCGCAGCCGGCGGCAGATCTCCGTGCCGGGCAGCCCGGGCAGGGCGATGTCCAGGACGCAGGCCACCGGACGCAGCCGGCGGGCGACGGCCAGGCCGGCCTCGCCGTCCCGTTCCAGGTGTACGCCGAACCCGTCGCGGGTGAGGTAGAGCCGGACCAGGTCGGCGATGGCCGGCTCGTCCTCGACCACGAGGACGAGCCCGCGGTGCGGCGGTTCGACTGTCACCGGCCCATGATTGCCGACCCGGTGCGCTCGGCGCGATCGGCGCGTGTTCGAGTTCGGTAAAGGCGGGGCGCAGGGCCGCCGCGAGCGGTGGGGCGGTGGGGCGTCAGTGCGCCGCGACGGGTCGGAACACGCTGGGCCGCGCGGCGGCCGGAACCTCGCCGATGGTGGCGACGATCCGCTCACGGGGAGTACGCAGACGAGTCCGGAAGGCGTGGTTGAGAAGCGCGTCGAGCTGCCACACCCGCTTCGGGTGGGTGGTGCGGATCAGGAACCGCTCGCGGATCCCATCGATGGCGGTGGCGGCCAGCTCGACCGAGTGCAGCCGCGGGTCGGGGCTCCAGGTGACGTTGCTCAGCTCGCGCAGCTCGGTGTTGAGATGCAGGCGCAGCCGGTGCAGCAGCCGGGTCTGCTGGGTCACCACCAGCCGACGGTGGGTGAGCAGCAGCAGGTAGTCGCCGGTGACCGGACGGTCCGGGCGGCTGCAGCGGGTGACCAGGATGGTGGCGTCACCGGAGCCGACGCAGCGCCGGAAGACCGGCATGTGCCGGTTCAGGGTCTGCACGGCCAGGCCAGCCTCGGCGGCGGCCGGGAGGAACGTTCGGGAGAAGACGTCCATGACCTGCCCAACGACCTCTTCGAGGGAGGTGACGTGGGTCACGGCGGTTTTTTGGAAGTTCCACGCGGCGCGTCGCACCGCCTGTCCGACTTCCGAGCGGTACGGGTTGTGGCAGGCAGCGGGTCAGAGTGGGCTGGGCTCGAACAGCTCGCCGAGCCAGCCGGGGACCGCGTCGGCGTACTCGGCCCGAGCCGGGTCGGCGGTGTCCAGAGCCCGCCGCCAGGAGAGCGACCGGCTGACCGCGCCCAGGTTCATCGCCAGGCCAGCGGCCTCGACCAGGGTCCGACGGTCGTACCGGTCGGTCCACGCCTCCAGGTAACCGTCGCGCAGCCGGGCCAGCCGGGCGTCGTCGGCAGCCAGGTCGGTGGCGTACCGGATGGAGCGCAGGGTCACCAGCAGCGTGCCGAACGGGTGCGCCACCGAGGCGTCACCCCAGTCGAAGTAGCGGTACCCGTCCGGGCCGGCGAACACGTTGCCGTCGTGCAGGTCGTCGTGCTGCACGGTGGCCGGGATGCCGATGTCGGCGAGCCGGCGGCACCGCTCGGCGTACGCCGGCAACTCGGCCCGCAGCCGCTCGTACGTCTCCGGGCTGAGCCCGTCCTCGTCGCCGATCCGCAGCGACTCTCGATCGTCGAGCAGCTCGGCGAGCAGCCCGGCGAGCGCCTCGGGACGGTGGTCCGGCACGCCGAGGGCGATCAGTTCCCCGGCCCGTGGCGCGGTGGCCAGTTGGAGCGCGGCGTAACCGGGCAGCGCCCGCTCCCAGTGCGTCAGGTCCGGGTCCCGGCCCAGCACGTCCCGCAGCGACTCGCCGCCGTCGGGCAGCAGCGACCATCCCCGAGCCGGGTCCACCGCGATCGGTGCGAGCACCCGCTCGGGCGCCAGCCCGGCCAGCGCCGCGATCAGGACGGCCTCGTGCACGGTGCCCGGGTTGTTGGCCTTGAACCAGACCGGCCCACCGTCGGTGGGCACCCGCCACACCAGCGACCACGGGCGCACCCGCGGCTCCACCGGCCCGGTCACCCGCCGGCCGGCCTGACTCAGCTGCGTATCCACCCAGGAACGGGCCCGCACCTGCCACTGCTCTCGGGACCAGTCGGGCGCGCGTTCACCGGCGATCGTCGTCACAGTGCGCACCCTAGGCGGCCGGGCCGGGGCGGGGCGACGCCTTTTCCGGTAACGACCGGGGCTGGAGTCAGAGCAGCTCGACGATTGTGGCGTTGGCCATGCCGCCACCCTCGCACATGGTCTGCAGGCCGTAGCGGATCCCGTTGTCCCGCATGTGCTGGAGCATCGTGGTCATGATCCGGGCGCCGGAGCCGCCGAGCGGATGGCCGAGGGCGATCGCCCCGCCGCGGGGGTTGAGCCGCTCCGGGTCCGCCTCGGTCTCCGCCAACCAGGCCAGCGGCACCGGGGCGAACGCCTCGTTCACCTCGTACACACCGATCTCCTCGATGCCCAACCCCGCGCGGCGCAGCGCCTTCGCGGTGGCCGGGATGGGTGCGGTGAGCATGGTGACCGGGTCGTCGGCGGCGACCACGGCGGTGTGGATCCGGGCCAGCGGGCGCAGCCCGTGCCGGCTGGCCCACTCGCCGGTGGTGACCGCGAGGGCCGCCGCGCCGTCGGAGATCTGGGACGCGGACCCCGCGGTCACCACCCCGTCGGCGCGGAACGGGGTGGCCAGTTCGCCGAGCTTCTCCAGCGAGGTGTCCCGGCGGATGCCCTCGTCGGCGGCGAACTTGCCGCCGTCGGCGAGCGGCACCGGCGCGAGTTCCGGGTCGAACGCGCCAGCGTCCTGTGCGGCGGCCGCCTTCTCGTGGCTGGCCAGCGCGAACTCGTCGAGCTGGGTACGCGAGAAGCGCCACCTCCGGGCGATCAACTCGGCCCCGACCCCCTGGTTGAACGGCAGCGCCGCGTCATCGGCGAAGCCCTCCACGCCCCGGTAGCGGTCCCGCAGCTGGTCGCTGAACGGCATGCCACCGCCCACACTGGAGCCCATCGGCACCCGGGTCATCGACTCCACCCCGCCGGCGACCACCAGATCGGCCTGGCCGGAGAGGACCGTCGCGGCGGCGAAGTGCAGCGCCTGTTGGCTGGAGCCGCACTGCCGGTCCAGCGTGGTGCCGGGCACGGACTCGGGCCACCCGGCGGCGAGCACGCCGTTGCGGGCGATGTTCCAGGACTGCTCGCCGACCTGGGACACGCAGCCCCAGAAGACGTCGTCGACCAGCGCGGCGTCGAGCCCGGTGCGCTCGGCGAGGGCGCGCAGCACGTGTGCTGAGAGGTCGACCGGGTGGACGCCGGCGAGGCTGCCCTTGCGCCGCCCGACCGGAGTGCGTACCGCGCCGACGATGACCGCGTCACTCATGTTTACTCCCGGGTAACTTGGGCTGTCCCGATCCTACGTCGTCCACGGACCGGTCGTCCTCCCCCGGTCCGGCCCGCCCGCGAACGGGTGCCGGCACGGTCCCCCGGGCGGACGCTGGCATGCTGGCCGGATGGATGCCGAAGCTTTCCCGGTCCGGCAGTGGCGGGTGCCGGTGGGCGTACCGCTGGCGAAGGTGGCCGGCGCGGTCGTCCTGGTGGCGCTCGGCCTGCTCCTCGCCGAAGGCGACCCGGTGCAGCTGACGCTGATCGGGCTGGTCGCCGCCGGCCTTGTCGGCTGGGCGCTGCGTGACCTGCTGGCGCCGGTCCGGCTCGCCCTCGACCCGGCCGGCGTGATCGTCGCCCAGGGTTTCGCCGGTCGCCGGCTGCTGCCCTGGGCCATGGTCGAGCGGATCACCGTGGACCGTCGGCCCCGGCTCGGTCTGACCACCGAGCTGCTGGAGATCGACGCCGGGGAATCGCTGCACCTGTTCGGCCGGTACGACCTGGGGGCCGCCCCGGACGAGGTGGCCGAGACGCTGCGGGCCGCCCGCCCGGCGTGACCGCCCGGCGCCCGGCGCGATTGCCCGGCGCCGCCGTTGGTCCGGGCGCTCAGGCCAGCAGCTGCGCGGTACGGAACAGGACCAGGCCGAGCAGTATCAGCAGGATGATCGCGCCGCCGGCGACCTGCACCAGCGTGCGCCGACCGCGCGGCGCGTACGCGAGCACCAGGGCCATCGCCCCACCGACCACCAGGCCACCCAGGTGCCCCGGGATGGAGATGCCCGGCACGGTAAGCGTGAACACCAGGTTGATCACCAGGATCGGGATCACCTGGGAGATGTCCCGGCCCAGCTTGCGTTCGATGATGATGAGCGCGGCGAAGAGGCCGAAGACGGCTGTGGACGCGCCGGCGGTGGCCGAGTTCTGGGCGCTGAACAGGTAGGCGGCGACGTTGCCGCCGAGACCCGCGACCAGATAGAGCGCGCCGAAGCGCAGCGGCCCGAGGTTGGCCTCCAGCGACCGGCCGAGCACCCACAGCGCCCACATGTTGAGCAGCAGGTGGATCACGCCGTAGTGCAGGAACATCGCGGTGACCAGCCGGTACCACTCGCCGTCGGCGATCCCACCGAGCGTGCCGTCGGGGAAGACCGCCAGCCCGAGCACCGAGCCCCAGTTGGTCAGCGGCGTGCTGCCACCCATCAGACCGCCGAAGCCGGAGCCGCCCACCGCCGCGTCCCCACCGCGATCGGAGGCGATGGAGAGCAGCATGAGCAGCACGTTCAGCGCGATCAGCGCCTTGGTGACGTAGCCGTGCCGGCCGGCGGTACCGCCACCGAAGGCGGTACGCGCCGGCCGGACGCTGCGACGTCCCTCGTTGACGCACTCCGGGCACTGGTGCCCGACGGACGCCTCCCGCATGCAGTCCGGGCAGATCGGCCGGTCGCAGCGGGAGCACCGGACGTAGGTCTCCCGGCCGGGGTGCCGGTAGCAGACCGGGGTGGTCGGCGGAGACTCGCTCACCGGGCCGACCCTCCGTCCGCCACCGCGCGGTCCACCGACGCCAGCCGGTGCGGTGCTCCGGAGCGCTCAATCATGCGAGCAAAGGTACCTCGCCTGTCGATCAGGCAGCGGACCGCTCGATCTCGACCCGCTCGATGACGACGTCCTGCAGCGGACGGTCGCTCGGGCCGGTCGGGGTGTTCGCGATCGCGTCCACGACCTTCACCGACTGCTCGTCGGCCACCTGGCCGAAGATGGTGTGCCGGTTGTTGAGGTGCGGCGTCGGGGACACGGTGATGAAGAACTGCGAACCGTTGGTGCCCGGTCCGGCGTTCGCCATCGCCAGCAGGTACGGCCGGTCGAAGCGCAGCTCCGGGTGGAACTCGTCGGCGAACTTGTAGCCCGGCCCGCCCCGACCGGTGCCGGTCGGGTCGCCCATCTGGACCATGAAGCCGCTGATCACCCGGTGCGAGATGGTGCCGTCGTAGTACGGACCGCTGCCCGGCTGACCGGTGCGCGGGTCGGTGTACTCCCGGTTGCCCTCGGCCAGGTCGATGAAGTTGCGAACCGTCTTCGGCGCGTGGTTGGGGAAGAGCTCCAGCCGGATCGGGCCAGCGTTGGTGTGCAAGGTGGCGTAGACAGCCTCGGCCACGGGTACTCCTCACTCGTTGGTCAGTTCCATGCGGATCCTCCCATGTGCCCGATCTGGCATCGCGGAGGCATCCGAAGGTGGAGGATGACGAAGGAACAACTCCCAGGAGGTGGGACCGTGTTTGGAATCGGGCGGCGTAAGTCCGAGGGGCAGCTGGCCAGGGCCGAGCTGAACCAGAGCATCAGCCACCTGGTGCAGGCAGCCAACCACGCCGCCAAGGGCGCGGGCGCGACGGTCGGTCCACGGGTCCAGATGGCCCGCGGCTACGTCGAGCCGGCCGCGGCGAGAGTGCGCGACCGTGCCTCGACCGGCTGGGGGACGACACTCACCACGCTGGCACCGCTGGCCGCGGCCGCCCGTGACGGCGCCGCGCAGGCGGGGCCGCTCACCAGGAAGGCCAGGTCGAAGAACATGCGGATCACCGCCAAGAAGAAGCAGCCGCGCCGTCGCGGATCGATGATGACCGGGCTGCTCGCAGCGGGTGCCATCGTCGGGTTGGCTGGCGCGGTCGCCCTGCGCCGCCGCCGCGAGCAGCAGGAGTGGGCCGAGTACGACCCGACCCGCACCCTGGAGCCGATGCGCGACGAGGTGGATTCGATCGAGGTACGGACTCCGGCCGCGACCAAGGGGACCGACGGGTCCACCATGGCCGGGATGACCGGCGCCGGTAGTTCGGCGGTGGCCGGTGGCGACAGCGCCAGCACCACCGGTGCCGCCAAGCCGTCCAGCGTCCGCCCGACCGACAAGGTCCCTTCGGTCGCCGAGGGCGCCAAGGACACGTCCGGGCGTCCGGCCGACGACCTCACCAAGGCGCTGGGCAAGGACACCGCCCGCACCAACGGCCGCCGCTGACCGAGCGGAAGCGCATCGAGCGCCGGCGACGCGGGTTTCCCGCGCCCGCCGGCGCTTCCGCGCGGGGTCAGAGCCAGCCGTTGCGGCGGAACCAGCGATAGAGGGCCAGCGAGATGGCGAGCATCAGGGCCAGCACGACGGGATAGCCGTACGTCATGTTCAGCTCGGGCATGTTCTCGAAGTTCATCCCGTAGATGCCCGCGATGGCGGTCCAGACCGCGGCGATCGCCGCCCACGCGGCGATCTTGCGCATGTCGTTGTTCTGGTCGACGGTGACCTGGGCCAACCGCGCCTGGAGGATCGAGTTCAGCAGGTCGTCATAGGAGTTCACCTGCTCGACTGTGCGGCTGAGGTGGTCCTGCACGTCCCGGAAGTAGCGCCGGATCTCCTTCGGCACCTCCCGGTTGACCTGCGAGGTCAACGTCATCAGCGGCCGCTGCAACGGCACCACGGCCCGCTTGAACTCCACCAGCTCCCGCTTCATCTGGTAGATCCGTTGGATCCGCCCGCGGCCGTTGCGGTCGAAGACCTCGGCCTCCAGCACGTCGAGGTCGTCCTCGAGCTGCTCGGCGACCTCCAGGTAGAGGTCGACCACCCGGTCGGTGATCGCGTACGCGACCGACCACGGGCCCTGGAGCAGCAGCTCCTGCTTGGTCTCCAGGTCGGCACGGACCGGAGAGAGCCGGCTCGCGTCGCCGTGCCGGACGCTGATCAGGAAGTTCGGGCCGATGAAGAGCATCACCTGGCCGGTCTCGACGACCTCGGAGTTCTCGGTCAGCTCGGCGTGCTCGCAGTACCGGGCGGTACGCAGCACCAGGAAGCTGACGTTCCCGAACCGCTCCAGCTTGGGGCGCTGCTCGGCCTTCACCGCGTCCTCGACTGCCAGTTCGTGCAGCCCGTAGGTCGCCGCGATGGCGGTCATCTCGGCCAGCTCGGGCTGGTGCAGGCCGAGCCAGACGAAGCCGTGCTCCTCGCGGCGGGCCGCGGCCAGCGCGTCCGCGTACGTCCAGTCGCCGGGTTGCCGCTTGCCGTCGACGTAGAGCGCGCAGTCGACGACGCCGCTGCGCCCGGTGCCGGTCGGGGTCGGCGCGGGCGGCGAGCCGTCCGCGTTGAGGATCCGGGTCATCGCCCGGACCGGTGACGGCCACGCCCGGGGTCGCAGCACACGGCCGGTGTGCGACGGTGCCGTCCCGCCCTGATCTGCCCGATCCGTCATCGCGCCACCTCCCCGCGCTCGGCTGCGGCTTGAGGCTACGCCGGTGGCGGCGAAGGGCACGTGTGACAGCTGTCGCGTGGGGCGGCGCCGGGCGGGCCGGGCCGCATTGGGGGGTGCGGGGACGACACGGCCCACCCGGCGCCTCTGGGGGCGGGGGTTGTGCTGCACGCGTCACCGGGGGTGGGGCGGCCCGGGAAGCGGGCGGTGATCTCCACTACACCTGATGAGTGACGCTCGCAGCATTGTGAGCCGCCGGCCGTCCGGGCGGGAGTCCCGGAACGGCCGGCATCGTCGTTCTGTCGGGAAATTGACAGAAAGCTCAGCCGCGGACGGCCTCGACGGCCGCCGCGAGCCGGCGGACACCCTCGTCGATCCGGTCAGCGGTGACCGCCGAGAAGGCCAGCCGCAGGGCGTGCTGCCCGCCGTCCAGCATGAAGTCGCTGCCCTTGACCACTGCGACCCCGCGCTCGGCCGCCGCGGAGGCGAGCCGGTCGACCAGCACGTCGTCCGGAAACTCCACCCAGAGGAAGTAGCCGCCGTCGGGCTCCACGAACCGGGCCTGCGGCAGGTGCCGGCGCAGCGACTCGGCGAGCACCCGGGCCCGCTCGCCCAGCGCCGCCCGGACCGTCTCGATGGAGCGGTCGATGTCGCCGGAGACGCAGAACTGGTGCACGATCGCCTGGGACACCATGCCGGGCGAGATGTACAGGCTGGTCGCGTTCTTGGCGATGTCGGCGATCAGATCCGCCGGGCCGACCAGGTATCCGACCCGCACGCCGGGGCAGACCGTCTTGGTGAAGCTCGACGCGTGCACCACCACGTTGCGGGTGTCCAGCGAGAGCATCGACGGCAGCGCCTCGCCGCGGAACCGGACGTCCGCGTACGGATCGTCCTCGAAGATCGTGAACTCGTACTCCGCGGCCAGGTCGAGCAGCTCCCGGCGCTTCTCCTCCGAGAGCGTCACGCCGGCCGGGTTCTGGTAGTTCGGAATGACGTGCGCCAGCCGGGGCCGGACCCCGGACTCCAGCAGCTTGCGCAGCTCGGCGGTGTCCAGACCGTCCGGCTGGACCGAGACACCGTGCAGCTCGCTGCCCATCCGCTGGAGGTTGAGCAGCGTCCGGTCGTACGTCGGCCGCTCCACCACCACCGCGTCGCCGGGGCGGACCAGGTGGTCGAAGAGGAACGCGTCGGCCTGCAGCGACCCGTTGGTGACCAGCACCTGATCGACCTTGACCCCGTGCTTCTCGGCGATCCACTTTCGCAGCGGAACGTAGCCCACGGAGGTGCCGTAGGCCGTGACCCCGGCTGGATCGGCGTCGAAGGCGCGGACGGCGGCGGCCTTGAGCCCCTCGACATCGACGATGTCCAGCGAGGGAGCCCCACGGGCGAAGGAGATCAGCTGCTCGGCGGTCATGGATGTTGAGCGTACGGGCGGCGGCGGGGGACACGCGGACGGCACGGCGATGTCCGCATCCTGAGCCACCGGGTCGGGTGACCCGGCTCCACCGGTCGGCGTCAGATCAGACCGGAAGGTCGAGCGAGTCGTGCTGCGCTGCCCGGGAAAGTCCCTCCGGAATGCCCGGCGTGGGTGCCGGTCAGGCGCACGGTCAGGTCGCGGCGACCACCTGGCTCTCCGCCCAGACCCGCATGATGTCCCGGACGGAGATCACCCCGGCCACCTCCCGGCCTTCCAGCACCACCAGGTGCCGGAACCCGCCCCGAGCCATCGCGGCGGCCGCCTCGGCCACCGTCCAGTCCGGGCCGGCGTAGACCACGTCCCACGTCAGATGAGCGCCGGTACGTTCCACGTCGCAGTCCAGGCCGGCGCCGATGGCCTTCAACACGTCGCGTTCGGTCATGATGCCGATCCCCTCGGAGTCCGGGTCGATCACGACCGCCGACCCGACACCGCGGGCCGACATCATCCGGGCCGCCTGGCGGAGCGTGTGCTCCGGACCGACGACGAGGACCTGGCTGGACATCGCTTCCCGTACCTGCATCACGCATCACCCCTTTGGGACGGTGGCATCCGGTACCGACATGGTGGTCCGTGAATGTCTCCTGGACAAGACCGGGCATCGCCGTTCCACCCGCACGCTCGCTACTGTCGGACGGTGTCCACCGAGCCCCTGCGCTGCGCCGGCGCGCTGATCGTCAGCCACGACGGCCGCATCTTCTTTCAGCGCCGCTCGCCGCACCGACGCCTCTTTCCCAATTGCTGGGACATCGTCGGCGGCCATCTCGAGCCGGGCGAGGAGGTCGACGAGGCACTCCGTCGGGAGGTCACCGAGGAGACCGGCTGGACCCTGTCGCACGTCCTCGGCCAGGTCGGCGAGTACCACTACGTCGGCGACGACGGTCTCGCCCGGATCGAGCACGACTTCCTGGTCCGGGTGGACGGTGACCTGGACCATCCGACGCTGGAGGCCGGCAAGCACACCGAGTACCGCTGGCTGGCCGAGCACGAGGTGACCGTGCTGGACGAGCACCGCCACGTCAACGACGGGCTGATCCGGCGGATCGCGGAGGAGGGCTTCGCCGTCCTGCGGTCGATCGGTCTGTGAACACCGTCGAGCTGGCGCCGCACCGGTTCGCCGGTCTGCTCGCCCCGGCCGTGGACCGGGCCTTCGTCGCCGGCATGCTGGCCGGTCGGAACGGTGGTGGCGCCGAGCTGAGCCAGCGGTACGGCGGTCCGGCCGCGACCGGATTCCTGGTGGAGCTGCGCACCCGGTTGGCGGCGCCCGGCGGCACGGTGGACGGGCCGGGCTTCGCGGCGATCACCCGGTACCGCGACCCGGTGGTCTGCCACCGGAGCGTGGACAAGCATGTGGCACACGGCATGATCCACCGCCGCCCGGACGGCGGCCTCTCCGCCACCGACCGCGGTGCCGCCTTCCTCGCCGAGCTGTACCAGGTGCACGCCGAGGTCACCGAGGAGCTGTGGGCCGGGCAGGACGAGCGGGTGTCGAGGCTGGTGGCAGCGCTCGGCCGGCTGCTGGCGTACGCCCTGGTGCTGGCCGACGAGGAGGGCGACCGGGACGGGTCGGCGTTCGCCGCGATGGCGCCCCCGTACGAGCCGGACGGCACCCCGCCGGGCGTGCTGCTGCTCAACCGGCTGGGCACGATGCGCTACCACCGGGCCGACGCGCACGCCGCCGCCTGGACCGCCGCCGGGCACACCGCGTCGAGCATCGCCACCCTGCCGGTCGGCCCGGAGCGGCTCGCCATCGAGCTGGAGACCGACCGGCGGGCGGCCGGCCCGTACGCCGTGCTCGGCGCGGAGGAGCGGTTGACCATGCTCGCCGACCTGGCGGCGCTGCCCGGCTGACCCGGTTGGCCGGAGCGGCCCGTCCACCCGGGGCTATCCTCCACCGGTGACGGGGAGCAGGACGAGGGAGGATGTCGGGATGATCGGGATGGTGCTCGCGGCCGGGGCAGGGCGCCGGCTGCGCCCGTACACCGACACTCTGCCCAAGGCGTTGGTGCCTGTGGACGGGGAGACCACGATCCTGGACATCGCGCTGGGCAACCTGGCCGAGGTCGGCCTCACCGACATCGTGATCGTGGTCGGCTACGCGGCGGACGCGGTCCGCGAGCGGCAGGCCGACCTGGAGAAGCGGTACGGGGTCACCCTCACCCTGGTGCACAACGACAAGGCCGAGGAGTGGAACAACGCCTACTCGCTCTGGCTGGCCCGGGAGTACTTCGCGCGCGGGGTGCTGCTGGTCAACGGGGACACCGTGCACCCGGTGAGCGTGGAGAAGACCCTGCTCGCCGAGCGTGGGCCGGGCATCCTGCTCGCCGTGGACACGCTCAAGCCGCTGGCGGAGGAGGAGATGAAGACCACCTTCGACGCCGCCGGCCAGCTCACCCGGATCACCAAGATCATGGACCCGGGCGAGGCGTACGGGGAGTACATCGGCGCCACGCTGATCGAGCCGCAGGCCGCCGACGCCCTCGCCGACGCTCTGGAGGCCACCTGGCGGCGCGACCCGAACCTGTACTACGAGGACGGCTACCAGGAGTTCGCCGACCGGGGCGGTGAGGTGCGGGCGGCGCCGATCGGCGACGTGCCCTGGGTCGAGGTCGACAACCACGCCGACCTGGCCCGCGCGCGGGAGATCGCGTGCCGCTACTAGCCCGTAGCGTGCTGACCCCGCTCCACATCGACGTGCGGCGGGGCGCGGTGGCCGACCTCGGCGCGATCCTGGCCGACGGGCGGATCTCCGCCGGCGGCGACGTCGCGGTGGTCGTCGGGCCGGGTCAGGGTGCCCAGATCGCCGAGCTGATCCGACCGTCACTGCGGTCGGCCGACGTGTTCACCGTCGCGGGGGCGACTCTGGACGCCGCCGACGACCTGGGCGGCAAGCTCCGCGCCCGCTCGTACGACGCGGTGGTCGGCATCGGCGGCGGCAAGACCATCGACGTGGCGAAGTACGCGGCCACCCGGCGGGGCCTGCCGATGGTCTCGGTGGCCACCAGCCTGGCCAACGATGGCATCGCCTCCCCGGTGGCGAGCCTGATCACCGACGGGATCAAGGGTTCCTACGGGGTGCACATCCCGATCGCGGTGATCGTTGACCTGGACTTCGTGGAAAGCGGTCCGGACCGGCACAACCGAGCCGGCATCGGTGACGTCGTCAGCAACATCAGTGCCTTGGCGGACTGGGAGCTCGCCCGCCGGGTACGCGGCGAGCCCGTCGACGGGCTCGCCGCGTCACTGGCCCGGGCCGGCGCCGAAGCCGTGCTGAACCACCCGGGCGACATGACCGACGACGCGTTCGTCACCGTGCTGGCCGAGGCGTTGATCTCCAGCGGCCTCGCCATGGCGGTCTGCGGCACCAGTCGCCCGTCCAGCGGCGGCTGCCACGAGATCATGCACGCGGTGGACGCCCTCTTCCCCGGCACCGCCTCCCACGGCGAGTTGGCCGGGCTGGGCGCGCTCTTCTGCACCTGGCTGCGCGGGGACCTGCGCCGCTTCGGGGAGATGTCGGCCTGCCTGTCCCGGCACGGGCTGCCCCGGCTTCCCGCCGAGGTGGGGCTGACCGACGACCAGTTCGTCGAGGCGGTGCAGTTCGCGCCGCGCACCCGGCCGGACCGGTACACGATCCTCGAGCACCTGGCGCTGTCGCCTACCGAGACGCGGGAGCGGCTGGCAGACTACGCCGGTGCAATCCGCGACCAGCTTGGCTGACCCCCGTCCCACAATCGCCGACTTCCACCGGGTGAACCGGGGCGGTGGTCTGTTCAGCGAGTCGATCAGCCAGTGGCTGGGGGCCGCCTTCGCGCTGGTCGCCCAGCGGCTGGGGCTGCGCCCGACCGCGCTGACCATCACCAACCTGGTGCTGGGCTTGGCCACCTCGGTCACCGTGGTGGCGCTCGCCGGACCGGTCGCGGCCGGTGACGTGCCGGCCTGGGTGGTCGGCGTGCTCGCCCTGGTGGGCTGGCAGGTGGCGTACTCCCTGGACTGCGCGGACGGGCAACTGGCCCGGGTGACCGGCCAGGGCAGCGCGGCCGGTGCCCGGGTCGACGTGCTGTGCGACGTGGCCGCGCAGATCGCCCTGGTGGCGGCGCTGGCCGCCACCGCGGTGGCGCAGGAGCCGTCGACCCCGACCTGGCTGGTGGCGACCTTCGCCGGCACCTGGATGGTCAACCTGGTCACCTCGGTGATGCAGGCCGGCCCGAACGCGGCCAGCATGGTCACCTCGACCTCGCTGCCGGTCCGCCTGGCGAAGCTGGTCCGCGACTACGGCGCGGTGATCTTCGTGGCCGCCCTGGTGCTGGCCGTCGCCCCCACGCTGGTCCTCTGGGTGATCGTCGCGTTCACCATCGTCAACGGCGGCTTCCTGCTGGCGAGCATCGCCTTCTCCGCCCGCGCCTCCCTGCGCTGATCCCCACGGCGTGCCCCGCGCCCGGGCCGGGCCACATCGGGCCGGGCCACGTCGGGCCAAGATCCACGCAACTTCCCGGATGCTGCGGTCTCCCAGACGTGGGAGGCCCCAATATCCCTGATGTTGTGTGGATCTTGCTCCGAGGCCACTCTTTCCACGATCGATCGAGCACGATCTTGCCGGCCCGACCCGGCGGGCGGCATGCGGCCCGAGCCGGCGGGCGGCGCGGGACCCGGACCGGCAGGGCTGGCAGGTCAGCGGCGGTGCGCGGTGCGGGCCATGCCGGCGTAGACGTCGATGAGCTGCTTGGTGACCACGTCGGGGTGGAAGGTCCGCTCGTAGCGGGCGCGGGCGGCCGGGGCCAGCCCGGACGCACCAGCGCGGGCGACCGGCAGGGCGGCCGCGAGCGCGGCGGGCTCCGGGGCGACCACCCAACCGGCCTCGCCCAGACCGATCCCCGCCGGCATGGGCGACCCGCCGCCGCCCCCGGCGACCGCGGAGGCGATCTCGGCGGGCCCGGTGCCGGCGGGCTCGTGCGGGGCATCCGCCCCGATCAGGTACGGAATGCCGCCCAACGCGGTGCCGAGCACCGGCCGGCCACTGGCCATCGCCTCGATGATCACGGTCGGCAGCACGTCGTGCCACATGGCGGCGACGATCACCACCGCGCTCGCCTCGACCGCCGCCCGCACTCCGGCCCGGTCGAGCTGGCCGAGGTAGACCACGTCGGGTCGCTCGACGGCGGCGGCCTCCACCAGGGAGCGCAACTCGCCGTCACCGGCCACCCGCAGCGTGCCCAGTGCGCCCACCGGATGCCGGCGCCAGGCGTCCAGCAGCAGGTCGACGCCCTTCTCCGGGCTCAGCCGGGCCATGTAGAGAAAACCGTCACCGAGCGGCGCCGGCCGGCCCGGATCCGGCACGGCGTTCGGCTTCACCACGATCCGTTCGTCCGGAATGCCGTAGTCACGCAGGTGGTCGGCGATCGCCGTGGTCAGCGCGATGTACCGGTCCACCGACCGCCACGTGCCCCGGTGCACGGCCAGGGTGGTCGCCATCAGCGCACTCTGGGCCGCCGAGTCGCGGTAGCAGCGGTGCTTGATCGCCGGCACCCCCAGCGCCCGGCCCTTGCAGTCCTGACAGATCACGCCGTCGCGGAAGTAGATCCCCGAGGAGCAGACCTGCCGGTAGTTGTGCACCGTCTGCACCACCGGGACGCCGTGCCGGTGCGCGGTCCGCACCACCCAGGGCGAGAGCAGCGGGTACGGGTTGTGCAGGTGCAGTGCGTCCGGCCGGTGCTCGGTGAGCAGCCGGCTCAGGTCGTGCTGGGCCCGGGGGGCCCAGATCGGCGAGATCGGCAGCAGCGCCTTCGCCACCTTCGACATCGACGGGATCTCGTCCGAGCTGCGGATGAACGGCAGCACCTCGACGCCGGCGGCGGTGAGCTGAGCGATCTCCGCGTCCACGATCGTGTTCTCGCCGGAGGGCTGGGCTTCCCGGTACCGGTTGTGTGCCACCACGATTCTCAACGAGCTCGCCTTTCGTTCGCGGTCGTGCCGGGACTCGCAAGCTCATTCCTCGCGCTCACCGGAAAGAAGGCTACCGTTGGGTCGTGCCCGAACTACCGGAGGTTGAGGCGCTCGCGGGTTACCTGCGACAGCGCGCGGTGGGGCGGCGTGTCGACCGGCTCGAGGTCGCCGCGATCAGCGCCCTGAAGACGTACGACCCGGCACCGGCCGCGGTCGCCGGTCGGGCGGTGGTCGACGCCCGCCGGCACGGCAAGTTCCTCGACGTGCTCGTCGAGGGCGACCTGCACCTGGTGGTCCACCTGGCTCGGGCGGGTTGGCTGCACTACCGGGAGGCGTTCCCGGCCACCACCCCGCTGCGGCCCGGCAAGGGCCCGATCGCGCTGCGCGTCCGCCTCGACGACGGCTCCGGGTTCGACCTCACCGAGGCCGGCACACAGAAGAAGCTGGCCGCGTACCTGGTCACCGACCCGGCGGCGGTGCCCGGCGTGGCGAAGCTGGGCCCGGACGCGCTCGCCGCGGACCTGCCCACCTTCGCGGAGCGGCTGCGCAGCCGGCGCGGGCAGATCAAGGGGGTGCTGACCGATCAGGCGGTGCTGTCGGGCGTCGGCAACGCGTACTCCGACGAGATCCTGCACGCGGCGAAGCTGTCCCCGTTCGCGATCACCGACCGGCTCACCGACGACCAGCTCGCCACCCTGCACGCGGCCACCCGGCAGGTGCTCGGCGACGCCGTCCAACGGTCCCTCGGGCAGCGGGCCGCGGAGCTGAAGGGCGAGAAGCGCTCCGGGTTGAAGGTGCACGCCCGCACCGGCCTGCCCTGCCCGGTGTGCGGTGACACCGTGCGGGAGGTGTCGTTCGCCGACTCGAGCCTCCAGTACTGCCCGACGTGCCAGACCGGCGGCAAGCCGCTCGCTGACCGACGGTTGTCACGTCTCGTACGGTGAGTAATCCCACTTGGCGACTACGGAGCGGAATCGACCCGACTGAGCCGAAGCTCCGGTCCACGGTTCCCGCCACACGCGCATCCATCGGTATAGTGGCTCGGTCCCCGGCTTCTGAAATGGTACGGAGCCGGCCAGATCCCGCCGGCACCATCGGTCGCCAATCCCTTCCGGGGGCGCGACCGGTCGGATCCCGCGTGGGAGACTGGGACGGTGGGCGACCCGGGCCCTCACGCCGAGTGAGCGGCACAGGTCATGCGGGAGGACATGGGTGAGGTGACGGCAAGCCTCCAGCGCCCGGTATCCAACGAAGGCCGGAGCAGACTCGTGCGGCACGTCGACAGCTTCGAGATCCAGCCGCCGACCCCGCCGTCGCACAACGGCGTCCCCCGGTCGGCATGGGCCAGGGCGCGACGCCGTGTCTCCCGCTGGCACCGCCCCTACACGGCGATCCTCCTCGTGCTCGATTTCGGCGCGGCGGCGTTCGCCAGCTGGATCGCCATCCAGCTCTTCGATCAGGCGGCCTCCGGTTTCTCCGGCACCAAGCAGGACCCGACCTGGTTCCACACCGTCTCCTACCTCCTGCTCCCGCTCGGCTGGGTGATCATCCTCTGGAGCAACCGGGCCTACGACCGGCGTTACCTGGGGCTCGGGCCGGACGAGTTCAAGCGCGTGATCCGGGCCGCGGTGACGGTCGCCGCGAGCGTCTCCTTCCTCGCCTTCGCCACGGTGACCCAGCTCTCCCGGTACACCGTGGGCACCGCGCTGGTGGGCGCCACCGTGCTGATCCTCTGGGGCCGCTTCGTGGCCCGCTGGGCGCTGCACTACATCCGCCGCCGGGCCGGCCAGGCCGCGCACCGGATGGTGCTGGTCGGCACCCTGCCCGAGTGCCTGGAGGTCTACGCGGCGGTGACCCGCAGCCCGAACGCCGGGCTCGTGCCGGTCGCCATCCACATCACCGACGGCTACGCCGCGGCCCGGGGGATGCCGACCCCGGTGCCGGTGCACGCCGGCCGGGACGTGCTGGCCCTGGTCCGGGAGGTCGGCGGGGACACCATCGCGATCTGCGGGTCGGCCAGCGCCGAGCCGGGTGAGCTGCGCCGGCTGGCCTGGCAGTTGGAGGGCTCCGGCGTGGACCTGGTGGTCGCCCCGCAGCTGACCGACATCGCCGGTCCCCGGGTGCACATCCGGCCGATCGAGGGTCTGCCGCTGCTGCACGTCGAGGAGCCGACCCTCTCCGGGCCGGCGCTGCTGGCCAAGAACCTGTTGGATCGGGTCGCCGCCGGCCTCGGTCTGCTGCTGCTGATCCCGCTCTTCCTCTCCATCGCCGTGGCGATCCGGATCTCCGACCCCGGGCCGGTCTTCTTCCGCCAGCCCCGGGTGGGGCACGAGGGGCGCACGTTCCGGGTGTGGAAGTTCCGGACCATGTACGTCGACGCCGAGGATCGACTGGCCAGCCTGGTCGACCGGAACGAGACCGACGGCATGCTGTTCAAGATGAAGGAGGACCCGCGGGTCTTCCCGGTGGGCCGCTTCCTGCGGGCCACCTCACTGGACGAGCTGCCGCAGCTGATCAACGTGCTCTGGGGTGAGATGTCGCTGGTCGGGCCCCGCCCGTTGCCGGCCGACGACGGCGACTTCCTGGGCGACGTGCGCCGCCGGCTGCTGGTCCGCCCCGGCATGACCGGCCTGTGGCAGGTCTCCGGCCGCTCCGACCTGTCCTGGGACGAGTCCGTCCGGCTTGACCTCTACTACGTCGACAACTGGTCGTTGGCGTACGACCTGAGCATCCTGTGGCGCACCGTCGGGGTCGTGCTCGCCCGCAAGGGCGCCTACTAGGGGGTTGGCGCGCCGGGCCGGAGGGTCCAGGATCGCTGCGTGGGTGGCAACCTCTCCGCCGTCATCGGCGTCGTCTCACTGGTCACCGCGCTGACCGCGGCCCTGTGGGCGGTGCTGCGCCTGCGTGCCCGCCGGGGCATCGCCACCGCCACCCAGCGGGCCACCTACGAGGTGCTGCACACCGCCGGGCTGGCCGCCGAACCGCTGCGGGCGGGGCTGAGCGCGGCGGGCGCGGCGAAGGCCGTACGCCATCTGCGGGCTCTGGTGGGGGCGGCCGGGCTGGCGCTCACCGACGCCGACGTGGTGCTCGCCCTCGATGGACGCGGCGCGCACCACGGCGAGCAACTGCTCGCGGCGGCCCGCCGGGCGATGGAGACCGGGCGCTCGACGGTGCTCGGTGAATCCGAGCTGCGCTGCGACCGGGTCGACTGCCCGATCCGGGGAGCGGTGGTCGCACCGTTGCAGGGGGCGGACGGCCGGGTGGTCGGTGCCCTGGTGGCGATCGCCGACAGCCCCCCGGCGCCCGGGCTGGTGCAGGCCACCCTGGAGACCGCGCACTGGGCCGGCAACCAGCTCGCCCTGGCTGAGCTGGACTCGTCGCGGGAGCGGCTCGCGCGGGCCGAGATCCGGGCGCTACGGGCGCAGATCAGCCCGCACTTCATCTACAACGCGTTGACCGCGATCGGCTCGTTCGTGCGCACCGATCCGGAGCGGGCCCGCGAGCTGATCCTGGAGTTCGCGGAGTTCACCCGGTACTCGTTCCGGGCGCACGGGGAGTTCACCACGCTGGCCGAGGAGCTGCGGTCGATCGACCGTTACCTGACCATCGAGCGGGCCCGGTTCGGCGACCGGTTGCAGGTGCGGTTGCAGATCGCCCCGGAGGTGCTGCCGGTGACACTGCCGTTCCTCTGCCTGCAGCCGCTGGTGGAGAACGCGGTCCGGCACGGGTTGTCCCGCAAGCCGGGCACAGGCATGGTGAGCATCGAGGCCCGGGACGCGGGCGCCGAATGCCACATCACCGTGGAGGACGACGGGGTGGGAATGGATCCGACCACGCTGACCGCCGGCATCGCGGAGCTGGCCCGCAGCACCGGCGACCCGGGCGACGAGACGGGCCAGCACGTCGGCCTCTCCAACGTCGACGAGCGCCTGCGGTCCGTTTTCGGGGACCGGTTCGGGCTGGTTGTCGAGACGGGGCTCGGCTCGGGCACCAGGGTGAGCATGCGGGTGCCGAAGTTCCATCCCGGCGTGCGGGCCGGAACGTGAGCGCGTCCGGTTTCCTCCGGGTGCTGGCGGTGGACGACGAGCCCCCGGCGCTCGACGAGCTGGCGTACCACCTGCGGGCCGACCCCCGGGTGGCCCGCCTGCACACGGCGGGGGACGCCACCGAGGCGCTGCGACTGCTCCGCGACGGTGACGTGGACGTGGTCTTCCTGGACATCCGGATGCCCGGCCTGGACGGCATGGAGCTGGCCCGGGTTCTGCGCCGGTTCGCCCGGCCACCGGCGATCGTCTTCGTCACCGCGTACGACGACGGCGCGGTGGACGCCTTCGACCTGGGGGCCACCGACTACGTGCGCAAACCGGTGCGCGCCGAGCGGCTGGCCGAGTCGCTGCGCCGGGTGATCGGTTCGCGGGTGGTGCCGTCGCATCCGGCGGCGCTGGCCCGGGCCGAGGAGGATCCGACCATCCCGATCGAGTTGGCCGGCACCACCCGGATGCTGCCCCGCTCGGCTGTGCGCTGGGTGGAGGCTCAGGGCGACTACGCCCGGTTGCACACGGCGGAGGGGTCACACCTGGTGCGGGTCTCGCTGGCCACGCTCGCCGAGCGGTGGGCCGACGCCGGTTTCGTCCGGGTGCACCGGTCGTACCTGGTGCAGTTGAAGTTGATCGCGGAGCTGCGGCTGGTCAACTCCGGTTACGTGGTGGTGATCGACGGGACCGAGCTGCCGGTGAGCCGGCGGCACACCCGGGAACTGAAGGACAAGTTGGTGCGAGCGGCGAAGCAGGACTGGAACCGGTGACCCCGGCTCCCAGCCCCGCTCACCCTCGTCGGATCCGCCCCGCCTCGGTGGCTGTCAGGCCTTGACCTGGTCGGCGATGGCCAGGGCGATGGCCTTCAGCTGCTCCATGGACAGCGGAGCCTGCGGCTGCGCGGGCACCGCCGACTCGTCGACCCCGACCATGTTCAGCACGCTCGCCTGGAGTGCCCGGTCGCCGGGCAACTGGATCGCGATGAGGTACTGCACGCTCTTCTGCCGCGTACCGGTCAGCGTCTCGATCTTCATCAGCGCGCCGTTCGGGGTCGTGCCCGCGTCGCACACCCTGCGGTAGCGGCTGTCCTCCGGGATGCCCTGGGGCAGCTGGCACGGCCAGTGGAACCCGGCCGGTCCGTCGGACGCGTCCGGAGTGATCGACACGCCCAGGGAACCCTTGCGCCCCTGGTAGGAGATGCCGGAGGAGGTACCGACGAAGTCCGGGGTGCCCCGGTGCGTGAACTCTGGCGGCTGCCCGTCCGGCTTGCGAGGCTCGCCGAGGTGGTCCGGCATCCAGGTCCACGTCGCGCCGGGCGCCACCGCCCGCAGCGCCCGGTCCAGCTCCTGGCTGAGGCGCTTGGCGGTGGCGTCGGCCGTCTCCTCGGTGTCGAACACCAGGCGGAACCGCGTGTCCGCGGCGGGCGAGGACGCAACGGCCTGCGGCGTGGCCCGGGCCGCACCGGGCTCCTGATGACGTACGGCGACGCTGATGCCGCCGGCCACCGCCAGGGCCAGCACGGCGGCCAACGAGCCGCCGAGCCGCCGGGCGGCGCTGGCCCGCCGTTCCCGCCGGACGATGCCCTTGACATCGACCCGGGGTGGCGGGGGTGTACCGATCAACTCGTCGAACAGTTGGTGACTCATCTGGTGCCTCCCCGCTCAGTACTGACCGTTGACGGCGGTGCGCAGATTCGCCAGCCCGCGTGCGGACTGGCTCTTGACGGTGCCGGCGGAGATGCCGAGCATCCGGGCGGTCTCCTCGACCGAGTAGTCGAGGTAGAAGCGCAGGACGAGCACCGCCCGTTGCTTCGGGGCGAGCGAGCGCAGCAATGTGGCGAGCCCGTCGCGGTCGGTCACCGTCTCCGGCACGGCGCCGGCCACGTCCGGCACCTCCGCCCACGACTGCTCCCGGTTGCTCCAGGGGCGACGCCGCTCGTCGAGCCAGGAGCGGGTCAGGACCCGCTGCGCGTACGCGTCGCGGTTCTCCGCCCGGCGCACGAGGCGCCAGCTCCGGTAGAGCCGCGTCACCGTGACCGAGACGACGTCGTCTGCGGCGTGCCAGTCCTGACAGAGCAGGAATGCACTCCGTCGCCAGCGGTCCATCCGGTCCGCGACGAAGTCGTGGAAGTCTTCCTCGTCGGCCCGCCTCACCGCGGTCTTTCTCCTCTGCTGACCATCACGGTCGTACGACGGAGCGGTCGCCCCCGGGGGTTGCATCGGCGCGGCGGGGAATAACGCAGCACTGTCGTACGCTGTACGATATTCCGAACGACGAATGGGGAACCGCCGTGTTCGACGCTGCCACCGAATTCGACCGCCAACTCGACCGGCTCACCGAGCTGGGCTACCCCGGCCTGGCCGGGCTGTCCGAGACCGCCTTCCGCGATCTGGTCGCACCCCTGCGGGCCAGGGCGGTCGAGGGGGCCACCGGCCTGGCCGCACCCACCGACGCCCGGGTGCCGTTCCTGCTGGTCACCACTCGGGACCTGGTGCCGGTCGAGCCACGGCTGGAGCTCACCACGCTGGTCGGCAAGCGCAAGCCGGGCTTCCTCGACCGGCACTACGCCGAGGACGACCTGCCCCGCTTCGACCCGATCAAGGAGCTGGAGGTCCCGGAGGGCCCCGCGTACCTGCTCTTCGACGTCGACCGGGGTGAGGAGTTCCGTAACCTGCCCCCGGCCGCCGCGCTGGAGGGAATGACCGCCCAGGGCCGACTGCCGCTCACCATCGACGAGGGTCTCGCCTTCATCACGCTGCACCCGGCCGCGCTGGCCAGCAACAGGTGTTTCTCGCTTGTCGGGTCGCGGTGCGGGGACAAGCGGGTGCCGGCGCTCTGGATCAGCCAGGGCGCACCGAAGCTGGGTTGGTGCTGGTTCGGCAACCCGCACACCTGGCTCGGCTCGGCCTCGGCCCGCCCGGAGCGCGTCGGCCTGGGCTGACAGCGAGGCACAGCTGTGCACCGGGTTATCCACAGGCGTGACCCGTTCTCCACAGGTTATTCACAACGCCACCCACCGATCTCCACGGCGGATCCCTACAGTCAGGGCCCATGAAGGAACGCCGGGTACTGGTGGTCGAGGACGAACGGACCATCGCGGAGTCGGTCGCCGCCCGACTCCGCGCCGAGGGATTCGCGGTGGAGATCGCCGTGGACGGTCCCAGCGCGGTCGAGCAGTTCCGGACGGGGCAACCGGATCTGGTCGTCCTCGACGTGATGCTGCCCGGCTTCGACGGCCTGGAGGTGTGCCGGAGGATCCAGGCCGTCCGGCCGGTGCCGGTGCTGATGCTCACCGCCCGCGACGACGAGACCGACCTGCTGGTCGGGCTCGCGGTGGGCGCGGACGACTACCTCACCAAGCCGTTCTCGATGCGCGAGCTGGCCGCCCGGGTGCACGTCCTGCTGCGCCGGGTGGAGCGGGCGGCCACAACGCCCGCGCCACCCGCCCTCCGCCTCGGTGACATCGAGATCAACGAGGCCGAGCGGCGGGTCCGGCGTGCCGGCGCGGACGTGCACCTCACGCCGACCGAGTTCGACCTGCTGGTCCACCTCGCCGGGCGGCCCCGCACTGTCCTGCACCGGGAACGGCTGCTCGCCGAGGTCTGGGGATGGGCCGAGGGCAGCGGCACCCGCACGGTGGACAGCCACGTCAAGGCCCTGCGCCGGAAGCTGGGCGCCGACCTCATCCGTACGGTCCACGGAGTCGGGTACGCCCTGGAGGTGCCGTCGTGACCGCCACCCTGCTCACCCGCGTGGACCGGGTGCTGGAGCTGCTGCCCCGCCCGCTGGACCCGGTGCGCTCCATCAAGCTGAAACTGGGGGTGCTGCTGGTCGCCTCCGGCGCTGCCGGCCTCGCGTACTTCTCGTACGGCATCGGCTGGCCACCACCGGTGACCTCGGCGACCGCCATCGCCGTGGCCCTGTTCACCTCGCAGGTGCTGGCCCACGGCATGACCTCGCCACTGCGGGAGATGACTGCGGCCGCCGGCGCGATGGCCCGGGGTGACTACACCCGCCGGGTACGCGCCACGTCCCGTGACGAGGTCGGCGAACTCGCCCAGGCGTTCAACAAGATGGCCGAGGATCTGCACGCCGCGGACCAGCGGCGGCGCGAGCTGATCGCCAACGTCTCGCACGAGCTGCGTACGCCGATCACGGCATTGCAGGGCGTGTTGGAGAACATGGTGGACGGCGTGGCCACGCCGGAACCCGCGGCACTGCGCTCGGCGCTGGCCCAGACCGAACGGCTCGGACATCTCGTCGCCGACCTGCTCGACCTGTCCCGTCTCGACGCCGGGGTGGTTCCGCTGCGGCGCGTCCGCATGGACGTGGGGGACTTCCTCGACGAGGCGGTCGAGCACGCCACCGCGAGCGCGACCGGCGCCGGGCTGGACGTGCGCTTCCGGCTCCGCAAGCTGGAGATGCCCCTGACCGTGCAGGCCGACCCGTGGCGGCTGCACCAGGTGTTCGCGAACCTGCTCGACAACGCGGCACGGCACAGCCCGCCCGGTGGCACCGTACGGCTGAGCGTCGAGGAACACGCGGGCCACCTCCGCTTCGAGGTGAGCGACGAGGGCCAGGGCATCCCCACCGCCGAGCGTTCCCGGGTGTTCGAGCGGTTCACCCGCGGTGACCGGGCGGCCGGCGGTGGGACCGGGCTCGGCCTGGCCATCGCGCGCTGGGTCGTCGAACTGCACGGCGGCCGGATCGGCGTCCTCGACCCGGACGGACCGACCCGGGGTAGCCGCCCCGGCTGCCGCATCCAGGTCACCATCCCGACCGACGGCTCACTCCGAGAAGAGGCCGCATGACCAGCCCCGGCAGCATGCCCGTCCCGGCCACCGGCCCACGATCCCCCGCTCCCGGCGGGCCCGGAGAGCCCCGGTTCGGCCCCGGCCCGGCGTTCCCGCCCGCGGCCGGTCGGCCCCAACCCTGGCCGCCGACGCCGGCAATCCCTCGGCCGCCTGGACTGCTGGAACGGCGCTGGCCTGGGCCGACCGGCGCCGTCCGTCCGGTGGTGCTGGCCGTGCTGACGGCGGCGGCGGTCATCGGCGCCACGACGCTCCCGGCGGTTCGTCCGGGCGTCGGGTGGCTGCTGGCCGCGCTGGCCGCCACGACCGCGCTCGTCACCGCCAGCCTCGTCCGGTCCGACACCTCGTCCCCGGCCGCCACGGCCACGACCGCAGCTCCCCCGGCGACGGCGGCGCCTCCGGACACCCCCGCGCAGGCGACCAACCGGCCACCCACGACCGCCGCGCCACCCACGACCGCCGCGCCGGCCACGCCGCCGACGACGGAGTTGCCCACGGCAACGCCGCCCACCACGGCGTTGCCCACGGCCACGCCGGCCACCACGGCGGCGACCCGGGCGGACAGCGTGACCCCCGCGCCGGCCACCGCCCGTCCCGGTGCCACGGGGGCACCGGGACGGGTGGCGCGGGTCGCCTGGGCGGTCGCGACCGTCGCGCTGGTCGCCGTCGGAACGGTCCGGGCCGCCGGGTGGCTCTTCGCGCTCTGTCTGATCGCCGCCGCGGTCACCGCGACGCTCGCGGTGACCGGCGGACGGAACCCGTTCGGCATGCTGGTGGCCGCGACGCTGCCGCCGGCGGCGACCGTCCGGGCGATCCCCTGGGCGGTACGCGGGCTGCGCCACACCCGCCCGGCCGGTCCCGGGATCGGGCGGATCGTGAGCAGCCTCGCGGTCTCGGCCGGCCTGCTGGTGCTGTTCGGACTACTTTTCTCCTCCGCCGACGCGGTCTTCGCCGACCTGGTCGCGGGTCTGCTGCCGGACATCTCGGCGAGCAGTGTGTTCGGTTGGCTGGCCCGCCTGCTGCTGATCGGCCTGGGGTTGCTCGGCGGCGCGTACCTGGTCAGCCGTCCGCCCGACCTGGACGGTCTGCGGCCGGCGCCTTCCCGGCCGGCGCACCGGCTGGAGTGGGCGCTGCCGCTGACGCTGCTCAACGCCCTGTTCGCCGCATTCGTACTGGTGCAGCTGACGGTGTTCTTCGGCGGCGCGGGGCACGTGCTCCGCACGGCCGGGCTCACCTACGCCGAGTACGCCCGCGGCGGCTTCTGGCAGCTGCTCGCCGTCACCGGGCTCACGCTGCTGGTGATCGCGATCGCCGCCCGCCGGGCGCCCCGGGCCACCCGCGCCGACCGGCTGCTGGTCCGCGTCCTCCTCGGGGCGCTCACCGCGCTCAGCCTCGTGGTCGTCGCCTCCGCCCTCTACCGGATGCAGGTCTACGCCGACGCGTACGGCGCCACCCGCCTCCGGCTCGTCGTGGCGACCGTCGAACTCTGGCTCGGGCTGCTCTTCGTCCTGGTCGGGGTGGCCGTGGTGCGGCTGCGCGCCGAGTGGCTGCCGCGGCTCGTGATCGGCACCGCGGTGCTCGCGCTGCTCGGGCTGGCCCTGGTCAACCCGGACCGGCTGATCGCCGACCGGAACGTCGACCGGTATCTGGAGACCGGCCGACTGGACGTCGGTTACCTCTCCGGGCTCTCCGCCGACGCCGTCCCGGCACTGGACCGACTGCCCGAGCCACTGCGGGCGTGCGCGCTGCGGGAGATCGCCGCCGAGCTGCCCCGGGACGGCCTCTGGGCGGCGAACCTCGGCCGGGAGCGGGCCCGGCGGGAGCTGGGCGGAGCCGTGATGACCGCCGGCGTGACCGACTGCGCCGGTCCGCTGCGCTGGTGAACGTGCCGCTTGACATTCCGGCGGGGCGGGTGAGACTGCCGGGGTGGCCAAGCGACTCACTGACGCGGGGCCCGGCGGTACCGCACCGCCGCCCCGCCGGACCCGGATCGTGCTGGCCGACATCACCCGTCAGGACAGCCGCTCCGAGCGGACCCGCGCCGAGCTGGCGCAGCAGACACAGGTGGGCGAGGCGCTGGTCCGCGGTCTGGTCCGGGCCCAGCTCGCGCTGGCGCTGCGGCTCTCGCTCGTGGTGGCCATCGGGCTCGGCGGGCTGCCCTGGCTGTTCGCCATCGCACCGTCGCTCGGCCGGACGACGGTCGCCGGCGTCAACCTGCCCTGGCTGCTGCTGGGCGTGGCGTCCTTCCCGTTCCTGATCGGGGTGGGCTGGGCGTACGTGCGGCTGGCCGAACGCAACGAGCAGGATTTCACCGACCTGGTGCAGCGGCCGGAGCGCTGAGGTGGGCAACGACTACGTGGTCCCGGCCATCGTCGCGGTCACCCTGGTCACCGTCGGGATCGGCTTCTACGGGCTGCGGCTGGCCCGGACCACCTCCGATTTCCTGGTCGCCTCCCGGGCGATCAGTCCCACCTGGAACGCGGCCGCCATCGGCGGGGAGTACCTGTCGGCGGCGAGCTTCCTGGGCATCGCCGGCATGGTCCTCAAGTACGGCGTGGACGTGCTCTGGTACCCGGTCGGGTTCGCCGCCGGCTACCTGGCCCTGCTGCTCTTCGTGGCCGCGCCGCTGCGCCGTTCCGGCGCGTTCACCCTGCCCGACTTCTGCGAGCTGCGACTGGGATCGCGCCGGTTGCGCATCCTCGCCACCGCCTTCGTGATCTTCATCGGGTGGCTCTACCTGGTGCCGCAGCTCCAGGGCGCGGGGCTCACCCTGGCCACGGTGACCGGGTCCCCGTTCCCGCTCGGCGCCCTGCTGGTGGCCGCCGTGGTCACCGCGAACGTGGCGCTCGGCGGGATGCGGGCTATCACCTTCGTCCAGGCGTTCCAGTACTGGCTCAAGCTGACCGCGCTCGCCGTACCGGCGATCTTCCTGGCGTTGCAGTGGCAGGCCGACGCCCGGCCGGCGGTGACCCCGCCCGACGGGCCGACGTTCCGGACCGCGACCACCGTCGTGGTCGAGCACCGCGCGACCCTCACCCTGCCCGACGGCGACGTCCGGGAGGTGAGCCCCGGCGACGAACTGACCTTCGCCGCGGGCGACTCCGTGCCGGAGGTGTCCGGCGTCGCCACAGACGCCGGCGACTGGCTGCTGCCCAGCACCGCCGGCGACGACGACCGGGGCCTGTTCGCCACGTACTCGCTGATCCTGGCCACCTTCCTGGGCACCATGGGCCTGCCGCACGTGCTGGTCCGCTTCTACACCAATCCCGACGGCGCGGCGGCCCGCCGGACCACGCTGGTCGTGCTGGCCCTGGTCGGCGTCTTCTACCTGCTCCCCACCCTGTACGGGGTGCTCGGTCGGATCTACACCCCGCAGCTGCTGGTCAGCGGGCAGACCGACGCGGTGGTGGTGCTGCTGCCCGGCGCGGCCCTCGGCGACGGGCTGGTCGGGCGGCTGCTCGCCGCGCTGGTCGCGGCGGGCGCGTTCGCGGCCTTCCTCTCCACCTCGTCCGGGCTGCTGACCAGCGTCGCCGGGGTGATCTCCACGGACGTCCTCGGCCGGGGCTCGGTGCGCGGCTTCCGGCTGGCCACGGTGATCGCCGGGGGCGTGCCGGCGGTGCTGGCGCTCAACCTCTCCGGGCTGGACGTGTCGCAGGTGGTGGGGCTCGCCTTCGCGGTCGCCGCGTCGAGTTTCTGCCCGCTGCTGGTGCTCGGCATCTGGTGGCGCGGGCTGACCGACCTGGGCGCCGCCGCCGGTGTGCTGGCCGGCGGCGGCGCGGCGATCGGCGCTGTGCTGCTCACCGTGCTCGGCCCGCCGCTGTCCGGCTGGCCGGCCACGCTCACCGCGCAACCGGCCGCCTGGACGGTGCCCCTGGCCTTCACCGTGATGGTCGCGGTGTCGATGGCGACCCGTCGGCGGGCCCCGGCCGACGTCGCCGCCACCATGCTCCGCCTGCACACCCCCGAGGCCCTCCGCATGTAGGGAAGGGCGACTTCCGGTCACCCGCCAGCACGACGGCGGGTCGCATCGGGAACCGGCACCTTCCGCCGGCGGATCTCGTGCGACGTCCGTCCTGGGGATGACGCCGGGTCCGCCTGCCGCCGGAGCGCGCAAGTGGTGGCCGACGGATAACGTCGGCTCATGACTGGTGAGCATCCCGCGCTGGCGCTGCGTGGTCTGGCGAAGCGGTTCGATGGCACGATCGCGGTGGCCGGCGTCGACCTCGACGTCCCCGCCGGCTCCTTCTACGGCCTGCTCGGCCCGAACGGCGCCGGCAAGACCACCACGCTGTCGATGGCGGTCGGGCTGTTGCGGCCCGATGCCGGTTCGGCCTGGGTGCTCGGGCACGACGTGTGGCGGGATCCGGTGGCGGCCAAGCGGCTGCTCGGCGTGATGCCGGACGGGGTCCGGCTGTTCGACCGGCTGACCGGGGCGGAGCTGCTGGCGTACAACGGGCTGTTGCGTGGGATGGACCCGGCGGTGGTCGACCAGCGGGCCGCGGAGCTGCTGGACGTGCTGGCGCTCGGCGACGCCGGCCGGACGCTGGTGGTGGACTACTCGGCGGGTATGAAGAAGAAGATCGGCCTGGCCTGCGCGCTGCTGCACGGCCCCCGGGTGCTGGTGCTGGACGAGCCGTTCGAGGCGGTCGACCCCGTCTCCGCCGCGCTGATCCGGGACATCCTCACCCGGTACGCGGCCGGCGGCGGCACAGTGGTCTTCTCCAGTCACGTGATGGAGGTCGTCGAGCGGCTCTGCTCGCACGTGGCGATTCTCGCCGAGGGCACCATCAAGCGGGTCGGCACGATCGGGGAGGTCCGCGGCGACCGCTCGCTGGAGCAGGTCTTCGTCGAGGTGGTCGGCGGGCGTACCGCGACCGGTGAGGAGCTGTCGTGGCTCTCCCGATGAGCACCGCCGCCGCGCCCGCCGGGCCGGTCCGAGCCGTCTCCGCCCGGCACTTCCTGCGGCTGAAGCTGCGGGTGATGGGCAACAGCTTCCGTGGCCAGGGCTGGCGGCTCGCGATGTTCATCGGCGGCGCGCTGGTCGGGCTCTGGTTCGCCGCCAGCGGCTTCTTCCTCTTCGCCGTGCCGGCCATGACGGGCAACGGCCGGTACGCGATGCTGGTCGCGGCGGGCGGTGGCGGGCTGCTGGTGCTCGGCTGGCTGCTGCTGCCGCTGGTCTTCTTCGGGGTCGACGAGACACTGGACCCGGCCCGGTTCGCTCTGCTGCCCCTGCCCCGCCGCACGCTTGTCATCGGCCTGTTCGCCGCGGCCCTGGTCAGCGTGTCGGCGCTGGCGATGCTGATCGCGACGTTCGGGTTGGTGCTCACCGCCTGGAGGCTGGGTGGTTGGTCCGCCGGGATGGTGGCCGTCGTCGGTGTGGTCGCCGGGATGCTGCTCTGTGTGGCCGCCAGCCGCGCGGTGACCAGCGCCTTCGCCAGCATGCTGCGGTCGCGCCGGGTGCGTGACCTGGCGGCTGTCCTGCTGGCGGTGGCGGCCGCGCTGCTCGGTCCGTTGCAGATCTTCGGCCTGGCCGCGCTGCGCGAGACGGACTGGGACCGGCTGACCGGGTTGGCGACCGTGATCGGGTGGACGCCGTTCGGCGCACCCTGGACCGCCGGCATCGACGTGGCCCAGGGGCGGGTCTGGGCTGCTCCGGTCAAGCTGCTGATCACCGTGGTCGCGCTCGGTGCCCTGCTGGCCTGGTGGTCACGGTCGCTGGAGTCGGCGATGGTGGGGGCGGTCAGCTCCGGCCGGGCGCCGGCCCGGCGAGGCGCCACAGGTGGCGCGGTCGCCCAGCTGTTTCCCCGGATCACCGGCCGGATGCGGCGGGACCGGTTCGGCGCCCTGGTCGCCCGGGAGGCCCGCTACTGGTGGCGGGACGCTCGCCGCCGGGCCAACCTGATCACGATCGCGGTGGTCGGCATCTTCGTGCCGGTCATGACCAACCTCGGCGGTGCGGGCTTCGCCGGGGGCGAGCAGGGCATGACGCTGAGTGCCAGCGACAGCTCACCGGTACTGGTCACCATCTCCATGCTCTTCGTCGGTGTGCTCGCCTCGGTCACCCTGGCCAACCAGTTCGGCTTCGACGGCAGCGCGTACGCGGCGAACGTGGTGGCCGGGGTGCCCGGCCGGGTCGAGCTGCGCGCGCGGATGGCGGCCTTCTCGTTGTACGTGCTGCCGATGCTGACTGTCGTCGCGGTGGCGCTGTCGCTGCTGCTCGGCCACCCGGGCTGGATCGGGCTGACCGCCGGCAGCCTGGCGGCCACCTACGGTGCGGGGCTGGCGGTGAGCAGCTTCGTGTCGGTGCTCGGGGCATATTCGCTGCCGGAGACGAGCAACCCGTTCGCGATGAACACTGGTGCGGGCATGGCGAAGGGCCTGCTCACCCTGCTGGCCATGGTCGTCGCGGCGATCGCCGGGGTGCCGATGGTGGTGGCCGCGGCACTGCTCGGTGACGCCTGGCTCTGGTTGGCCCTGCCGGTCGGCGCGGCGTACGGGCTGGGCGCGGCGCTGCTGGGCGCGTACCTGGCCGGCGACGTGCTGGACCGGCGACTGCCCGAGTTGCTGGCCACGGTCACGCCGCGCCGTTGAGCACGACCCGCTGACCTCGACGCCGACCCGGGCAGCGAGGACGTCGCCGGGCCGGCGGCGGTACCAGTCCGACGTCCCGGAGGCGGAGGCGCATCTGCTGGACGGCGGGCACTTCGTGCTCGACACGCGGGCCGACGAGGTGGCGGTCCTGGTCCGGACCTTCGCCGGTCGGGTCCTGAAGGCGGGGTCGTGGGGTCACAATGTTTCACGTGAATCATGAGCCGGGCGCCGAGATCCACCACACCGACCCGTTCGCGGTGCCGGCCGGGCAACGGTCACCGGTCCGCCGGCTGCGTGGTCGGCTCGCCGCGCCGGTGACCCTCTGGACCGCGCCGGGCCCGGCCGGGCTGACCGTCTCGTCCACCCTGGTCGCCGAGGGGGAGCCGGACCGGCTGATCGGGCTGATCGACGCGGAGTCCGATCTGTGGGCGGCGATCGAGGCGGCGGGCCGGTTCGCTGTCGCGCCGCTCGGCCCGCCGCACCGGCAGCTCGCCGACCGGTTCGCCGGTCTCTTCCCCGCCCCGGGTGGGCTCTTCGCCAGCGGGACGTGGACCGACACCCCGTACGGGCCGGTCCCGACGGACGCCGGCGGATGGGTCGGCTGCCGACTGGACACCGCCCGGGAGTACGGCTGGGCGCTGCTGGTGGAGGCCACGATCGAGGCGGTCGACCTGGCCGAGGAGGCCAGCCCGCTGCTGCACTACCGCGGTCGCTACCACGAGCTGCCCGGCTGAACGCGGGTTCCGGGCGGCCGTCGCGCCGGCCGACCGGTCACCGGAGTGACCTGAGTCACTCGGCGCAGCCAGCCGACCGCTCGGCGCACTCGTCGACCGGCGTCGATCGCGGCCTTCCCCGGCGGGGAGCGCGCTCTTTACGGTGCGCGAAACTCCTCCAACGCCTGTGAAGGTGGTGATCCACAGATGTCCACGGACACACCCGCGCCGACCGCTTCCCAGCCGGACAGATACCTGGCCGTACAACGGTCGGACGAGTTCGCCGGGCTGCGGCGCGCGCTGCGCGGCTTCGTCTTCCCGATGACCGTCGCGTTCTTCCTGTGGTATGCGCTCTACGTCATTCTCTCCGCGTACGCCCGGGACTTCATGGGCACGAAGCTGTTCGGCAGCAACATCAACGTCGCGCTGGTCTTCGGCCTGCTCCAGTTCGTCTCCACGTTCGTGATCGCCTGGCTCTACTCCCGGTACGCGGACCGGAAGATCGACCCGGTCGCCGACCGGATCCGTGCCGAGATCGGGGAGGTGACCCATGAAGACGGTCCTCGCGGCTAACCCGCTCCTGGCGGCTGAGGCGGGCAGCCACACCGCCCGCAACCTGACCATCACGCTCTTCCTGGTCTTCGTGGCCGTGACCCTGGCCATCACCGTCTGGGCCAGCCGGCAGACCAAGACCGCGACCGACTTCTACGCGGGCGGCCGGTCCTTCTCCGGCTTCCAGAACGGCATGGCGATCGGTGGCGACTACATGTCGGCCGCCTCGTTCCTCGGCATCGCCGGCATCATCGCGCTCTACGGCTACGACGGCTTCCTCTACTCCATCGGCTTCCTGGTCGCCTGGCTGGTCGCCCTGCTGCTGGTCGCGGAGCTGCTGCGCAACTCCGGCCGGTACACGATGGCCGACGTCCTGGCGTTCCGGATGCGCCAGCGTCCGGTGCGTACGGCGGCGGCGGTCTCCACCATCACGGTGTCGATCTTCTACCTGCTGGCCCAGATGGTCGGCGCCGGCGCCCTGGTGGCGCTGCTGCTGGGGATCAGGCCGGGGACCACCTTCCTCGGCATGGACGCGGACGCCGCGAAGATCGCCACCATCATCATGGTCGGCGCCCTCATGATCATCTACGTCACCGTGGGCGGCATGAAGGGCACCACCTACGTGCAGATCGTCAAGGCGTTCCTGCTGATGAGCGGCGCGATCGTCATGACGCTGCTGGTGCTCGCCAAGTACAAGTTCAACCTCTCGTCGCTGCTCGGCGACGCCGCGGACGCCTCCGGCAAGGGAGCCGCCTTCCTGGAACCCGGGCTTCGCTACGGGGTGGAGACACCCGGTGACGCGCTGAAGACCTTCTACAGCAAGATGGACCTGCTCTCGCTCGGCATCGCCCTGGTGCTCGGCACCGCCGGCCTTCCGCACATCCTGATCCGCTTCTACACGGTGCCGACCGCGAAGGCGGCCCGTAAGAGCGTGCTCTGGGCGATCGGCATCATCGGCACCTTCTACCTGCTCACCCTGGCCCTGGGCTTCGGCGCCGCGGCACTGGTCGGCAGCGAGGCGATCACCGCACAGGACAAGGCGGGCAACACGGCAGCGCCACAGCTGGCCGAGGCGCTCGGCATCGACTTCCTCGGCGGCGACGTGGGTGGGGCGGCTCTGCTGGCGATCATCGCGGCGGTCGCCTTCGCCACGATCCTGGCGGTGGTCGCCGGGTTGACCCTGGCCTCCTCGTCCAGCCTGGCGCACGACTTCTACGCGAACGTCATGAAGAAGGGTGAGGCGTCGGAGCGCCAGGAGGTACGGGTCGCCCGGATCTCCGCCCTGGTGATCGGCGCCGTCTCGATCGCCTTGTCGATCTTCGCGCAGAACCTGAACGTGGCGTTCCTGGTGGCGCTGGCGTTCGCGGTGGCCGCCTCGGGCAACCTGCCGGCGATCCTCTACAGCCTGTTCTGGCGGCGGTTCAACACCTCCGGCGCGGTGTGGGCGATCTACGGTGGTCTGCTCTCGGCCGTACTGCTGGTGTTCTTCTCGCCGGTGGTCTCCGGGGCGGCGACGTCGATGTTCCCGGATCACGACTGGCAGTGGTTCCCGCTGTCCAACCCGGGCATCCTCTCCATTCCGTTCGGTTTCCTGTGCGGCTGGATCGGCACCCTCCTTTCCAAGGAGCACGACGAGGACAAGTACGCGGAGCTGGAGGTCCGCGCCCTGACCGGCGCCGGTGCCCACTGACCGCGGCACTTTGTTGAGAAGGGCCTCCTGTGGAACGCCGGGCGTCAACAGGGGGCCCTTCCGCAATTCCGGGGGTCGGTAGGCTGATCGGTATGAAGGTTGCTGAGCGCTACGGTTCCGGTCACCGCATTCTCGTCACCGGCGGCGCCGGTTTCGTCCCGTCGCACCTGGTGGACGCCCTGATCGCGCGGGGTTGCACGGTGGTGGCGCTGGACAACTTCGTCACCGGGTCGAAGGAGAACGTCGCCCACCTGCTGGACCGGCCGACCTTCACCCTGGTCGAGGCGGACATCTCCGAGGGTCTGCCGACGCACCACCCGGCGCTGGCCGAGCGGTTCGACGCGATCCTGCACATGGCCTCGCCGGCCAGCCCCACCGATTTCGCCCACCTGCCGGTGGAGATCCTGCGGGTCGGCTCGGTGGGCACCCTGCACCTGCTGGACCGCGCGGTCGCCGACGGCGCCCGGTTCCTGATGGCCTCCACCTCCGAGGCGTACGGGGACCCGAAGGAGCACCCGCAGCGCGAGACCTACTGGGGCAACGTCAACCCGATCGGGGTACGCAGCGTCTACGACGAGGCGAAGCGCTTCTCCGAGGCGGCCACCATGGCGTACCACCGGCACCGCGGGCTCGACGCGGCGATCGTCCGGATCTTCAACACGTACGGCCCGCGGATGCGCCCCGACGACGGCCGGGCCATCCCGACCTTCATCTCCCAGGCGCTGCGCGGCGAGCCGCTCACCGTGCACGGCACCGGCAACCAGACCAGGTCCATCTGTTTCGTCGAGGACCTGGTGCGAGGCATCCTGCTGCTGCTCGACTCGACCGAGACCGGTCCGATCAACTGCGGCACCGAGCATGAGCTCACCATGCGGCAACTGGCTGAGTTGATCGTGTCGCTCTCCGACAGCAGCTCGGAAGTGACGTACATCACTCGAAGCTCGGATGACCCGGAGATGCGCCGCCCGGACCTGACCCTCGCCCGCGAACTGCTCGGATACGAGCCGACCGTGGCGCCCGAAGACGGCCTGCGACGCACGATCGAGCACTTCCGGGCGCGGCTAGGGTAACCGGCCGGCGACGCACGACAGCTGGCTGAGTGTCGCCTGAGGGCGGTAGTGGCTCGTCCTACGTACCCTGAGTTACATGTCAGCGACCTCGTCTGCCGGCGTTCCGCACCCGTACCTGCACCGCAGCGCCGGGCGCGCCTCCGTGCCCGGCCCCGACCGGGGCGCCTCCGGACGTACCCGGCCGAGCGAGGCACGCTGGTATCCGTCGCCCGACGAGGAGCGGCCCCGGCCGGGCGGCCCGGAGGGGCCGCGTGGGCCCGGAGGACCAGGTGGAACGGGTGGTGCCGGCGGGCCGGACCGGCGCGGCCCACGGCCACGCTGGGGTCGGATCGGCCTGGTGGCCGGGATCGCCGTGCTGGTGCTGGCCCTGCTCGGCGGCATCGGCGCGTGGCTGTACGCGCGCAACCTCGACGGCGACCTGGCCCGGACCGACCCGTTCGCGGAGATCACCGGTGGCCGACCGGTCAAGACCGTCGACGGCGCGCTGAACATCCTGCTGGTGGGCAGCGACTCTCGGGACCCGGACGCGCCGGTCGACACGAAGAGCCAGTGGCGCGCCGACACGATCATCGTGATGCACATTCCGGCCGACCACCAGGAGGCGTACCTGGTCTCCATCCCTCGTGACCTCTACGTGCCGATCCCGGAGAGCGCCGGCGCGGACTGCGGCTCCGGCCAGCGCGCGAAGATCAATGCGGCGTTCGCGTTCGGCGGGCTGCCGCTCGCGGTCCGCACCGTGGAGTGCTTCACCGACGTCCGGATCGACCACGTGATGGCGATCGACTTCGCCGGCTTCAAGCAGGTCACCGACGCCCTCGGCGGCGTCGACCTGAAGGTGGAGCGGACCGTCACCTCGATCCACAAGCCGTACCGGACGTTCACCAAGGGCACCAACCACATGGATGGCGCGGAGGCGTTGGACTGGATCCGCCAGCGCAAGCAGTTCCCGGACGGGGACTTCGCCCGGATGCGGCACCAGCAGGAGTTCCTCCGGGCGCTGCTGGACAAGGCGGCGAGCACGGGCACGCTGGCGAACCCGAAGAAGCTCCACGACTTCCTCCAGTCGGTGACCGCCGCCGCCACCGTCGACGAGGGCTTCTCGGTGACGGACATGGCGCTGCAGTTCCGCAACCTGCGCGGCCAGAACCTCACCTTCGTGACCAGCCCGAACTCGGGCAGCGACACGATCAACGGCGAGTCGGTGGTGGTCTCCGACCGGGAGAAGGCGCTGGCGATGTACCGGGCCATGTCGGCGGACACCATGGCGGACTGGGTCAAGGCCAACCAGCCCAAGGGCACCGAGGGCGGCTGATCCGCAGGACGACCGGCAGCGGCCCGTTCGGGTCATCAGGTGTCGACGACCGACCGACCTCAGCGAAATCGGCGTCCGGATTGACCCGGGATGAACTCGCCAAGTCGAATCGATGTACGTACAGTGGTGCCGCCCCCCTCCTGATCACGAGCTGGAGCACGCATGCCGGTTCAGGCCAGCCGTCGCCCTTCGTCTACCGGGTCCGCCGCCCCCAGCGGCCGGATCGCCTCGTCCATTCCGATGCAGCCGGGCCGCGCGGGCGGCGGTCCGGGTGGTCGCCCGCCCGGCGGCGGTGGCCGCTCCGGAGGCGGGCCGGCGAAGAAGCGCCCGAAGCGCAGGGATCCGCTCTGGGCTCGGCTGACGGTGATCTTCGGTGCCGTGCTGATGCTCAGCAGCGGAGTGGGCATCGTCGGTAGCAAGGTGCTGATCAGCCAGGCGACCGGGGACATCGCCCAGCGGAACCTGCTCGGTGACGCGGGTAAGTCCGACGCCGAGGGCGGCGCGAGCCTGGACGGTCCGATCGACATGCTGCTGCTCGGCGTGGACGCGCGGGAGCGCTGGGCCGCGGACAACGTCCGGTCGGACAGCATCATCATCCTGCACATCCCGGCCTCCCACGACCAGGCGTACCTGATCTCCATCCCCCGGGACACCGAGGCACAGATCCCGGCGTTCCCGAAGAGCGGGTTCGGCGGTGACACCGACAAGATCAATGCCGCTTTCCAGGCCGGCGCCCGCAACGGTGGCGGCTGGGAGGGCGGGGCTCAGTTGATGGCGCAGACGATCAAGCGGCTCACCGGAGTCAGCTTCGACGGTGCGGCGATCATCAACTTCGGTGGCTTCAAGAACGTCATCGACACCCTCGGCACCGTGAAGATCTGCGTGAGCCACGAGGTCAAGTCGAAGCACATGTCGTTCGTCGACGGCGAGCCGATGTGGAACGCCGACGCCAAGAAGACCGGCAAGCAGATGACTCCGGTGGTGCACAAGAAGGGCTGCCAGGAGATGGAGGGCTGGGCGGCCCTGGACTACGCCCGGCAACGCTACGGGCTCCCCGGTGGTGACTACGACCGCCAGCAGAATCAGCAGCAGCTGATCAAGGCGATGGCCCGCAAGGCCACCGACGGCGGCGCGCTGACCAACCCGGCGAAGCTCCAGCAGCTGACCAAGGCGGCCGGCAAGGCGCTGGTGCTGGACACCGGCGGCGTGGCGATCGAGAAGTTCATCTTCACCATGCGCGGGGTGACCTCGAGGGACCTGACCATGCTCAAGACCAACAACGGCACGTTCAACGGGAACGGCAATCAGCGCGAGACGTTGAACGAGGAGACCATGGAGATGTTCCGGGCGATGAAGCAGGACAAGCTGGGCGAATTTGTCTTCGCCCACCCGGAGATGATCTCAAGCCGGAAGTGACGCAGGCGGCAGCCGACCGGAAGTCCCGGAAAGCCGGCGACCGCCCCGTCACCGCCCGTAGCCTGACGTGAGCAGGTTTCACGTATCGGCTGCGGGGAGGCGGTCACGTCCAGGTCGGGACGGAACGCAGCGGACCGGGCCGCCGAGGCCGGAGCCGCCCGTCCGCGCCGCGCCCGTGGGTCACGGATCCTGCTCGGCATCGGCCTGGCCCTCGTCCTGCTGGCCGGGCTCGCCGTGGTCGGGCTCAAGACGCTCAGCCACAGGTACGACCGCGCGGTGGCCAAGGAGATCCTGCTCGACCTCGACGCCCGCACCGACCGGACGGACCTGGACGGGCCGCTCAACTACCTGCTGGTCGGCTCCGACCGCCGCCCCGGCGGCAGCGGGCCGGACCAACGCTCGGACACCATCCTCATCGTGCACGTGCCCGCTGGGCGCCGGGAGGCGTACCTGGTCTCCATCCCGCGTGACCTGCTGGTCGCCATCCCGCCGACAAACGGCTTCCCCGGCGGCCAGGACAAGATCAATGCGGCGTACGAGCACGGCGGCGGCGGGCAGGCCGGCACCCGGTTGCTCTCCGCCACTCTGGCCCGACTCACCGGGATCCGGTTCGACGGTGCCGCGCTCATCGACTTCTCCGGCTTCCGGAAGGTGATCGACCTGCTCGGTGGGGTGCGGATGTGCGTGGACACCGAGGTCCGCTCCATCCACACCAACCGGGTCTTCCCCACCGGCTGTCGGCAGATGGATGGCGCGGAGGCACTGGACTACGTACGGCAGCGCTACGACCTGCCCGGCGGCGACTACGACCGGCAGCACCACCAGCAGCAACTGCTCAAGGCGATGCTGGACCGGGCTGGCCAGGCGGATCTGCGCAGCAACCCGGTCAAGCTGGACCAGGTGCTCCGGGCGGTCGGCGGTTCGTTGACCGTCGACACCAACGGCGTACCCCTGGAGGACCTGCTCCTCGCGCTGCGCGCGCTGCCGGCCGACGGGTTGCGGGGTGTCCAGGTGCCCTCGTCCCCGCAGACCATCGGCGAGGTCTCGTACGTGGTGCTGGACAACGGCGGCAACGGGCTCTTCGAGGCCGTACGCGGCACCAGGGTGCCGGCCTGGGCTCAGGCCAACCCACGGTGGGTGACCCGGTTGTGATGGTGCCGACGGCCGGGTCGATGCCGAACCGGCCGATGAGGATCTAGTGTTGGTACCTGTGTTCGGACCCCAGGTTCCCACCGTGCCCGTGACCGAGATCGCCGACGACACCTACCTGCTGGATGTGCGGGAAGACGACGAGTGGGCGGCCGGCCACGCTCCCGGCGCCCACCACCTGCCGATGATGGAACTGCCGGCGCGGCTGGCCGAGGTGCCGACCGACCGGGACGTGGCGGTCATCTGCCGCTCCGGCGGGCGCTCCGCCCAGGTCGTCGCCTACCTGGTCAACAACGGCTGGGAGCAGGTACGCAACGCCGACGGCGGGATGCGCCAGTGGGCCGCCGTCGGCCGCCCGGTGGTCGACGCCAACGGGCAGCCCGGCCAGGTCATCTGAAGGCGGCCGGGATGGGCGGGCCTCTGGTCTTCGCGCACCGCGGCGCCTCGTACGACCTTCCGGAACACACCCTCGCCGCCTACCTGCGTGCCCTCGACGAGGGCGCCGACGGCCTGGAGTGCGACGTCCGGCTGACCCGGGACGGGCATCTGGTCTGCGTGCACGACCGCCGACTGGACCGCACCAGCAACGGTCGCGGCCTGGTCAGCGCGCGTACGCTCGCCGAGCTGGAGACGCTGGACTTCGGCTCCTGGCACCCCGGCAGCGCGCCGAGCGGTGACGTGCCGCCCGACGAGTCACACACCCGGCTGCTGACCCTGGCCCGGCTGCTGGACGCGGTGCTGGCCGCCGGCCGCCCGGTCCGGCTGCTGGTGGAGACGAAGCACCCGTCCCGTTACGGTTCGAACGTGGAGCGGCGGCTGGTCGCCCTGCTGCGCCGGTACGGGCTGGCCGACCCGGCGCCGGACGACCCGGTCCAGGTCACCGTCATGTCGTTCTCCCCGCTGGCGGTCCGACGGGTGCACGAGCTGGCCCCGACGCTGCCCACTGTGCTGTTGCTGGAGGTGCTGCCGCCCTGGCTCCGCCTGGGGCGGCTGCCGTTCGGCACGCGCATCGCCGGGCCGGGCATCGGCCTGGTCCGGTCTCGCCCGCAACTGCTGCCCGCGCTGCGTGCGTCCGGCAACGAGGTGTACGTCTGGACGGTCAACGACCCGGCGGATCTGGAGCTGGTCCTGGCCGCCGGGGTGGACGGGATCATCACCGATCGCCCGGCACACGCCCTGGCCCGGCTGGACCGCTGACCGGCACCTACCGGGCAGGGGTGCCGAAATTCGCGTCGGCGGGGCAGACTCGGCACATGCCGGAGCGTATTGACTTCCCCGCTCTCATCGCCGGCCACACCGTCGTGATCGAGATGATCAACTCTGGCGACGCCGGCCTGCCGGTCCTCACCCAGCTGCTACGGGTGGCCCAGCCCGCCCTCGGCGCGGCCGGCATGGCGTTCGCCGAGTTCGGCCCGACCGGTGGTCGGGTGATCGCCGCGACGGGGGCGGCGGAGTGGATCCTCGGCCGCCCGCTGGCGGCCGACGATCCGGACACTGTCTGCCTACTTTCGGGCCCCCGGGTTCGCCAGGCCCGGGTCGCCGACCTCAGCGGCAAGCTCGCCGACGAACTGGCCGGCTGCGGCCTGCGCCGGATGGCGGTCTCCCGGGCCGAGATCGGCGGTCACACCGTCGGCAGCCTGCACGCGCTCTACCAGGTCGACGAGGAGCCGAGCGCCGAGCAGCAGGGGGTCGTCGCCTACCTCGCCTCCTGCATCGCGCACATGTACGGCGACCAGACCGGGCTGCCAGTGCACGGCGACGGACCGGTGGTGGCGGCGCTCGCCGACGGGCTGGCCGTGGTCGACCGGGACGGGCACGTCCGACTCTGGAACCCGGCCGCCGCCCAGGTCACCGGCCGGACGGCCGAGCAGGCTCTGAGCCAACCGCTGCCGTTCCCGCTGCCGCCGTCCGGTCAGGTCCGCGACCACCGTCTGCCGGACGGGCGCTGGCTGCGGATCACCTCCGGGGAACTGCCCGGCCCGGGCACGCTGCGGGTGGTCACCTTCCGCGACATCACCGACCAGCAGCGTCGGGACCACGACCGCGAGCTGTTCGTCGCGGTGACCAGCCATGAGCTACGCACCCCGGTCACCGTGATCAAGGGGTACGCGGACACCCTCACCGACCACTGGGATTCGCTTGTCGAGTCCGACCGGCGGCAGGCCGCCCGGGTGATCGGGCAGCGCGCCAACGAGCTGGCGCGGCTGGTCGACCGACTGCTCTCCTCGACTGCCGAGGCGGGGCCGGGGGACGACCCGCCCACCCCGTTCGACCTCGGCGAGGCGCTGCGCTCCGCGGTCGTCGACCTGCCGGCGGAGCTGCGCCGCCGACTGGTGCTCCGCCTCCCGGCGGACCTACCCAAGGCACTCGGCCACCGGCCCAGCCTGGTCACCGTGCTGACCGAGCTGACGACCAACGCCGGCAAGTACTCGGCGCCGCATGCGCCGATCGAGATCACCGCCGCGGTCGACGGTCAGCTGGTGGCCTTCCGGGTCAGCGACCGGGGCATCGGCATCCGCCCGGAGCACGTGGAGCGGGCGTTCGACCGGTTCTGGCAGGGCGAATCCGGCGACCGGCGCGGCTACCCGGGCGCAGGGCTCGGTCTCTATCTCGTCCGCCGGATCGTTGAACAGCAGAATGGATGGGTATCCCTACGTCCGAGGGCCGGCGGCGGTACGGTCGCAGAGGTGCGGCTGCCCCGCGGTTGACCGGCGGTGGCGCGACGTGGAGGCAACGGTGGCAGCGAAGGAACGGGCATGGTGCGTGGTGGTCCCCCACCATCCCACCGGAGCGCGGCTGGCCCGGCACCGGCTCGCCGACGACCTGGCGGACGTCGTACCCCCGACGCTCCTCGCGGACCTGATCGCGGTGCTCGCCGAGCTGGTGGGCAACGCGGTGCGGCACGCCCGACCGCTGCCCGGCGGCGTGGTCCGGGTGGCCTGGCGGTTGCGGCCCTCGGTCGACGGGCCGCGGATCCAGTTGCGGGTGACCGATGGCGGCGCGAGCACCGGGCCACGGATCCGGACGGCCAACCCCGACGCGGCGGATGGCCGAGGCCTGCACATCGTGGCCGGTCTGGCCACCCGGTGGGGCGTCGAGCGGGACGGTCTGGGCCAGCGCGTCTGGGCGGAGTTCGATCCTGCCCCGGCGCCCCGGCCCGACCTGGTGCCGGCAGGCTGAGCGACGTCTCGGAGCGGGTCCCGCCCACGACGAGCCGGTCGGGCCTCTAGGCTGTGACGCCGTGAGCAAGCGTCGAAAGAACCAGCGTGCCGCCGCGGACACCGCCCCCCGTCGGGACAAGGTGCGGGACATCTTCGTGCCCCGACCGTTCGAGGGGCTGGTCGACGAACCCGAGTGGATCGCGCTGCGCGAGCTGGTGCCCGCCGCGTCCGCGCCGCTGCGGCTGTCGCCCGCCCTTGTCGAGGAGTTCGGGGACCGGCCGGTCACGCTGGCCACGGTGCTGCCGATGGCCGCTCCGGCGATCACCAAGCCGGACGGCCGGGTGCTCATCGGCCTGCAACGTCACCAGCAGTCCGGTGACGTCTCCCGCGACCTGGCCGAGGCGCTGCTCTGCGCGTTGCGGACCGAGCCGGGCGGCCAGGTGGCCGTGCCGCCGCTGCCCGGACCCGGCCCCCGGCTGCAGGACGTCCTGGTGGACGGCCCACTGGAGATCACCATGCACGACGGGTTCGAGTTCTGGCTCGACCCCGGCGCAACGGACGACCCGACCGTGCAGGCGTCGCTTGAGCGGGCGAACGCGGCCATCTACCCGACGGTGCGGCTGACCGCGGCGAAGGCCGCGTACTGGTGCCAGGTCCCGGAGAAGGCGCACGTGCGTTGGGTGCTGCCGGACGAGGAGGACGCCGCGCTCGACGCGCTGGCCCGGCTCGGCGCGGCTGGCACGCTGCCGCTCGGCGAGCAGACCCGGTTCGCCGGCATGTTCCGCGCGCACGGTCGGCTGGTGCCGGTCTGGGACCTGCCGGAGGAGACTCCGGCGACCGACTGGGAGGACCCGGTGGCGCAGTTCGCCAAGCGGTACACCGAGGCACTCGCCGCCAGCGACCCGCTGGACGCCGCCGGACGCCGGGCCCGTCAGGGGCTGCTCGGTCGCCAGCTCACCCTCCGCTGACGTTAGGAAGGGCCCCTTTTTATGCACTAGGCGTTAACAAGGGGCCCTTCCTTCAGCGGGTCGCGGGTGATCGGGCAGGACATGCAGCGCGGGCCGCCCCGCCCCGAGCCCAGCTCCGAGCCGGCGATCGGGATCACCTCGATGCCGGCCCGCTCCAGCTGGGCATTGGTCTCGGTGTTGCGCTCGTAGCCGACGCAGAGCCGCGGTGCCAGGGCCAGCGTGTTGTTGCCGTCGTCCCACTGCTCGCGTTCCGCGGTGACCGGGTCGAGCCCGGTGTCGATGACCCGGAGCTGGTCGAGGTCCATCGCGTCGGCGGCGGCCCGCAGGAAGGGCGCGGGGCCGTCCACCCGCGGGTCCTCGCCGTCCGCGCCGGCGATCACGGTGTACGCGGAGAGCACGCTGGCGACGTTGGGATACATCAGCACGGCGTCCACGTCGACCATCGTGCAGACGGTGTCCAGGTGCATGGTGGCGCGCTCCTGGGCGATCGGCACCACCAGGATCGTGTGGGCCAGCCCGGCAGCGAAGACCTGCCGGCCCAGCCGTTCGGCACCGGCCGGGGTCGTCCGCTCACCCACCCCGACCGCCAGCACCCCGGGGGCGAGCAGCAGCACGTCCCCGCCCTCCAGGTGCTCCAGGTGGGGGCGGTAGACGAACTCGGTGCCGGCGAAGCGCGGATGGTGGCGGTAGATGGCGTCGGTGAGGGTGGTCTCCCGGCGGCGGGCCGGCATGGCCAGGCTTGTGACTCCGACCCGGTCGCCGATCCACAGCGACGAGTCCCGGGTGAAGAGCAGGTTGGGCAGCGGGTCGATGACGAAGTCGTGCCGGTCCATCAGGGTGTAGACCAGGCCGCCCGGCCGTTCCGAGCTGATTCGCAGTTCCTCGTGGGCCAGCCCGGCGGTGAGCACGTCGGCCAGCGCGACCGGGTCCAGGTAGGAGAGGTGGTCGGCGACCCGGGCGCGCAGGGTGTCGCCGAGCCGGCGCGAGCGCAGCACCTGCTCGGTGAGTTCGGCCCGGGCGTCCGCGACGGCCAACGTCTCGGCCAGCAGGGTGGCCAGGTAGAGCACCTCGACGCCGCGCTCGCGCAGCGCGGCGGCGAACGCGTCGTGTTCCTCCTGGGCGCGGCCGACCCAGGGGATCGCGTCGAACAGGAGTGAGTCGTTGTTGCGGGGGGTGAGCCGGGCCAGTTCCGGGCCGGGCCGGTGCAGCAGTACGGTGCCGAGCCGGCCGACTTCGCTGTCGACGTAGTGGGTCACCCCCGCAGCGTAGGGCAGGGTTTGGCGGCATCCGAGAAAAGAACTGTGGATGAATATGGCATTCATCCACAGTCACTCCGGCGTTCCGGCTTGCCGAACACGGGGAGTGTCAACGTAGGGTAGTGGGGACATAACTTCGAGGGACCTTTTGCCGGAGGTCGCGATGACTGTCTTTCCCGCACGACGAGCCGTACCGACCGCCCGGGCACTGCCGCCCGTCGCGGTGCCCCATCCCCGCGTCGAGTCGCCGGGGGTTCTCGCACCGGTCCGTCCGACACCGCTCGAATGGGCCCGCCGTCGTCGGGCCGAGCGGGGCGCCCGGAGGCTGGAGGCGGCCGGAGCACGGGCCCTGGGCCAGCTCGACCATCTCGGGCCGGCCTGGCACGTCATCGAGTGGCCCCGCACCGACGTGGCCGACGTCCTGCTCGACCGTGGTCAGGACGAGCGCGCCGGGTTCCTCGCCATCGGGCCGAGCGGCCTGTTCGCGGTGACCATCGCCGACCACGGGCGGGCCCGTGTGCTCGTCGCGGGGGACGTCGTGCAGATCAACGGCAAGCGACCGCCGTACGTGGCGGAGGCCCGCCGGGACGCCAAGCGGGCCAGCAAGGCCCTCTCCGCCGCGGTGCGGCTGCCTGTGCCGGTGACGCCGGTGCTGACCTTCGTCGGCTCCGGCGTGATCAGCGTCTACGGCCTGCCGAAGGACTGTCTGATGGCCACCCACCGGGAGCTGGACCGGCTCCTCGTGGCCGGCGGCAGCCGGATCAGCCCCGCCACGGCCGAGAAGCTGTCCCGGGTCGCGCAGCACCCGGGCACCTGGCTGAACGGCACGTACCGTCCATCCGCCGACTACCGGTGGTATGACGAGGGCCGAACGGCCGCTGACAAGCCGGCCAACCGCCGGTAACGTCACCGGCGACGCCACGCGGCTCCGGTCCCCGTCCACGCCACCGGCTCCCGCGCCGTCACTGGCCGCCCCGGCTCAGGCAGTGTGGCCGGTGGCGCGGTGCGCTCGGTGGTTCCGTCGGCGACCCGCTAGCGTGGACAGTCCGTCGGTGTACATAGGAGGCTCGGTGGCCCACGTCGAACTCTCGCTCTCGGAAGTGTTCGTGCCGACGGCGCGGGCCTCGACAGAGCCGGAGTCCGACAACTTCGGCCAGTGGTCCTCGACGGTCGGCCGAGCCGACGAGCCGTGCCTGCTGATCGACGCCGAAACCCGGGTGGTGGCGATCTCCGCGGCCGGCTGCGACCTGCTCTGCCTGGGCGAACCGGACGGCCTGATCGGGCGCCCGCTGCTCGACGGCGGGTTGCGCCTGCTGGACTTCACCGCCAACCGCGGCGAGCTGACCGAGGCCGAGATCGACAAGATTCCGCCCCTGCTGGCGCTCTCGTCCGGCCGGCTCGCCCGCGGTCTGCTCCGGGTGCAGGCGGCCTCGGCGGACAGCTCCGACGCGACCGTCGACGCGATCTCCACCCCGGTGCTCGCCGACGGTGCCGTGGCCGGCTCGCTCACCTTCTTCTCCGAGGTCTGACCTGCGACGGAGTGTGTCGTTCGCCGCACGCGGCGATGCTGGGGTGGGTCCGCACCGAGGCCGTAAGGTGCCCTCATGCTCGATATCGCTCTGCTGCCGGGGGAGTACGCCGTGTGCCGGTTGGCCGCCGGCTCCACCCTGCCGGACGCGTTGTCGAGCGGGCTGGGTCGCACCGACGTGGTCACCGTGAGCTGGACGGCCGACGGAATCTCGGTGATCTGCCCGACCGAACGGGCCCCCGCGCAGGCCGTTGTGGAGACCGTCTGGCGCTGCCTGCGCGTCGCCGGCCCGGTGGACGTGGCCGGCACCGACACCCTGGCCGCGCTCGTCGACCCGCTCGCCGAGGCCCGGGTCAGCGTGGTCACGTTCTCCACCTTCGATACCGACTACCTGCTGGTGCCGGCCGTGCGGTTGACCGAGGGCACGGCCGCCCTGGAGCGTGCCGGGCACCGCGTCCTCGGCTGAGCTTCACCCCGCCGGCCGCTCCCCCTACGATGGGCTCGGCCACCCCGGCCGCGACGAGTTCTCCGATGTCCCGAGGATCGGCCCGTGCCGTTCACCCCGCTCCGCCGCGTGTCCACCCCACCGCGGGCGACGACCCACGCCCCACCGGCGACCCACGATCCGGTGGCTGTCCGCGCGCTACCCGCGACCCGGGTCCTGCGAGCGGCGCTCGCTCTCCTCACCGTCGCAGTGCTGACGGGCTGCGGCGCCCCACCCGGGTTGCGGGAACCGTCCGGCGCGCCGACCGGCACCGGAGTCCCGGCGGCACCCGGCCCGACCGGCACCCCGAGCACCGCGCCCGCCACCCCGCCGGTCGGCACCGCCACAGCCACCCCGGACGCCGGGCTGGTCGCGACGGCCTGCCCGAACGGGCCGTCCGGGCAGCGGGTGGTGCAGCTGCTGCGCGGCCGGGGTGGCGTGCTTCCGGAAAACGTCCGGGTCCGGGTCCGCAGCGGGCCCCTCTGCGCCGCCGACTGGCAGTACACCGTGCTGGAGGTGACCGGGCACGAGGAACTCCAGGTCGTCACCCGCGGTCGGGCAGCCGCTCCGGAGCTGGTCACCGCCGGCACCGACGTGTGCACCATCGAGGTACGCGCCACCGGTCCGGTGGGGATCCGGACGCTCGCCTGCGACGCCGGGCCGGTTCTCGGCTCGGGTGCGTAGGCTGGCCGCATGCCAGGAACACCGCCGACGCGCTTCGTCTACCTCGGCCCGGAGGGCACCTTCGCCGAACAGGCGCTGCGCACCGTCCCCGCCGCCGAGCGCGGCAACCGTACGCCCGCTCGCAGCGTCGGTGAGGCGCTGGACAGCGTTCGGGCCGGGGACGCCGACGCCGCGCTGGTGCCGCTGGAGAACTCGATCGGCGGCGCGGTCGGTGTCACTCTCGACGAGATGGCCGAGGGTGAGCCACTGGTGATCACCCGGGAGGTGATCCTGCCTGTGGAGTTCATGCTCGGTGCCCGCCCGGGCACCTCGCTGACCTCGGTCCGCACCGTGGCGGCCCACCCGCAGGCGTCCACCCAGTGCCGGGGCTGGCTGCGCGACCACCTGCCCGACGCGGTGGTGGTCGACGTGCTCTCCAACGGTGCGGCCGCCGCCGGCGCCGGGGCGGGCGAGTACGACGCCGCGATCTGCGCGCCGATCGGGGCGGCTCGGCACCGCCTCGCGGTGCTCGCCGACAAGATCGCCGACCATCCGGACGCGGTGACCCGGTTCGCGCTCGTCTCCCGCCCTGGGCCGCCCCCACCGCCGACCGGCGACGACCTCACCTCGCTCGCGGTCTACATCGCCCACGACCGGGTCGGCGCGCTGCTGTCGGTGCTGATGGAGTTGGCCGTCCGGGGAGTCAACCTGACCCGGATCGAGTCCCGTCCGACCGGCGAGGCGCTGGGCCGGTACGTCTTCTTCCTGGACTGCGCGGGGCACGTGGCCGACGTGCGGATGGGCGAGGCGTTGCAGGGCCTGCGCCGGGTCTGCGCCGACGTCCGCTTCCTGGGCTCGTACCCCCGGCACCGTTGGGCAGAGGCGGCGGGCGAGCGGCCGGTGCCGGCGCCGGCAGGTCTCTCCGATGTCGACTACGCCGACGCGGCGGCCTGGCTGGCCCGGCTGCGCAGGGGCGAACTGAGCTGACCGGAAGCGTCGGCGCTCCCGGGACCGGGCGCGCCGACGCCGGCGTGGTCAGCTCAGCAGACCGCCGAGCAGGCCACCCTCCTGCTGCTGCGCGCCGCTGCCCATGATCGGCGGCTCCTCGGAAGGCTGAACCACCACGAAGCCCTGGCCGGCGAAGCTCATCGTGAAGGACTCGCCGGTGCGTCGCCCGAGGAGCGTGCCGAGGCCGAGCTGCTCGGCCCGGTGGTAGCCGGTCTGGAGATTGGCCGACCAGCAGACCGCGGCCTGCGGGTCGACGTACGTCGGGGCGTCCACGTTCAGCACCACAGGGGTGCCCTTGGTCGTGATGGCGATCCGGCCGTACCCGCTGAACACGCAGTTGAACAGGCCGGACGAGGAGGCCATCCCGGCGCCGCCGACCATCCGGATGTCGTACTGGAGGGTGGAGTCGAAGGCGAGCACGCTGGAGCCGTTGATGGAGAGCGCGTCGCCCGGCTCAAGGTCGATGATGTGCACGTCCTTGGCCAGCTCGGCGAGGAAGACGTCACCCTGGCCGGAGACCTTCATCAGCGGGACGCCCTCGCCGGTGAGCTTCTGCTTGAGGAACTTGCCGAGCCCGCCCGAACCCAGCGCCTGGAACTGCACCTGCCCCTGGTAGGCGACCATCGACCCGACCCGGGCCATCGCCTCGCCGTTGAGCTCGATCTTCAACATTTTGGAGTTCTGCAGCCGCATGCCGGCCTGTGCGGACTCCTTCTCCAGATTCTCCGCGGAGAACAGCTCGCTGCGCATGAAAGGTGCCTCCTGAAAAGGTCGCGGTCGCTGCACCGACGGTAGGCGACCAGGGCAACCACGGACCATCGGCCGAGTGGCGCGGCGGGTCGGTCAGGCGACGATCGGCCGCGCTCAGCCCCAGCCCAGCGCGTGCAACCGCGCGTCGTCGATGCCGAAGTGGTGGGCGATCTCGTGCACCACGGTCACCGCCACCTCGTCGACGACGTCCTCGTCGTTGTCGCAGATCCTCAGGATCGGGCGGCGGTAGATGAAGATCCGGTCCGGCAGCACGCCCGAGTAGTCCCAGCCCCGGTCGGTCAGCGCGTGCCCCTCGTAGAGGCCCAGCAGGTCGGGCTCGCCCGGCGGCGGGTCGTCCTCGACCAGGATCACCACGTTGCTCATCAGGCCGAGCAGTTCCTCGGGCACCTCGTCGAGGGCGTCGCCGACCAGCTCCTCGAAGCGTTCGCGAGTCATCTCCACCGGCACCCCACCCATTCTGCCCGACCCCGTGCCGGCCGACGGATCACGATCAGCGGCGCGGGACCGGGATCCGCCCGTTCACGGAGAGAGCGGCCGCCCGGGTGCGGGCGGAGACCCTGTCCGTGAACGTGCGGCGTACGGGTCGACCGGCTCAGGAGGCCAGGCGGGCGGTGAGGGTGATATCGGCGCCCGGCGAGAGCAGGCGGGAGATCGGGCAGTTGGCCTTGGCGGCCTCGGCGAGCTTCTGGAACTCCGCGTCGTCGATGCCCGGCACCTGGCCGACGGTCTCCAGCTCGATCCGGGTCACGGTCATCCCGGCGTCGGTCTTGTCCAGGTGGACCTTGGCGGTGGTCTCGACCGAGGTGGGCGTCGAGCCGGCGTCGGCGAGGGCCTTCGAGAACGCCATCGAGAAGCAGGCGGAGTGCGCCGCGGCGATCAGCTCCTCGGGGTTGGTGCCCTCGCCCTCCTCGAAGCGCGACTTGAAGGAGTAGTTGCCCGACAGGCCGCCCTTACCGGTGCGGACGGTGCCGGACCCCTCGGTGAGATTGCCCTGCCATTGTGCGGAAGCGGTACGGATTGGCATGACCAGAACGCTAGCGGAAAGGCGTCCGCCGGGCGACCGACCGGCACGGACGCCGGCCCTGCGATTCCGGTCACCACCCGTCGGCTGTGCCATGATTCGACGCAGGCCCGTGACCGGCGGAAGGATGGCCGATGTCCGAGGAGCTGCCGATCCCACGGCAAGGCGACCGGTCCGACGGCCCTGCCGTGGTCGAGTGGGGTACCGACGAATCGGCCCGGCGGCACCGGTTCGGCCGAAGTCTGGCCGGTTTCACCCGGGACCCCCGGCTGCCTGTGCTGCTCGCCGGGCTCGGCGCGGTGGCCGGGGTCGCCTCGCTGGTCGGGGAGTGGCTGGTGATGACCGTCCCGAACGGCGGCCCGGAGGGGAACACCACGATCGAGGTGCCTGCCGGGGTGTCCGAGGTCGGCGGCCTGGGGGTCGGTTACCTGGTCGGGCTGCTCGGCCTGGTCTGCACCGTCGCGCTGGCGCTGCGGGGCACGGCGGCTGTCCGGCCGAACGCCCGGCTGGCCGGGCTCACCCTCGTCGGTGCCCTGCTGGCGCTGCTGGCCGCCGCCACGGTCACGCTCGACGACCCCGGTGAGCGCAACCTCTTCTACTCACCCCAGGAAGGTTTCAAGGTCGAGTACGGCCGCGGCATGGTGATGGCGTTCACCGCCTGCGTGCTGCTCGGTCTCGCGCTGCGGCTGGCGGAGGCCGCTCCGATTGGCGCACAGGCCGGGCCGACGGAGGACGACCGGGCCGGGGACGGCGCGGCGGGACGAGGCTGGCGCCGCCGCCGGGACCGTGACCCGATCGACGACGGCCCGCCCCCGCCGGCCGACCTGACGGTCACCTCGGCCGCTCCGTTCGCCCGCCCCGAACCCCCGGCCTGAGCCGCGTCGGGGACGCGATGCGACGCTCTGCCCACACCGTCTGACCTGCGATTCATGGACACCGACGGTGTGCCGCCCGTTGGCGCCTGATTCGCCTGGAAGCCATGGTTGCGCCCTGTTCCGCGAGGTACGGTTGCTGCCCGCCGTAACGCCGGGTCTCGGCACCAGTACCGCACGGCAGGCTGCGACGGCGGCGGGCGAAGGAGGAACGATGACCCGCCCGGGACTGCCCAAGCTGATCGCGACCGACCTTGACGGGACGCTGGTTCGCAGCGACGACACCGTCTCCGCGTACACCCATGGGGTGCTCGACCGGGTGCGGGCCGCCGGCATTCCGGTGGTCGGCGCGACCGGGCGCGGACCGCGGTTGACCGAGCTGACCCGCAACGACATCCGGGCCGCCGATTTCCTGGTGATGGCCGGCGGCGGGTGGGTGGTCGATCAGAGCGACCCGACCGGCCCGGTGGTGCTCCGCGAGGAGCGACTGGCCGGCGAGGTGCTGGCCACGCTGCTCGCCGACCTGGAGGCCGAGGTCGGCCCGCTGACCGTCATGGTCGAAGCATCCGACGAGCACGACGCCCCGCTCTGGGGCGACTACCACGCGAGCTGGCCCTACCAGGACCGGTTCGAGGCGCGTACCCGCGCGGAGTGCCTCTCCTGCGACGTGATCAAGGCCTTCGCCCGGACCGCCGACCACCACGTGGACGAGTTGCTGGCCGTGGCCCGCCGGATCGTCCCGCCGCAGGTCGCCACACTCACCCAGGCCGGGCTCGGCTTCATCGAGATCTGCCCGCCCGGGGTGGACAAGGCGACGGGGCTGACCGTGGTCGCGCAGACGCTCGGGGTCGACCCCGCCGACGTGCTGGTCTTCGGTGACATGCCCAACGACCTGCCGATGTTCGAATGGGCCGGCTGGTCCCGGGTGGCGGTGGCCAACGCGCACCCCGCCGTCCGTGCCGCCGCCGACGAGGTGACCCTCCGCAACGACGACGACGGAGTGGCGGTGTATCTGGACCGGCTACTGTCCCGGTGATGGGAGAGACACCTCGACTGATCGCCACCGACATCGACGGCACGCTGATCCGCGACGACCACACGGTCAGCGCGCGCACCGCCGGCGTGCTCGCCCGGATCACCGGGCAGGGCACACCGGTCGTGCTGGTCACCGGCCGTCCGGTCCGCTGGCTGAAGATGGTGTACGACCAGCTGGCCGAGCCGCTGCCGGCGGTCTGCGCCAACGGAGCCGTGGTCTACGACCCGGCCCGCGACGAGGTGCTGCGCGCCGACCCGCTCGCCCCGCAGCACCTGGCCGAGGTGGCCGAGCGGCTGCGTGCCGAGGTGCCCGGCATCGCCTTCGCCGTGGAGATCCTGGACAGCCGGGAGATGCGCCACGAGGAGCGGTACCCGCTGCGCTGGGACGCCGACCACGAGGCGATCCGCCCGGTACGGACGCCGGAGGAGCTGCTGTCCGTTCCGGCGGTGAAGCTGCTGGTGCGGGCCGGCGAACAGGACCCGGACGTCTTCGTCGAGCTGGTCGCGGCGGCGGTGGCCGGGCTGGCCGAGGCGACGCACTCGTCGAACTCCGGGCTGGTGGAGATTTCCGCGGCGGGAGTGACAAAGGCGGCCGGGCTCGACTGGTACTGCGACCGGCTCGGCGTGGCGGCGGCGGACGTGCTGGCCTTCGGCGACATGCCCAACGACGTGCCGATGCTGACCTGGGCCGGGAGGGGCGTGGCGGTGGCCAACGCCCACCGCGCCGTCCTGGCGGTCGCCGACGAGGTGACCGCGGCGAACTCCGAGGACGGCGTGGCGGCGTACCTGGAGAAGATCTTCGGGGTGGACTGAGCCGGTCGGATCAGAGGTACTGGCCGGTGTTGTGCCCCTCGCCACCGGTCGGCTGGCCGACGCCGGGCATCCCGGGCACGATCCCCCCTGGACCGCTGGGCAGCGCCTGCCGGCCACCCCGCATCTGCTCCAGCTGGACCCGGGCGGCCATCTGCTGGGCGACCAGGGCCGCCTGGATGCCGTGGAACAGGCCCTCCAGCCAGCCGACGAGCTGGGCGTGCGCGATCCGCAGTTCGCTCTCGCTCGGGGCCTTGTCCTCGGCGAACGGCAGCGAGATCCGCTCCAACTCGTCGCGCAGCTCGGGGGCGAGGCCCTCCTTCAGCTCGACGATGGACCGCTCGTGGATCTCACGCATCCGGTTGCGGCTCGCGTCGTCGAGCGGGGCCGCCTTGACCTCCTCCAGCAACTGCTTGATCATGCTGCCGATCCGCATGACCTTGGCCGGCTGCTCGACCAGGCGGGTCGGGTCCTCGCCCTGCCCCTCCTCGGTCTGCACCGTGCCGATCGGCCGGCCGTCCGGGCCGACCACCACCACGGTGCCGGAGTGGCCGGAATCGTCGCGGTCGGTCTCGTCGTTCTGTGCAGCGGAGCGCGCTTCGGTCATGGGGTCCATCTTTACCCAGCGGGCTCAACCCATACCGCCCGGGACCGACTCCCGGGTCCGAACCACCCGAGCGGGGCGCGCTACCGTCACGCCATGCCTGCCGATCCGCGCGAGGTGCTGACCCGGCCCGCTCCGGAGCCCGACCGGACCGTGGCGTACGGCGACCACCCCGACCAGGTGGCCGACCTGCGGCAGCCGGCCGGCACCGGCAGGGCACGGCCACTGGTCGTCGTGGTGCACGGCGGCTTCTGGCGGGCCGAGTACGACCGGCGGCACACCGGGCCGCTGGCCGCCGCGCTCGCCGCTGTCGGCCACCCGGTGGCGCAACTGGAGTACCGGCGCACCGGGGAGCCGGGCGGCGGCTGGCCGGGAACCATGACCGACGTGCTGACCGGGGTCGCGGCACTGCCCGCGCTGGCCGCCGAGGCGCTGCCCGGCCGGGTGTCCCGGGCCGCCCCGATCCTGATCGGCCACTCCGCCGGTGGCCACCTGGCGCTGTACGCGGCGGCCACCGCGCCCGCGACGGTGGGTGGCGTGCTCGCCCTGGCCCCGGTGGCCGACCTGGCTGAGGCGTACCGGCAGGATCTGGACTCGGGCGCGGTGGCGGCGCTGCTCGGCGGCGGCCCGGCGCAGGTCCCGGACCGGTACGCGGCGACCGATCCACGCTCGTTGGTGCCGACTCGGACACGCACAGTAGTGATGCATGGGTCGGCCGACCAGCAGGTGCCGGTGACGATGAGCCGGGCGTTCGTGGCGGCGGCGCGTGCCGCGGGATCCGATATTTCCCTTGTCGAACTGCCCGGATGCGAGCATTTCGGGCTGATCGACCCGGAGTCCCCGGCCTGGCCCCGCGTCCTGGTTATGTTGCGGTCCCTGCACGATGATCACTAGCCATTGACGCAGCGTCGCGGAGCAGGTAGAACGCCGGAGGGGCGCTGTTCTGCCCTGCAACGCTCCTGGAAGGAACTCGGTGTCGCAGATGAATCGCAGGCGGGCGCTCCAACTGTTGGCCGCGCTCGGTACCACCGGATTCGCCGCCGCGTGCGGCTCCGACACCGACGACCAACCGACCGCCAACCGGGGCCCGGTCAAGATCGGTCTGATCACGCCGCAGGCCGGCGGCTTCAAGAGCATCGGTGAGGACATCACCAACGGCTTCCAGCTCTTCCTCGACCTGCACGACCAGCGGCTGGGCGGACACCCGGTGGAGCTGCTGACCGCCGACGAGGGTGACACCGCCAAGACCGGCAAGGCCGCCGTTGACGACCTGCTCTCCAAGGGCGTGCTGGCGCTCACCGGGGTGGTCAACTCGGCGGTGATGGTCGGTATCCGGGACACCGTGGAGCAGGCCCGGGTCCCGCTGATCGGCTCCAACGCCTCGCCGAGCAGCCTGCAGAGCGTCTTCTACATCTGGCGGACGTCCTACGTGCTGGACGAGGCCGGCCGGGCGCTCGGCCGCTATCTGCGCGACCGGCTGCCGTCGAACGGCCGCATCGCGATGATCATGCCGGAGAACGTCGGCAGTCCGGACGTGGTGCGGGGCTTCCGCCAGGAGTTCGGCGCCAACGACCCGCGGATCGCCGATCCGGTGACCAACACCAACCCCACCCCGAACCCGGGGAAGAACACCTACGTCGCGGACATCCGCAAGGCGCTGGCCAAGAAGCCGACCGCGGTCGTCTGCTTCTACGCCGGCGCGGCGGCCGTGGAGTTCATCAAGCAGCTGCGTGACCAGTTCTCCGGGCCGGTGTACGCACCCGGCTTCCTCACCGAGGGCACCGTGCTGGAGAGCATGGACAGGGACGCGCTGGGTATCCAGACCGCCCTGAACTACTCGGCCGACCTGAACAACACGTCCAACCGGGTCTTCGCCTCGGCCTATCGCAAGAAGTACCAGGTCACCCCGACCACCTACGCGATGGCCTCGTACGATGCGGCGCAGGTGCTCGACCAGGCGATCCAGCTGACCGGCGGGTCACCCACCCCCCAGCAGGTCAACCTGGCGCTGGGCAAGATCGGCCAGATCGACAGCCCACGTGGCATCTGGCAGTTCAACCAGCCGCGCACCCCGCAGCAGAAGTGGTACCTGCGGGAGGTGCAGCGCGACGGTCAGGTCATGTCGAACGTGCTGATCAACGAGCTGGCCACGCTGGGCTGAGCGCCCCTGGAGCAAGGTGCGGGGCCGGTCTCCCGAAAGGGAGGCCGGCCCCGAGGCGTTCGCGGGTCAGTGCCGGAGTTCCCCGATACAGCACTTCACGCTGCCGCCGCCCTTCTTCAGCTCGGCCAGCTCGACCGGGACCGGGGTGTAGCCGGCGGCCTTGAGCTTGCCGGCCAGCCGGGTGGCCTCGCTGTTGAGGACCACGTTCGCGCCGTCGCTGACCAGATTGAGGCCGAAGGCCATCGCGTCCTCGTCGTCGGCGATCACCGCGTCCGGGAAGAGCTGGGTGAGCACCCGCTGGCTGGCCGCGGAGAACGCGCCCGGGAAGTACACGATGTTCGCGTCGTCGATGGCCGCGAGCGCCACGTCCAGGTGGTAGAAGCGGGGGTCGATCAGCCGCAGCGACACCACCGGACGACCCAGCGCCTCCTGCGCCTCCGCGTGCGCCGGGATCTCGGTGCGGAAGCCGTGCCCGGCCAGGATGAGCCCGCCGTGCGCCTCCGGCACGTACGCGAAGTCACCCTCGCCCTCGTTGGTCTCGCTCGGCGCGATGAACCGCCAGCCCTGCGACTCGTAGAAGGCATGGTGCAGGGCGGCCTCGGCGGCCCGCTGCTCATGCTTGAACCGCGCGCCGTAGACACTGCCGTCCACCACGAAGCCGCCGTTGGCGGCGTACACCATGTCGGGCAGGCCCCGCTCGGCGGTGAGCAGGTGCACCTCGTGGCCGAGGCCGACCAGCGTCTCGCGCAGCCGGTCCCACTGCTTGACGGCCAGTTCCCGGTCGACGGGGGTGGTCACGTCCATCCACGGATTGATCGCGTACTCCACCGCGAAGTGCGCGGGCGAGCACATGAGATATGTCCGCTTTCGCGGGACTCGCTGCTGGTTCACGGTCACCAAGAGTAGGTACCGTTGAACTTTGGTAACAGCCACAACCATTGCTTCCCAGAGGCGGAACGTTGCAGATAGACGCGGTAGACCAGCGGATCATTGCGTTGCTCGTCGCCGACGCCCGCGCGTCGTACGCGGACATCGGCACCCGGGTGTCACTCTCCGCCCCGGCAGTCAAGCGCCGGGTCGACAGACTGCGCGCCACCGGCGTGATCAGGGGATTCACGGCCGTGGTTGATCCGGCGGCCGTCGGCTGGACCACCGAGGCGTTCGTCGAGCTGTTCTGTGCCGGCCGGACCACCCCGGCGCAGATCGGCGTGGCGGCCCGCCGGCACCCGGAGGTGGTCGGCGCGTACACCGTCTCCGGTGAGGCGGACGCGCTGGTGCACCTGCGTGCCGCCGACATCGCCCACCTGGAGGCGGCGTTGGAGCGGCTACGCGCCGAGTCGTTCGTGACCTCCACCCGCAGCACCATCGTGCTCTCCCGGCTGGTCGAATCCCCCGGCGTCGGCCCCTCCACCCGCTGACCGGCCGCTCCCGTCGGGGCCGGGCCGATGTACTCGCGCCCGCGCGGTGATCGATGGGAACCGGAGCGGGCCGGGCCGCGTCGAACCGCAGTGGCCCGGCCCGGACGGGCGGCCACCGCAGCATGACCCTCCCTCCCCGGCGGGTGGGGCCTGGTTCTCGGGGTATCCGGGCCCCACCCGCCCTTGACCTCAAGCCCGGTTGAGCAGATGAACTTGTGGCCTGGTGTGGGCACGATGCCCACCGCGGCCGAGGGGGTTCCGTGCGGGCAGTCTGGATACGTGCATTCGGTGGGCCCGAGGTGCTGGTGCCCGGCCCGACGCCTGACCCGGTGCCCGGCCCCGGTCAGGTGCTGATCGACGTCGCGCACGCGAACATCACATTCGTCGAGACGCAGCAGCGCTCCGGTCGCCCCGGGCCGTTCCGGGTCACCCCACCGCTGATCCCCGGCAACGGCGTCGGCGGGGTGATCGTGGCCGTCGGGCCGGGCGTCGACCCCGGGCTGACCGGGCGGAGGGTGGTCAGCGCCACGGGCGGCTCCGGCGGATACGCCGAACGGGTGGTGGTGGACGCGTCCACGCCGATCGAGGTCCCGGTCGGGCTGGCGCTGGACGCGGCGGTCGCGCTGCTGGCCGACGGACGTACCGCCACGATGTTGGTCGAGGCGGTCGGCGTCCACCCCGGGGACCGGGTGCTGGTGGAGGCCGCGGCGGGCGGGGTGGGCAGCCTGCTGGTGCAGCTCGCGGCCCGGGCCGGTGCCCGGGTGATCGGCGTGGCCGGTGGGCAACGCAAGGTGGACCTGCTGCCGGGGCTGGGCGCCGATCTGGCTGTCGACTACGGCGTGCCGGGCTGGGCTGACCGGATCCGGGACGCGGTGGGCGGGATCGACGTGGTGTTCGACGGTGTCGGCGGGCCGGTCGCCCAGGCGGCCTTCGAGCTGCTGACCCCGGGTGGCCGCATGGTCAGCTTCGGGCTGGCCAGCGGCGAGTGGTCACCGGTGTCCGTGGAGGCCGCCACCGCACGGCAGGTCACCCTGGTCCGGCCGGACGCCGCGCCCGCGCGGCTGCGGGCGTACACCGGTCGGGCGCTGGCGGACGCGGCGGCCGGCCTGCTGCGGCCAGTGATCGGGCAGCGTTTCCCGCTGGAGCGCGCCGCCGACGCGCACGCCGCCATCGAGGCTCGCTCGACGGTCGGCAAGACCCTGCTCGACGTCTCCTGAAACCACGCTCACAGGTACATGCCGGTGCGGTGCTCCGACTCGTCGCGCCGGACCGGCTTGTCGCCCTCGCCGAAGAACCGCTTGCCCCCGAACTCGCCGTGCAGCCGGTCGTCCAACTCGTCGGCGAGCCCGGTCATCACCTGCACCGCCAGCATCAGGTGGGTGGCCTGGAAGTTGCGGCCGAAGACCGGAATGGACGCCCAGACCGTGTCGTCGGCGCAGTAGAGGCGGCCGATCGGCATCCGGTTGGTCAGCTCGGAGAGCTTGACGTAGAGCCGCTCGGTCGGCTCCACCTCGGTGAGCACCGGGGAGAGGACGTCCACCAGGGGCGGGTTGTCCCGCACCCGGACGAAGACCATCGCCGAACCGGCGCGGATGTTGATGTCGCCGTCCGAGTCGACCTGCAACCGGTCGGTGTCGGACTTCAGCATGGTCGAGACCACTGTGCGGACCCGATCCGCCAGGTCGAGCACGTCGTCCCGCTCGACCTGCGCGGCGGCCGCCTCGGCCAGCGCCTCCTCCAGGTCGGCCTCCACGTCGGCGTCCGGACCGAACTCGCTACGCGCGGTGCCCAGCGGCTCCACGGTCAGCGGCTCACCCTCGGCGTCCTGCACCAGGTAGACCAGGAACGCCGGGTGCGGGGCGCCGTAGACGTCGCGCAGCGTCCGGGAGAGCAGCGCGGCGATCCGGGTCGCCTCCGCTGTTGTGCCGTCCAACCCGAAGGAACCGCCGGAGCCGGCCACCACCCCGGGCGGGGACCAGCCGAGCGCGACCATGTCCGCCACAGCGGCGCGATCCAACCGGTAGCCCGCCGGCAGGGCGGCGTTGCCGACCGCCCGGGCGGAGAGCCGGCCGTCGCCGTCCACGTCGACGCTGATCGAGTAGACGGCGTCCCCGGTCCCGGAGGCGGTGGGGTCCAGGGTGAGTTCGAGGTGCGCGCCGGCGGGCAGCTCCCGCAGCCGGACGGCGAGCGCGCGGGCGAACTCCTGCCACGCCTCCGTCACCTTGGCCCGCAGATCCGTGGTGCTCGGTTCGTCGAGCAGGATCGACTCCGCCGGCTCGGCCGTACCGCCGGGCAGCTCATTCTTCGGCGCCGAGGGGTGGTCATCCGTCATGATCGCCTCCGTCCGTCACGATCACCCTACCCACGCCGTCCGGGCGTCGAATCAGCCCGGACCGTGACCGGACACCGGCAATGGCCCGGCGGTCAGACCGCCGACGGGTCGGCGGGATCGGCGCCCAACTCGACCGGCCAGGTGGCCGCGAGGGCGCTGAGCCGGGCGGCGGCGTCCGCCGGGTCGGCGCCGCGACCCACCGCCAGCCCCAGCAGGTACGCCGTGATCGGCGCGCCCGGTCGCAACACCTGGTGGGCGACGTCGCGGGCCAGGTCCAGCACCACCGGCACGGGCACTTGGGCCGGGCCCAGGTCCAGCTCGGTACACGCCGCCGTCACCCAGTCGTCCATCACCGTCATCGCGCCCACTCCTCCGCCCGGCGTACGTCCTCGTCAGTGTCGCAGTCGAACCAGGGCGGCGGGCCGTCACCGGACCAGGGCACCTCGCGGACGACGAGCCCGGCCAGCAACGCCCGGACCGGAGCCCCGGCGAGGCTGCCACCCCGCTCGGCCGCCAGCCGGTCCAGCCCGGCACGCAGCGCGGCGACCCGCCACACCCCGCAGAGGGACTGCCGCCGCCCGTCCGCGTCGACGAAACACACCCCGTCGGGTAGCCGCTCCGAACCGACCGGGCTGCCGCCGCTCGCCGGTCCGGTGTGCCGAGGCGCGGCCAGGTGGGTCAGCAGCTCGCCGATCGCGGCGCGGGTGAGCAACGGCAGGTCGGCGGCGAGCAGCGCGACCAGGTTCGCCCCCGGGTCGAGCAGTGCCAGCCCGGCCGCCGCCGCGGCGACCGGTCCCCCGCCGGGCGGGTCCTCCCGGGTCACCCGAACGCCGGGCGGAACCGCGCCCGCCGGACCGACGAGCACCCGCGGCGCGGCATCGGCGACCGCGGCCAGCACCCGGTCGCGCATCGGCCGGCCGCCGACCGGGAGCGCGGGCTTGTCCACCCCGCCCATCCGTCGGGCGGCCCCACCGGCGAGCACCACCGCGGCGTACGTCCCCATCCGGCCACCGTAGCCGTGCCGCCACCCGGTCGGCGGCCCGCGCCGATGCCCGGTGGCCGTGCGGGCGTACCGATGCGAGGTGCAGGATGGCGGGATGGGACGGGCGACTGACCGACGGGGCGTACTCCGGATCGACCTGGACGCGGCGGCCGACGGGCGTGGACCCGTCCGCCGGCCGGACAACCTGGCGGTGGAGGAGCCGCTGGAGATCCGGGTGGGCCCGGCCGGCCCCGGCCGGCGGCGGCCGCTCGCGGTCACCATGCGCACCCCCGGGGACGACCTGGACCTGGCCATCGGCTTTCTGCTGACCGAGGGGCTGATCCGGTCGACGGACGACGTGCAGACCGCGCAGCTGTGCGCCGGCGCGGAGACGCCGAACACGTACAACGTGGTGGACGTGGTGCTCACCCCCGGGGTGCCGGAACCGACCACCGACCCGTCCCGGAACTTCTACACGACCAGCTCCTGCGGGGTCTGCGGCAAGGCCAGCATCGACGCCGTCCGCACCCGTTCGCTGTTCCCGGTGGCGGCGGACCCGCTCACCGTGCCGGCGGCCCTGCTCGCCGAGCTGCCCGACCGGCTGCGCGCCGGCCAGCGCGGCTTCGACCGGACCGGTGGGCTGCACGCGGCGGGGCTTTTCACGCCCGCCGGAGAGCTGGTGGTGCTCCGGGAGGACGTGGGCCGACACAACGCCGTGGACAAGGTGATCGGCTGGGCGGTGCGGGAACGACGGCTGCCGCTGGCCGGGCACCTGCTGCTGGTCTCCGGCCGCGCCAGCTTCGAACTGACCCAGAAGGCGTGGATGGCCGGGTTGCCGCTGCTGGCCGCGGTCTCCGCCCCGAGCACCCTCGCCGCCGAACTGGCCGACGAGGCGGGGATGACGCTTGTCGGTTTCCTGCGCGGCAACACGATGAACGTCTACGCCCGTCCCGAACGGGTCACCATCTGATCGGCCAGCTAGTCGAACAGCCCCAACCGGATCGCGGCGTCACGGGCCAGCAGGAAGCCGGCGATGCCGAGGATCCAGCCGAGCATGCCGCCGGAGTGCCGCACGATCCAGGCGTTGAGCCGGACCAGCACCGGCTCGACCAGACTCGGCCAGGCCATCCGCGCCCCCAGCAGCAGCACCGCCGGCAGCACCATGACCAGGCAGTAGCCGGCGAGCAACCCCACGATCTCCGCCGCGCCGAGCCCGGACGTGGTCAACAGGCCGACCGCCCCGAGATACGGCAGCATCGTCGCCATCTCCGCGAGCGCGGCGAGTAGCGCCAGCCCCACCAGCCATCGCGCCGAGGAGTCGCCGGCGGTGACCCGGTCCCGCCAGCGCAGCACACCGCCGCCGCGCGGGCGTCGTTTGCCGTCGTACCGGAAGCTGAGCGCGAACAGCCCGACCCCGAGGACGAGCTGTGCCCAGAGCACCGGCCGGTTGTCCAGCGCCCCGCCGAATACGTCGGCCAGCCGGCTGCCCCCCACGGCGAGCAGCAGCCCGACCGCGAAGTAGAAGACGGCGATGGTGCCGAGGTAGACGAGGATCCGCCGGGCGTTGACCGTCCCGGGCGCGAGCAGCAACCAGACCGGGATGAAGAGGGTGCCGATGCTGGTGCTGTCGACCAGGGCCAGCCCCGCGAGCGACAACAGCAACCCGGCGGTCATGGCGTACCCGGGCGAAGAGTGAACACCAGATCATTCTTCGGTGGCGGCTACCTCACCGCGTCGGCCGCGAACAGGAGAAACGCGTACATCGTTCGACGGAGGCCAGCAGGGCTGTCGAGCCATGATCCGGTCAGTTGACCAGAGCGATCCTTCCAGGGGCATGGCGTGCCTCGCTCAACTCGTGTGCGGCCGCGGCCGCGGTCAGCGAGAACGTTGCCGCGACAGGAATCTGTAGCCCACCGGATTCGGCAAGGCGCACCGCGATGTCGAGCCGGTAGCACCGACGGTATTACCGAGCTGGTCAGCGGCTGCCACGTCGGCGCCTCCTGCGAGGGCGGACCACGCCGGGCATCCCGACCGACGGCCAGCCGTCCAGCTCGGACGGGGGCACGCCGCGCCGGAGCAGGTCGTCCAGCAGCACGGCCAGGGAGTAGTCGGGGTGCAGGCTCAGCGTGCGCTCGAGCGCGACCGCCGCCAACGCCCCCTGCCCCGCCCGCCAGGCCGCGAACGCCAGCAGTGCGCCCGGAGCGGCGGTCAGCTCCGACTCGGCCCGGCGCAGCACGTCGGTCCAGAGGGCGATGTCCCGGTCACGGCCATCGGTGCGTTCCCAGGCGTGGTCGCGGATCGGCAGATGCGTCAGCAGCAGGCTCAGCCAGGCCACCTCGTCGTCGTCGAGCCGTTCGCCGCGCCGTTGCCGGTGTTGCGCCGCACGGACCGCCGCAACCCCGGCAGAGCGCAGCGCCCGGCCGCCGAGCAGATCGCTCGCGGGCGCCTGCTCGACCAGGTCGGCCAGTCGCCGCTCGGCCCGCGCGGTGGCCGCGCGCAGCGCGTCGCGCGCCGGGCCGTCGACCGGTGACACCTGGGCCACGAGGGCGGCCCGGTCGGGGAGCGCGACCTGGCCGGCGAAGACCGCCGAGGCGGTCACCTGGTTGGCGGCCGGGTCGTAGCGCCGGCCCTCGGGCGGACAGCAGTCGACCTCGGCGCAGAGATAGGACCACCACCGGCCGTCGGTCACCCGCAGCGCGTCCAGCACCTCCAGCCCGGCCCCGGTCAGGGCGGCGCGCACCGCGTCCACGCTCGGCGTCACCCGGTCCGGCGGCCCGTAGCCCACCACGGTCGCGGCCTCCGCGCCCTGGCGACGGATCACCCCGGCCAGGTGCCGTGCCCGCTCGACCGGATCGGTCGACGGATCGGGCAGGTCGGCGCGGGCGGCGAAGATGATCCGCCGCCCGCGCAGCGCCACCGCGACCACGCTGTCGGCGGGGTGGAAGCCGAGCAGGTACGGCACGGCGGCGAGCAGGTCGGCGGGTGAGCGGACGGCGAGCCGGGGGCGTTCGGTCGAGGTCATGCGGGGAGCCTGCGACGGGCTCGCCCGGCTTCGCCGCCCCTGTGGACGACACGCGGCTTATCCACAGTCACTCCCCGTATTGTCCCTGGTCAACGTCCATCTCCAGGTGCTCAGAGCGGACCGGTGGCGCCGGTGGCCGACCTGATGTGTTCGGGTGGTGCCGTTGTGTCGTGGGGAGCGGTTACCGTGCGCTGATGGACCTGGCGTATCTGCGCGCGCACCCGGCACACCTGCCGACGTTCCTGACCCACCAGCGGATCCGGGAGACGCCGGTCGCCGGTGGGCACATCTGCGCCGCCGCCCGACTCACCCTGGACGACGGCCACTCGGTCTTCACCAAGTCCTGGCCGGAGCGGGCCGACCGGCCGGTGCCGGAGGGCTTCTTCGCCGCCGAGGCCGCCGGGTTGCGCTGGCTGCGCGAGGCCGACGCGATCGCCGTACCCGAGGTGATCGTGGCGTTGCCCGACCTGCTGGCGCTCGACTGGGTGGAGCCCGGCGAGCCGACGCCGGAGGCGGCCGAGCGCTTCGGCCGGGAGTTGGCCGACCTCCACCGGGCCGGGGCACCGGCCTTCGGTGCGGCCTGGCCCGGTTTCATCGGAGCGCTCGAGCAGGACAACACCCCCGACGACGGTCCCTGGTCGACGTGGTTCGCCCAGCGGCGGCTCGCGCCCTACCTGCGGCGATCGGTCGACGCCGGCGCGCTGAGCCGCGACGATGCCGCTCTGGTGGAGCAGGTGATCGGCCGGGTGGGCGAGCTCGGCGGGAATGAGCCGCCGGCCCGCATCCACGGCGACCTGTGGCCGGGCAACGTGCTCTGGGGCGCCGACGACCGGGCCTGGCTGGTGGACCCGGCGGCGCACGGCGGGCACCGGGAGACGGACCTCGCCCAGTTGGCGCTCTTCGGTGGCATCCCGCACCTGGCCCGGGCCCTGGCCGCCTATCGGGAAAGCTGGCCGCTCCCCGACGGCTGGCGCGACCGGGTGCCGCTGCACCAACTGCACCTGCTGCTGGTGCACACCGCGCTGTTCGGTGCCGGATACCGAGATGCCGTCGTCCAGAATGCCCGCGCCGCCCTGGGCCGGCCCGAGCGCGCTACGGTCGACAGATGAGCGTCACCCCGCGGACCGACGGCGTCCTCGTCGACCGGTTCGGCCGGGTCGCCCGGGACCTGCGCGTGTCCCTCACCGACAAGTGCAACCTGCGGTGCACCTACTGCATGCCGGCCGAAGGGCTGCCCTGGCTGGCCGGTCCCGAGCTGCTCACCGACACGGAGATCGTCCGGTTGGTCCGGGTGGCCGTCGAGCGGCTCGGCGTCACCGAGGTGCGGTTCACCGGCGGCGAGCCACTGATCCGACCCGGGCTGGTCGACATCGTGGCCGCGGTCGCCGCGCTGGAGCCCCGCCCGCGGATCTCGCTCACCACCAACGGCATCGGCCTGGACCGGCTCGCCCCGGCGCTGCGCACGGCCGGCCTCGACCGGGTGAACGTCTCGCTGGACACCCTGGACCCGGACCGGTTCGCCCAGCTCACCCGTCGCCCCCGGCTGGACGCGGTGCTCGCCGGGCTCGCCGGGGCCGCCGCCGCCGGGCTCAGCCCAGTGAAGATCAATTCCGTGTTGATGCGCGGCGTCAACGAGGACGAGGCACCGGCCCTGCTGCGCTTCGCCGTCGACCACGACTACCAACTGCGGATCATCGAGCAGATGCCACTGGACGCCCAGCACGGCTGGGACCGCAGCACGATGGTCACCGCCGAGGAGATCCTCGCCTCCCTGCGTACCCGCTTCGACCTCAGCCCCGACCCGGCCGAACGCGGCGCGGCGCCGGCGGAGACCTGGCTGGTCGACGGCGGCCCGGCCCGGGTCGGCGTGATCGCCAGCGTCACCCGCCCCTTCTGCGGCGACTGCGACCGCACCCGACTGACCGCCGACGGCCAGGTCCGCGCCTGCCTCTTCGCCACCGAGGAGTCCGACCTGCGCGCCGCCCTGCGCGCCGGCGCGGACGACGACGACCTGGCCCGACGCTGGCGCACCGCGATGTGGGGCAAGCGCGCGGGCCACGGCATCGACGACCCCACCTTCCTCCAGCCGACCCGGCCGATGTCCGCGATCGGGGGCTGAGACGTGGACCTGAGGCCGCTGACGGTCCGCTACTTCGCCGGCGCGCGCGCCGCCGCCGGCCGCTCCGAGGAGGCCGTCGCCGCCGGTCGGTCGCTCGATGACCTCACCGCCGAGCTGGCCCAGCGGCACGGTGACCGGTTGGCCGCCGTGCTGCGGGTGGCGAGTTTCCTCGTGGACGGCGTGACCTGTCATGATCGGCAGGCACCCCTGCCAGGCGGGGCCACGATCGATGTCCTGCCCCCGTTCGCGGGCGGCTGAGGGAGGCACAGATGTTGGCGGTTCTGGGGTTCGTGGCCGTCCTGGCGCTGGTCATCGGCCTCATCCACCTCTACCTGTGGAAGCGGCTGATCCGGGACACCACCACGCCGGGCCGCCTGCGACGGATCGGCGGCGTCGCGGCCCTGGTGCTGGCGCTGCTCGTGCCGGCCACCCTCGTCGGGACGCAGGCCGGGTTCTACTGGCTCGCCTGGCCGGGCTACCTCTGGCTCGCGGTGATGTTCTACCTGCTGGTCCTGCTCGCCGTGCTGGAAGTGCCGATGCTGGCCACCCGGCTGGTGTTGCGCCGCCGGGTCACCGCCGTCGAGCCGACCACCGCCGCACCGGAGCCGGTGCTGGTCGGCGCCGCCGGGCCGACCGACCCGCCGGCCGCCAGCGCGGTCCGTGCACCCGACCACGACCCGGCACGCCGGCTGCTGCTGGCCCGCGGTGCAGCCATCTTCGCCGGCCTCACCGCCACCGGCATCACGGGGTACGGGGTACGCACCGCGCTCGGCCCGCCGCAGCTGGACCGGGTGCAGATCCCGCTCGGCAAGCTTCCGCGCAGCATGGACGGCCTGCGCATCGCCACCGTCTCCGACATCCACCTCGGGCCGCTGCGCGGCCGGGCGCACACCGAGCGGATCGTCGCCGCGATCAACCGCCTCGACGCGGACCTGGTCGCGGTCGTCGGTGACCTGGTCGACGGTTCGGTCGCCGAGCTGGGATCGGCAGCCGCGCCGCTGCGCGGCCTGCGCTCCCGCTACGGCAGCTTCTTCGTCACCGGCAACCACGAGTACTACTCGGGTGTGGAGGAGTGGGTCCAGGAGGTGGACCGGCTCGGCCTGCGGGTGCTGCAGAACCAGCGGCAGGAGATCCAGGCGCGGGGCGGCGTACTCGACCTGGCCGGCGTCAACGACCTTTCGGGCACGGGCACCGGCCTCGCCGCCGGGCCGGACTTCGCCGCCGCCCTCGGTGGCCGCGACCCGAGCCGCCCGGTGGTGCTGCTCGCGCACCAGCCGGTGCAGGCGAAGGAGGCGGCCCGGTACGGCGTCGACCTGCAACTGTCCGGGCACACCCACGGCGGGCAGGTGGTGCCGTTCAACCTGGCCGTCCGGCTCGAACAGCCGGTGGTCAGTGGGCTCGGCGAGGTCGACGGCACCAAGGTCTACGTGACCAACGGCGCGGGCTTCTGGGGTCCGCCGGTCCGGGTCGGGGCCGAACCGCAGATCAGTCTGGTCGAGCTGCGCTCGGCATAGCGGACGTCACGTCCGCGCGTGGCGGCCGGCGGCCGGCGCGGCGGGCGTGACAGGATGCGGCGTGCCCCCGTTCAGCGCCGTACCCCCCGGTGGCCTCCCGCCATTCGTCGCGGACCTGCACATCCACTCGAAGTACTCGCGCGCGTGCAGCCGCGACCTCACCCTGCCGAACCTCGCCTGGTGGGCCCGGCGCAAGGGCATCGCCCTGCTCGGCACCGGTGACTTCACCCACCCCGCCTGGTACGACCACCTCCGGGACACGCTGCGCCCGGCCGAACCGGGGCTCTACCGGCTCGACCCGGAGGCGGAGCGGGACATCGCCCGCCGGCTGCCGCCCAGACTCGCCGGCACGGCGGAGACGGATCCGGTCCGGTTCATGCTGAGCGTGGAGATCTCCACCATCTACAAGCGGGACGACCGGACCCGCAAGGTGCACCACCTGATCTACCTGCCCGACCTGGACGCGGTGGCCCGGTTCAACGCCGCGCTCGGCCGGATCGGCAACCTCGGCTCCGACGGCCGGCCGATCCTCGGCCTGGACTCCCGCGACCTGCTGGAGATCACCCTGGAGGCGAGCCCGGACGGATACCTGATTCCGGCGCACATCTGGACGCCGTGGTTCTCCGCGCTGGGCTCGAAATCCGGCTTCGACGCGATCGCCGACTGCTACGCCGACCTGGCCGAGCACATCTTCGCCGTGGAGACGGGCCTCTCCTCCGACCCGGCGATGAACTGGCGGGTCGGCAGCCTGGACCGCTACCAACTGGTCTCCAACTCGGACGCACACTCCCCGCCGGCGCTGGGCCGGGAGGCGACCGTGCTGACCGCCGAGCGGAACTACTTCGCCGTCCGGGAGGCCCTGCGGACCGGCGATGGCCTGGCCGGCACCATCGAGTTCTTCCCCGAGGAGGGCAAGTACCACGCGGACGGGCACCGGCTGTGCGGGATCAACTGGTCCCCCGAGCGGACCCGGGCCGCGGACGGACGCTGCCCCGAGTGCGGCAAGCCGCTCACCGTGGGCGTGCTCAGCCGCATCGAGGAGCTGGCTGACCGAGCGGAGGGGCACCGGCCGGCGCACGCCCGGGAGGTCACCCACCTGGTGCCGCTGGCCGAGATTCTCGGTGAGATCAACAGGGTGGGCGCCCGGTCGAAGAAGGTCGAGGGGCGGCTCAACGAACTGCTCGCCGCGCTCGGCCCCGAGCTGGAGATCCTGACCACGACGCCGCTGACCGACATCGCGCAGGCAGGCGGCGAGCTGCTCGCCGAGGGCATCGGGCGGCTGCGGCGCGGCGACGTGCGCCGGGTGCCGGGCTACGACGGCGAGTACGGCGTGATCACCCTCTTCGACCCGGCGGAGCTGGGCGGCAGCGCCGGCACGGCGCAGGAGACGCTGTTCGACGTACCGCTGCCGGCGCAGCGGAAGCCCGCGGAGCCGGCAGCCCGGGCGGCAGCCAGGCGCCCGGCGGCGGCGAAGCCGGAACCGAAGCGCAAGGTGGCCCCGCCACCCGCCCCACCGATCGCATCGCCGCCGTCACCGCACGAGCCGTTCGAGCCGATGCTCGCGGGCATGGAGGAGGTCGGCACCGGCCTGCTGGACCGGTTGGACGCGATGCAGCGGGTGGCCGCGTCCGCGCCCGGCGGCCCGCTGCTGATCGTGGCCGGCCCGGGCACCGGCAAGACCCGGACGCTGACGCACCGGATCGCGTACCTCTGCGCGGAGCTGAACGTCTTCCCCGAGCACTGCCTTGCCATCACGTTCACCCGCAGGGCCGCCGAGGAGCTGCGGCACCGCCTCGACGGCCTGCTCGGCCCGGTCGCCGAGGACGTCACAGTGGGCACCTTCCACGCGCTCGGGCTGAGCATCCTGCGGGAGAATGCCGACGCGGCGGGCCTGCCGGTGAACTTCCGGATCGCCGACGACGCCGAGCGGGCGGCGGCCCGGTCGGAGGCCGGCGACGACCCGTCCGGCTACACCGCGTTGCTGCGCAAGCAGGATCTGGTTGACCTGGACGAGCTGGTGAGCCTGCCGGTGGAGCTGCTGCGGGCTGACCGGGAGCTGGTCGGGCGGTACCGGGACCGCTGGCGGTGGATCTTCGTCGACGAGTACCAGGACGTCGACGCGGTGCAGTACGAGCTGCTGCGGTTGCTCAGCCCGGCCGACGGCAACCTCTGCGCGATCGGCGACCCGGACCAGGCGATCTACTCGTTCCGGGGTGCCGACGTCGGCTACTTCCTGCGCTTCTCCGAGGACTTCACCGACGCCCGGCTGGTCCGGCTCAACCGCAACTACCGCTCCTCGGCTCCTATCCTGGCCGCCGCCGTGCAGGCCATCGCGCCGTCCTCGCTGGTTCGGGGCCGACGGCTGGACCCGGCCCGGCTCGATCCGGAGGCGCCGCTGGTCGGCCGCTATCCTGCGGCGTCCGTCGCCGAGGAGGCCGACTTCGTGGTCCGTACGGTGGACGAACTGGTCGGCGGGCTGTCCCACCGGTCGCTCGACTCGGGTCGGATCGACGGGCGGTCCACCACGCTGTCGTTCTCCGACATCGCAGTGCTCTACCGCACCGACGCGCAGGCCGCGCCGATCGTGGACGCCCTGGCCCGGGCCAACATTCCGGTGCAGAAACGCTCACACGACCGGCTGCGGGACCGGCCCGGAGTGGCGGCCATCGCCCGCGAGCTGCGGCACGCCGACGGGTTGGCCGGCTCGCTGGCCGCCCGGGTGCGGCTGGCCGGCCAGGTCGTCGCGGAGCGCTTCGCCGTGCCGACCCTGGACGGTGCCGGCGTGGGCCGTCCCGAGGACGTCCGCTCTGCGGTGGATCTGCTGACCCCGCTGGCCCGACGCTGCGGCGACGACCTGGAGACGTTCCTGTCGCAGCTGGCCACCGGAGCCGAGGTGGACGCGCTCGACCCGCGGGCGGAGGCGGTCACCCTGCTGACGCTGCACGCCGCGAAGGGCCTCGAGTTCCCGGTGGTCTTCCTGGTCGGCGCGGAGGACGGGTTGCTACCGCTGCGCTGGCCGGGCTCGACACCCGACGAGGATGCGGTCGCCGAGGAGCGACGGCTCTTCTTCGTCGGCCTGACCCGCGCGCAGGATCGGCTGTACGTCACGCACGCCGCACGCCGTGTCCGCCACGGCGTCGAGCGCGACTGTGCGCCGTCGCCATTCCTCGGCGCGATCGATCCGGGGCTGTTCGAACGGTTCGGCGAGGCCGAGCCGCGCCGGCCGAAGGACCGCCAGCTCCGCCTCATTTGAGATCCCGCTCCCGTCGCGGCGGCCTGCGGCCCGCCCCGACCGGACCAGTGGCCTGCTCTGAGGCGCGCCGCTCAAGGGAGGGGCGGTCAGGCGAGGAGCACGGCGAGCCAGGCGCCCGCGAGCAGCGCCGGGCCGAGGGGCAGCAGGGTGTCCCGGCGTACCCGCCGCGCGGCGAGCAGGCCGAGCACCAGGCCGCCGTGCAGCAGGTGCGGCAGGAGCAACCCGGCCAGCAGGGCGTCCCGACCCAGCCAGCCGAGCGGCAGGCCGAGGACCGCGGCGAGCTTCACGTCCCCGAAGCCCAACCGGGAGCCGGGCAGCAGGGCCAGCAGCACGTGCGCCGCGCCGGCGACCGCCGCTCCGGCCAGCGCGCCGAGCAGCCGTCCGGGATCGTCGGCGAGCAGCGCCGCGCCGGAGAGGCCGCCCAGAGCGAGCAGCGCCGTGGCCAGGACCAGCGAATCAGGCAAGCGCAGGCAGGCCAGGTCGACCACGGCCAGCACCAGCCCCACCGACGCCACCGCGAGGAAGACCGGCAGCGCCGGGTCGGCACGCAGTGCCACGGCGAGCCCGACGAACACCACGCCCGTCACCGCCGGGCTCAGCCACACCCACCGGCAGGGCCGGGACGGCCTCGGGGGGTGCCCCGGCGAAGGGGTGAAGCGTCCGGCCAGCGCAGGAACGGCGAGGCCGACCAGCACGCCGAGCGACGCCACCGGCACCAGCGCAACGGCCGACATGCGCCGGAGGCTACCGCCGGTCGCCCTCGCGCGCGGTCCCGGACCGCGATCCCGTGTTCGGCCGGCGGGGACGTTCCATGGTCACCACCAGGGCCACCCCGGCCACGATCACCGCTCCGCCGAGCAGCACCTGCGGGGTGACCGGCTCGGCCACCAGCAACGCGCCGAGCGCCACCGCGACCGCCGGGTTGACGTAGGCGTACGTCGAGACCAGCGAGATCGGCGCGTTGTGCAGCAACCAGACGTACGCGGTGAAGGCCACCAGCGAGCCGGCCACCATGAGATAGCCCAACGCCAGCCAGGAGCGGGTGCTGACCTCGGCCGGGTGGAAGTCGCGCAGCTCGCCCCGCCCGACGGCGACGACGGCCAGCACCAGCGCGCCGGCCACCATCTCGTACACCGTGGCGACGAACGGGTCGGCGGGCATCCGGATCTTTCCGGACAGGAACGATCCGACCGACCAGGAGACGGCCCCGGCGACTACGGTCAACGCCCCGACCAGCGGCACGGCATCCGAACCGCCGGCCGGCAGCACCAGCAGGACCAGACCGACGAAGCCGAGGGTGACCCCGGCGAACGTCCAGACGGGGGGTCGGTCCCCGGCGGCGGAGCGCAGCAGCACCACGAGCAGCGGCACGGTCGCCACCAGCAGCGCGGCGATCCCGGACGGCAACGCCACTCCGGGCGGCCCGGACTCGGCGAGCACCACCAGCCCGTTGCCGCCGGCGAGCAGGAGCGCCCCGATCAGCGCGGCGGAGGCGAGCTGTCGGCGCTCCACCCGCAACGCGCCCGGCCCCCGGCGCAGGCGCAACACCACCGCCAGCACCGCACCGGCGACGACGAACCGCAGGGCGGCCGACGTCAACGGTGGCAGCGTCTCCACGGCGATCCGGATGCCCAGATAGGTGGAGCCCCAGAGCAGGTAGACCACGATCAACGCGGTCCAGATCAAGGTCGGCGCGGTGCCGGCGCGGCGGTTGGCCAGGGCGGCGGCACTCGGTGGAGGTGAGCTCATCGGTGGACCACGCTACGGTGACCACGGAGTCGGCGTCGCGCATTGGTGGCCGGCCTCTCACTTGTGCAGGAGGGCGGCATGACGAACTACGGACCACCGGGTGGCGGCGTCCCGGGACCGTGGCGTGGGCAACGACCCGACGAGACGCCCGGACGGCCACCCCAGCAGCCCTACCCACCGGCCCAACAGCCCTACCCGCCCTCGCACGAGCCCTACCCGCCGGTGGTGCAGTCGTACCCGTCGCCGCACCAGGGGCGACCCGGGCCCTACGACGACGCGCCCTACGGCGGCGCGGTCGCGGCGCCCTACGGCGGCGGGCCTGAGACGCGCTACGGCGAGTCGGGAAGCACCTACGGTGGCGGGTCGTACCGGCCGGTCCCGGCGTACGGCGGTGGGGAGTCGTACCGGCCCGACGACGGTCCGTACGGCGGAGACCCCGCGCCGGCTCCGGGTGGGCGTGGTCGAGGTCCGCTGATCGCGGTGCTGGCCGTCGTGCTGCTGCTGGTGGTGGCCGGTGGCGGGGCGTTCTGGTTCCTCAGCGGTCCGGACGATCCCGCCCCGGTGACCGCGCCGACCGGCTCGGCCATCGCCGAAGAGCCCAGCGCGGACGCGGTCGACCCGGCCGGGCCGGCACCGAGCGCCGCAGCGCCCGAGTCGTCGGCCGACCCGCGGTTCGTGAAGGTGGGCCAGTGCGTCCGCAACGAGGGTGCGGCCGGCGGCAAGCCCAAGCTGCTGATCAGCGGCTGCGCCCCGAAGTCGTACGAGGTGCTGCGCCGGATCGACGGCGCGACCAGCGGTGAGCGGGACGCCGAGGCCAAGTGCGCCAAGGTCGAGGGCTACACCAACTGGTACTTCTTCGACAGCGAGCTGGACACCCTCGACTTCGTCCTCTGCCTGAAGCAGCGCTGACGCCAGCCACCCTGGGGATGACATGACAACCTACGGACCACCGGGTGCCGGGCAGCCGGACGACCCGTACCAGCGCCCGGCGACCGGCGCCGACGGCCCGCCGTCGGACGACCCGACCCGGCAGCAGTGGGGCCCACCGCCGGCCGGCGCGGAGCCGCCCACCGCGCCCATGTGGGGTCCGCCGCCGACCTCGGGCCCGGGTTACCCGCCGCCGGCCCCCGGGGCCGGCTACCCGCCGCCCAGTTCCGGAGCCGGTTACCCGCCGCCGCCCGGTCCGTTCCCGCCGGCCGGTCCAATGCCTGCGCAGCCGGGCGGGCCGTGGGGCCCGCCGGCACCCGGCGGGTACTGGATGCCGCCCGCTCCACCGGCGAACAAGACCGGCCGGAAGGTCGCCCTGATCATCGCGCTGGTGGTGCTGCTCCTGCTCTGCCCGTGCCTCGGCCTGGCGGGTTGGGCGGTCTGGAGGGCCGTGGACGCCGACAGCAACGCGGCGCCCGCGCCGTCGGTGACCGCGCCGGCCGTGCCGCCCGTCCTGCCCAGCGACGCGCCGACCTCGGCCGCGCCCAGCCCGAGCGAGGACGAGTTCGCCAAGGGTGACTGCGTGGTCAACGACGGCACCGAGGACGACGCGGAGTTGCGCAAGGTGCCGTGCGGCCCCAACACCTACCAGGTGCTGCTGCGGATTCCGGCAACGAGCGACGGGAACCGGTGCGAGACGCTCGCGCCGCAGGCCACCGCGAACTACGTACACGACAACTCGGTCGACCTGTTCGACTACGTGCTCTGCCTGAAGAAGCGGTAGCCGGTAGGCAAAACTAGGGCTGTCTAGCGTCCACGCTAGACAGCCCTAGTTTGTTGTCGACGGCCCCGACACGCCGGTAGGCCCATCTATCCATATCTAGCCCCTCAGCTAGAGGGCCCGATACTGTGCGATGCGTGGATCCGGTCCGCAACCCGTACGCACCGGGCGCCGGTCAGCGCCCGCCCGAACTCGCCGGGCGGGGGCGGGAGCTGGACGTCTTCGACATCGTGCTGGAGCGCATCGCCCGAGGTCGCCCCGAACGCAGCCTGATGCTCACCGGCCTGCGCGGGGTCGGCAAGACCGTCCTGCTCAACACCCTCCGCTCGCAGGCGATCAACCGGCTCTGGGGCAGCGGCAAGATCGAGGCACGACCGGATCAGTCCCTGCGCCGCCCGGTCGCCGCCGCGCTGCACATGGCGGTCCGGGAGCTCGCACCCCGGCACCGCGCGCCCGACCGGATCGACGCCTTCCTCGGAGTCCTCAAGGCGTTCGCCCAGCGGTCCGCCCCGGCCGGTCGGGGCGGGGCCGCCCCGAAACTGCGCGACCGGTGGCAGCCCGGGATCGACGTACCCGCGGCGAGTGGTCGGGCCGACTCCGGCGACATCGAGATCGACCTGGTCGAGCTGCTCACTGACGCCGCCGCCGTGGCCAGCGACGTGGGCACCGGCATCGCCGTCTTCATCGACGAGATGCAGGACCTCGGCCCGGAGGACGTGTCGGCGCTCTGCGCCGCCTGCCACGAGCTGTCCCAGCTCGGCGCACCGCTGATCGTCGTCGGCGCCGGCCTGCCGCACCTGCCGGCCGTGCTCAGCGCCGCGAAGTCGTACTCCGAGCGGCTGTTCCGTTACCAGCGCATCGACCGGCTCGACCGGATCGCCGCCGACCAGGCGCTGTGTGCGCCGGCCGAACGCGAGGAGGTGGAGTACGAGCAGAAGGCGCTCGACCTTCTCTACGAGAAGTCCGGCGGCTACCCCTACTTCGTCCAGGCGTACGGGAAGGCGACCTGGGACCACGCTCCGCGCTCGCCGATCACCGCCGCCGACGTCCGGGTGGCCGCGCCCGAGGCGGAGGCCGAGCTGGCGGTCGGCTTCTTCGGCTCCCGGTTCGAGCGGGCGACGCCCGCCGAGCGCGAGTACATGCGGGCCATGGCCACGCTGTCCCTGGTGGAGGGCGAGTCCGGCGCTCCGGTCCGGGACGACATGGACGCCGCGGTGCCCACCGCGGAGATCGCCCGTGCCCTCGGTCGCAAGCCGGCCAGCCTCTCCCCGGCGCGCGACGCGCTGATCAAGAAGGGGCTGATCTACTCCGGTGAGCGGGGCACTGTGGCCTTTACCGTTCCGCACTTCGGCCGGTACCTGCGCACCCAGCCCGCCTGACGGGCACCGTGGTCCGGCGCGGTCAGACCCGGGACCAGGGCACCGGAAACAGGACCTCGCCGGAGGGCGGTGGCCCTTCCTCGCTGGTGGACGGCGGCAGCACCAACGCCTGCCACGGCTCCCCGAGACCGGCCCACGGGCTGGTCAGGCCCAGCTCGCCGGCGGGGCCGAAGCCGAACCGGCGGTAGAAGGCGGGATCACCCAGAACCACGACCAGGCGCTCGCCCAGCTCGGTGGCGGCGTCCAGAGCCGCCTGTACCACCGCCGTTCCGTGCCCCAGCCGCTGCCGGTGCGGAGCGACCGCCACCGGGCCGAACGCGAGAGCGGGCGCGTCGCTGCCCCGCTCCGGTCGCACCCGCACCCGGGTGAGCAGCGCGTACCCGACCACCTCGCCGCCGTACTCGGCGACCATCGCCAGCTCCGGCAGCCAGGCGTCGGTGCCGCGCAGCTCGTCGACCAGGCTCACCTCCGGTGGTGTTGCCACGTCGGGCCGGGCGAACGCGCCAGCCAGCACCCGACGCACCGGGCCGGTGTCGGCCGTGTCCTCGGGTCGCAGCCGCAGCGTGGTCACCCGCGCGACGTTACCCGTGTCGGCCGTTCCATCAGCGATGGTCGCTCGAATCGGCGTGGCGCATGTGTACGGCCACCGATCCGGATCCGGCGGTTGCCGGGGTAGCAAACGCCGTGACGGGGTATGACTGATCCATGAAGCCCGTACGCTCCCTTGCCCGCGCCATGCTGAGCGGCATTTTCGTGGTCAGCGGGTACCGCAACTTCCGTAGCCCGGACCGGCTGGCGGTGGCGGCCAAGCCGGTGACCGACAAGGTCGCGCCGATGTTGCAGAAGGCGCATCCGAACTTCCCCACCGACACCAAGACGCTGATCCGGCTCAATGCCGCGGTGCAGGTCAGCGCCGGGCTGATGCTGGCTACCGGGCGGTTCAGCCGACCTGCCGCGCTGGTCCTCGCCGGCACGCTGGTGCCGGTCACCATCGCCGGGCATCCCTTCTGGAACAACGACGACCCGGTGGCCCGGAACAACAATCAGGTTCACGCTCTGAAGAACCTGGGCCTCTTCGGCGGCCTGCTGCTCGCCGCGGCCGACACCGGAGGCAAGCCGGGTCTACGGTGGCGGACCGGTCATCGCATCGGCCACTCTCGACGTTCGATGCAGCGCGCCGTCCGCACCGCCCGACGGGAGGCCCGGATCGCCGTCCGGTCCGCCTCCACCGCGCGTCGACTTCCGGGTTGACCTGCCTCGATCCGTTCCGCCATCACCCCCACCCCCGCTAAGGCGACGAATTACCTGAACCGCCCGGTAGGCGTTAACGCGGTGGAAATGTCAAAAACATGTGTGGGATCGGACACGGTCGCATAACGCGGGAGGCACTGACGTGAGGCGCCGTTCTAGGCTCCGTGCAGGACCTGGACGGGTAGGACGATCTTGGTACGGGGGTGGCCACGCCATGCCGACGACTGTCGGTAGACGGGCGGACCGCCTCGCCCAAATCCAACGCGTGGCGCGCGGGATCGATCGCGCGAATGTCGTACGGGGTGGCATCGTGGCCGCCGTCGCCTACGCCGCATGGCTGGCCATCGGCGCGTTCGGGCGGCCGTACAACTTCTTCGACATGAAGATCTACCACGGCGCGGTGGTGTGGTGGGCGAGCGGTCACGAGCTCTACGAGTTCATCGCGCCGGGCACAACTCTCGGCTTCACCTATCCGCCGTTCGCCGGGTTGGTCATGCTGCCGATGGCACAGTTGCCGATCGGCGCCGCCGGGATGGTCAACGCTCTGGCCAGCATCGCGGCGCTGGCGCTGGTGCTGGCGGGGCTGCTCCGCCCCATCGTGGACCGGCTGGCCTGGCCGCTGTGGTTCACCGTGGCCCTGGCGGTGCCGCTCGCGGTGGCCATCGAACCGGGCCGGGAGACCCTCGGCTACGGCCAGGTCAACATCCTGCTGTTCGCGCTGATCATGGCCGACCTGATCGGGCTGCGGTGGCGCTCCCGCCGGGGCACCCACTACGCGGCGACCGACGGCCCCCTGCTGCGCTTCCTCTACGGCGGCGCCTGGGCCGGCGCGGGCATCGGCCTGGCCACCGCGGTCAAGCTCACCCCGGCGCTGTTCATCGCCTACCTGCTGGTCACCCGCCAGTGGCGGGTGGCGGCCACCGCGATCGGCACCACGATCGGCGTGACGGTGGGGACCTTCGCGATCGTCGGCGACGAGTCGCGGGCCTACTTCGGCAGCGTCCTCTGGCAGACCGAGCGGGTCGGCGCGGCGGACATGACGCCCAACCAGTCGCTCGCCGGTCTGCTGGCCCGGCTGTACGACTCGATCGAGACCCCCGGTCTGCTCTGGTTCTCCTTCTCGGTGCTGATCCTGGCGCTGGGCCTGTCCCGGGCGGCCAGTTCCCGCGCCGACGGTGACGAACTGACCGCGTTCACGCTGGTCGGTCTGACCGCCAACGTGATCAGTCCGATCTCCTGGACGCACCACCTGGTCTGGGTGGTTCCGGCGATCATCGTGCTGGCCGACGCGGCGGTGCGCCGCCGGGAGGCGAGCCGGGGGTTGACCTCGCGCAGTGGCCAGGGCCTGGCGTTGGGCGGCCTGACCGGGGTCAACGGGCTCCGCCCGCCGATCTGGTACCCGACGTTGACCGGGCTCCGGCACGGCGTCGCCGCGATCGGGCTCTACCTGCTGTTCCTGATCTCCCCGATCTGGCCGTACGAGCACCAGCTGCCCGAGATGTCGCACTATCAGGACGGTCTCTTCGGCGCGCTGATGGAGAACTCGCTCGCGCTCGCGCTGATCGTGCTGGTCGCCGCGCTGCCCTGGCGCCCGGGCGCCGAGCCGGCGTTCTACGGCGATCGACTCGCGCGGAACGTGCTGGTCAACGGCCGACGCTGAGCAGTCAGGGGCAGTTGACCCATTCCTCGGTGCCGTCGCCGAAGACCTGCCGTTTCCAGATCGGCAGCCGTGCCTTGGCCTCGTCCACCAGGCGGGCGCAGGCCTCGAATGCCGCCGCGCGGTGCGCGGTGCTCACGGCGGCGACCAGCGCCACGTCACCGATCGCCAGCGGGCCGACCCGGTGCGAGACGGCCACCGCGTAGACGTCGGGCTCGGCCGCGATCTCGGCGGCCACCTCGCGGAGCACCTGCTCGGCACTCGGGTGCCCCTCGTACTCCAGGCTCACCACGGCCCGCCCGTGGTCGTGGTCGCGGACCACACCCTGGAAGGAGACCACCGCGCCGGCCCGCCGGTCGGCGACCGCCGCCTCGTGCGCGGCCAGGTCCAGCGGCTGGTCGGTGACCTGGCCGAAGGTGAGCGCCGGCGCCGTCATGACGCACGCTCCCCGGTCAGCAGCGGCAGCGGCACGATCGGCACCCGGTCACCCGGATCGCCGCTGGTGCCCGGCCGGATGACCGCGAACCCGTCCGCGCCGGCCAGGCCACGCAGCATCGCCGAGCCGACGTGCCGCACCGGGAACGCGGTGCCGGCCGCCCGGTCCAGCCGGACCAGCGCCAGGTGGGTGTGCTCGCCACGACCGGGCACCGCCTCGGCCAACGTGGCCTGCGGCAGAACCGGCATCGGACGGCCCTGGAGGCCGGCGAGCAGCGGGGCGACCAGCGACACCAGCGCGACGATGGCGGACTGCGGGTTGCCCGGCAGCCCGGCGACGAACCGGACCCGCCCGTCGGCGCCGGCCACCCGGGCCAGCAGCATCGGGAAGCCGGGCCGGACCGCCACCGTGTTGACCACGTAGTCGGCGCCGAGCGCTTCGAGCGCCGGGTGCAGGTGGTCGACCGGGCCGTGCATCGTGCCGCCCGTGGTGCAGACCAGGTCGGCGTTGGTCAGCGCCGCGCGCAGGGCAGCCACGTGCGCGGGCAGCGTGTCGGCCACGGGGCCGACCACGTCGGCCGGACGGATCTGGCAGCCGTACCGGCGCAGCCACGCGGGCACCGCCGGCCCCAGCGCGTCCCGGACCCGGCCGGCCGCGGGGGGACCCGCGGTGAGCAGTTCGTCGCCGAAGACCAGAAGCGCGGCGCGCGGCGCCCGCCGGACCCGCAGGGTGTCGTGCCCGCAGGACGCCGCCAGGCCGATCACCGCCGGGTCGATCGGCGTGCCGACCGGCAGCAGCTCCTCGTCGGCGGACGCCTCCTCGCCCGGCTGCCGCCACTCCGGCGTCTGGCGGGGCGTGCCGCTGACCAGGCCGTCGGTGGTGGTGGACTCCTCGACGCGCAGCACGGCGGTCGCGCCTTCGGGCACCATCGCACCGGTCGCGATCTCGACGGTCGTGCCGTCCTCGCTGAGCGGCGCGGGAGTGTTGCCGGCCAGCACCCGGCCGACGACGCGCCAGGGGCCGCCGCCGCGCACCGCCCAGCCGTCCACGCTGGAGGTGGGGAAGGCGGGAAGGTCGGTGCGGGCGGTCAGCGGCTCGGCCAGGGTCAGCCCGTCGGTGTCGGTCAGTGGCCGGGAGAGGGTGGGAAGCGCGGCGGCCAGGCCGACTGCGTAGACGCGGGAGCGCGCCTCCTCCCACCCGGCCGGCGGGGGCGCGGCGACCCGGTCCGCGGTTGGTGCGGTTTCCGTGCTCACCGGCCGAGCCTATCGGGACGGACCGACACCCGCCGGGTCTGGGCGCGGACCGGTCAGTGGTCTCCGCCGCGAAGTTGGTCGACGGTGTGCGCGAGGATCGGCCCGAGGACGGCCAGCCCGTCCCGGGCACCGCCGGTCGAGCCGGGCAGGTTGACCACCAGCATCCGGCCGGCCACGCCGGCCAGCCCTCGGGACAGCACCGACGTGGGCACCCGGTCGCGACTGTGCGCGCGGATCGCCTCGGCGATGCCGGGGATCTCGTAATCCAGCAGACCCCGGGTCACGTCCGGTGTCCGGTCTGTCGGGGTGACCCCCGTGCCACCGCTGGTCAACACCACGTCGATGCCGTCGGCGAGGGCGTCTCGCAAGGCCGCGCCGACCGGCTCGCCGTCGGGCACCACCACCGGCTCGTCGACCTGGCAGCCCAGGTCGAGCAGGCCGGCGGCGAGCAGTGGACCGCTGGTGTCGGCGTAGACGCCGGCCGCGGCCCGGTTCGACGCGACGATCACCCGGGCCCGGATCACGGCCGGTCCTCCGGTCGGACCCACTCGCCGGTCTTGCCGCCCTCCTTGCGAAGCACCCGGACCGCCTCCACCGACGCCGCCGGGTCAACCGCCTTGACCATGTCGACAAGGGCGAGACCGGCGACGGCGACCGCGGTGAGTGCCTCCATCTCGACTCCCGTCCGGTCCGCGGTGCGGGCGGTGGCGGTGATCTCCACGGTGTCGACAGTGAGCCGCAGGTCGACGGTGACGCCGTGCAGGGCGATCGGGTGGCAGAGCGGGATCAGCTCCGGTGTGCGTTTGGCGCCCATGATCCCGGCCAGCCGACCGACGGCCAGAGCGTCACCCTTGGGCAGGCCGTCGCGGTGCAGCAGGTCGACGACCTCGGGTGTGGTCCGAAGGCGGCCCGCGGCGACGGCCAGCCGGCCGGTCACCGGCTTGGCGGAGACGTCGACCATGCGGGCCGCACCGGCGCGGTCGACGTGGCTGAGCTGCGCGGGTTCGGTCACGGTGCCGAGCCTATCGGTGCGGCACGACGGGTGCTCGGAAGGAGCGGCGCCCGAGCCGGCCACGTCGGGTGCTGCCGACGCGCCGGCCGTATGCCGCTCCTCCCTCACCACCCACCGCAGCCGAGGTCGCTGGGGGGGGACCTGGCAGCGGGCGTGTGTCGACGACCCGGTTCTGCCCGTGGGCAGAACCTCCCCCGTTCGCCGATACGGCCGACAAGCTACCGGGCACGGCGATAAGAAATCGATAAGGGCCGTCCGGGCAGGTCAAGCCTCCGCGTTCACGGGAGTCTCGCCCAACTCGGCGAGGCGACGTTCGGCTTCGAAGCGCTCCGGGACGCCCATCCGTTGGAAGATCGCCAACGCTCGCTCCCAGTGGCGTCGTGCCTCCGTCGGGTCGACGCGGGCGAAGTGTTCGGCGAGGCCGGCAAGGGCGCGCCCCTGCTCGTGCGGGTGTGCGATCCGGGTGGCCAACCGCAACGCCGCCCGGTGCATCTCGACCGCCTCGCCACCTCGCCCCTGGGCCCGCAGGGTACGACCGAGTTCGTTCAACGCCGCCGCCTCGACGTGCCGTTCCCCCGAACCGACCGCCAGTCGCCGAGCCGCCTCGTGCTCCTGCTGGGCCGCCACCAGCCGGCCGAGACCGCGGTACGCGATCCCGAGGTCGTTGCGCACCTCGGCCTCGGCATACCGGTGGCCGGTCCGGTCACGCATCGCCAGGGAGGCCGTGAGGATCCGGATCGCCTGCGGAAAGTGACCCATTCGCACCCGTACCGCACCGATGTGGCTGAGGGCGTTGAGGATGTGAAAGTCCTCGGAGTTCGTCCGGGCCCAGGCCAGGTGCAGACGATGCAGCCGCAGCGCCTCGTCGTGGCGACCCAGCGCCGTCAGCGCCAGACCGATATTGGGCAGCACCAGGGGCACTCCGACATTGCCATACCCCTTGTAGTCGCGCAGGCTCTCCATCCCGACCGCGACCGCCTCGGTCAGCTTGCCGCTCCACCAGTAGACGGCGCCGAGGTTGGATCGGTATCGCGCCGTGCTCAGCCGGTCCCGGGAGTTCTGGGAGAGAGCGACAGCACGGGTCAGGTGATGCAGGGCCTTCCGATTATCGCCGGTCCGCACGTAGGCAGAGGCCAAATAGTTGTTGATCACCGCCAGCGCGTCAGCGTCCCCGGTGGCTTCCGCCGCCGCCATCGCCTGCCGGTGAGTCAGGATGATGTCCTCGAAATACCCGCGGATGTAGCAGAACCGCCAGAGTGCGCGAGCCAGTTGCCACGAGTGCTGGTGGAAGCCCAGCTCGCGCGCCGAGACGACCATTGTCACCAGATCCGTCCGCTCGGCCTCCAACCATTCGACGTTCCGTTCCCCGAGGGCCCTGGCCAGCTCGGGTCGCCCGGACGGGGCGAAGGTGACCTGGGCACTGACGATGCCGCTCGGCTCCAGCGACACGGCGACCATCAGGGCCGCTTCGAGCGTGACCTCGAAGAGTTGATGCAGCGCCTGCCTCCGGTCGGCCGGTGGATCGATGCGGGAGCAGAGCTCGGCGGAGTACTGGCGGACGAGATCGTGCAGTCGGTATCGCTCGGAGTCGATGTCCTCCACCAGGTTCCGGTCGACGAGTTCGTCCAGCGCCGCGTGTGCCTCCTCCATCGGCAGACCGGTCAGCGCGGCGACGACCGGCGGACTGAGCCGATTTCCGGGATACAGACTCAGGAGACGGAAGACTCGCCTGATCGGGGCCGGCAGCGGCTCGTAGGAAGCGGCGAAGGCGCCCGCCACCGTACTTTCCTCCCCGGCCAGATGACGCAGCGCCGGCGGGCCGGCAGCCATCTGTTCGGCGAGCTGCCCCAGCCGCCAACCGCGCCGATGCGCCAGTCGGGCTCCGGCCAACCGGATCGCCAATGGCAGGTACCCGCACCGCCGAACCACCTCAGCGGCCGCCTGCGGCTCGGCGTCGACCCGGTCCCGGCCCACGCTGAAGGCCAGCAGATCCACACCTTCCTCAGGTGTCATGACGGGCAGGGTCTGCGACGGCCCGACCTCCGGGTGGGAGAGTCGGCGTCGCGACGTCACCAGCACGACGGTGGTCGGCTCGGTCGGAAGGAGGGGAAGGATCTGACTGCTGCTCGCGGCGTTGTCGAGGACGACGACGGACCTTCTCCTGGCCAGCTCACGTCGCCACAACTCGACTCGGGCGTCGAACTCGACCGGAACGTGATCGGCGGGCACGTCAAGCTGGCGAAGCAGGGTGACCAGCGCGCTCGACGGATCCACCCGGGTCTTCTCTCCGTGGCCGCACAGGTCGATGAACAGCTTGGCGTCCGGGTACCGAGCCGACAACTGACGCGCCAGGTGCACGGCGAGGGTGGTCTTGCCGCTGCCCGCCATTCCGTCGATGAGGTGGACGGTCGGAACACGCTCCTCGACCCGCCGGGTCTCCACCAGTAACCGAGCCAACACGTCCTCCCGCCCGACGAAGTCGGTGACCGCCCGGGGAAGGTGATCCACCGGGTTGATCCGACCCCCGGGCGCCGAGCCGTCGATGCCTGGTGTGACCGGGCCGGAGCGCACGGAACGCGCGGGCATTGGGCGGGATGTCGCCGTGATGATCGTGCGGCGCAACTCCTGGGTATCGCCGCCGGGGCCCACTCCCAGCTCCGTGGCCAGCCGCGTACGGATCTCCTCGTACGCGGCGAGTGCTTCCGCATTGTCTCCACGCTCGTACAGGGCACGCATGAGAAGGACGTACGCCGGCTCACGGAGGGGATGACGGGCGACGACCTCCCGTAACAGCGGAATCGCCAGGTCATCCCGACCCGATCTCAACTGGACGTCAGCGAGGAGTTCCGTGGTGAGCAGCCGCTCCTCCTCGGCGGCCACCACGCGGGCGGCCAGCACGGGCCCGAGTGGGATGCCGGCGAGCATCCGGCCCTGCCACCGGGCCACGGCCTGGCCCAGCAGGTGGCGCGCCTGGTCCAGGTCTCCGGCCGAGAGGGCGTCCCGACCCGCGCGATGCTCCATCTCGAAGAGGCAGATATCGATCAGATCCGGCCGCAGGTCGAGCCGATAGCCGTTCCGCTGCCGAGCGACAACCCCTTGGCCGGGCTGCAAAGCCTCGAAGCCTCGACGCAAATTCGCCGCGTAGGTCCGCACGTTCGCCACGGCAGACCGCGGAGGACGATCGGGCCACAACTCATCGATGAGATCCTCCACCGTCACCAGCTGGCCCGGATGAACTGCGAGCATCGCGAAGATTGCCTGCTGTTTTGGCGTGCCCAGCTGCAAAGTGCGGGAGGGCAGTTGCACGGAGAGGCCGCCAAGAACCCGAATCTCCACCCGTCCTCCCTACGTGAACGATGACGCGTGTCCGGTCGGTCACACAACGAAGCCTAGGGTCACCCACTCACCCCGGCAGCGCCGCTGGCCTTAGTCTCAACTGGAGTGGTCTGCTCCTGATGTCTGCTCACGAACAACCCGTTTCATCTCCGCCCAGGGACCGAAGCGCGGATGAAGTTGCCTACGCAGTTAGCGACACTGATTGCAGTCTGCAAGCGATGGCATCAATGGGTCGACCCGCCCCGCGCATCGGCGTGAAGGTTGAGCGCTCCGCTCAGGAGTGCGGACACAAAGTGACATATCCGCTTCAGCTTGGCTAATGTTGCGCATACCGACATTAATTGTTCCTTCTCACACGTCACCTCTCCTACTCTCAGCCCTACCAAACGACGGGCGCCCCGACAGGCGCCACGGAGCGGGAAGGGGGAGGGACGATGCGCAACAGCACCGAGTGGGACTAGTCCAGCTTCAGCCAGATGCAGATCCTCGACGCTGAAGGGGTGTCAGATGCGTAGCACCGAATGGGACTGAGTCCTTATCACCACAGCCACACCGGAGTACGCTGCCCGTCAGCGGACACCGACGGTGGGTTACGGGTGAGGTTGAGTGAGCCGGACGACGCGTCGTCAAAGGGACACCGACCCCCGCCTGCTGACCCTCGTCGGAGTGCTGGTGGTGCTGGCGACAGCCGTCGCCGTAACCGCTGCTCTCGCGGCGGTACGCAAGGCGCCGGACAGCGCGGGCGACGTCTCGACAATCGTGGCACTCATACTGATGATCGCCTCCGGAGCGGTCGTCAAGGCGCGGCTCCGCATCCGGTCGACGACCTTCTCGTTCGCCTGGGTGGAGACCGCCATCGTTCTCGGGCTCGCCCTGGCCCCACCACCCTGGGTGATCCTCTCCACCGGCATCGGTATCGCCTGCGTCTCGCTCCTCAACCGGTTGACCGCGATCAAAGCGGCGTTCGGCATCGCCAAACACACCCTCGTGGCCGGTGGCGCGACTGCGGTGGTCATGCTCCTCGGCGAGCGCTGGCCGCCAGAGGGCCTGTGGGACCTCTTCATCCTGCTCGGGGCGGTGTACCTCGCCGCCGCGGTGCTCGACGACCTGTTGGCCATCCCGGTCATCGCGCTGGCGTCGGGCACCCGTGTCGCCCGTCAGTTCCGTAACCACTGGGACCTACGGCTCGCCGGCTTCGCCGTCCGATTCGTGGTCGCAGCCTTCACCCTGATCATCCTTCGGGCGGATCAACGTCTCCTGCTCGCCGTTCCGTTCCTGGTCCTCAGCCTGCACCTGGCCTACTCCGCGCATATCCGCAGCCGCACCGAGCAGCAGGCGTGGCAGCGGCTCGCCCGCGCCACCGACGCGCTCAACGTGGTCGACCTGGACAAAGTCCTCACCAACGCCGTCACCCAGGCCACCGAGCTTTTCTCCGCCGACGAGGTCGAGATCGAGCTGCGCGACGGTGGCCGCACCGTCCGCGGTGACGCCGGCGGCATCGCCTTCGACGGACCGGCCGGCACGCCCACCGACGTGGACGGCACGATCGTCGCCACGCCGCTGGAGGGCCACGACCGTTCGGTCGACATCGGCGCGCTGCGGCTGCGCTTCCGCGGCCCGGTGCAGCTCTCCGAACGGGAGCAGTACACCCTGCGTACCTTCGCCTCCGCGCTCTGCACGGCGGTCCGCAACGCCCAGGCGTACGCCGAGCTGGCACGGGTCGCCGACGAGCACGCGTACGCCGCGGCGCACGACGCGCTGACCGGCCTGGCCAACCGTCGGCACCTGCTCGACAAGGGCACCGAGCAGTTGAGCGGGCGACACGCGGACGGGGTGACCGCGCTGGTGCTGATCGACCTCAACCACTTCAAAGAGGTCAACGACACGCTCGGGCACGCCGCCGGCGACCAGGTGCTGGTACAGGTGGCCGAACGTCTGCGGGGCGCCGCCCAGGCCACTGACCTGGTGGCCCGCCTCGGCGGCGACGAGTTCGCCGTACTCCTGCGCGGGCTGCCGGCCCCGGCGGTCGCCGCGCACCGGGCGGAGACGCTGCTCGCCGCGCTGCACGAACCGTTCGAGCTGGACGGCATGCGGATCAGCGTCGAAGCCAGCGGCGGGATCTCCGTCGCCCCGGCCAGTGGCGGCATGGCAGAGCTGCTGCGCCGCGCCGACGTGGCGATGTACCAGGCGAAGCGGGCCGGTCAACGGATCTCCACGTACGCCCCGGCCCGGGACACCGCCGACCTCGGCCGACTCACCCTCGGGGGGGACCTGCCACGGGCGGTCGCCGACCACGAGTTCGTCGTCAACTTCCAACCGATCGTCGACCTGGGCACCGGCGAGGTGACCAGCGCGGAGGCGCTGGCCCGCTGGCACCACCCCACCCACGGCATGATCGATCCGCTGCGTTTCCTGGAGGCGGTGGAGCGCTCCGGGCTGCTACCGGCCTTCGCCGAGGCGATCCTCGACCAGGCGTTGATCGCCGCGGCCGGCTGGCGCGACGCCGGCTTCGACGTGCCGGTCGCGGTCAACGTGTCCCCGCGCAGCCTGCTCGACGCGCGCTTCCCCGGCTCGGTGCTGGCCCACCTGCGCGCCCACGACCTGCCGCCGGACCGGTTGGTGCTGGAGTTGACCGAGACGCTGACGCTCAGCCAGCTCGACGTGGTGGACCGGGTGCTGAGCCGGCTGCGCGACGAGGGCGTCCGTTTGGCGCTGGACGACTTCGGCACCGGCTACTCCTCGCTCTCCCTGCTCTCCCGGATCCCCGTGCACGAGCTGAAGATCGACCGCAGCTTCGTGACGACGATGGAGAGTTCGGCGGAGGCCGCCGCCGTCATCCGTTCCACCCTCGACCTGGGCCGCAGCCTCGACCTTGACGTGGTGGCCGAGGGGGTGGAGAGCGAACCGCAACGAAGGGCCCTCTGGGAGCTGGGTTGCACCGCCGGCCAGGGGCACCTGTTCGCCCGGCCGATGCCCGCCGGCACTCTCCTCGCGGCGTTGCAGCGCGGCTCGGGCGGCCGCCCGGGCGCCCTCGCACCGCCGCTGCACGACGCCGGCGCGGTGATCCGGCTGACCCAGAACCGCCGCCAGGGCGGCCGGTCCCGCCCGGACCGCCTTCCCCACCTCCCCGCCTGACCGGGTCCCGGCAGAGCGGTCTGCCAGACTGGCGCCCGTGACCGCCGACCACCCGACCGCCCGTCGCTGGCGGACGCTCGACACCGCCGCCGGGGGCCTCGCCCTCGACCTCGGTCTCTACGCCGTCTCGGCCATCTTCGCCGCGATCACCGCGGTCACCTCGACGCTGCTGCCGCACCGGGCCTGGGGCACGGTCGCCACAGTCGGCTACCTCATCGCGGCACTGGCGGTGGTCCTCCAGCTCATCCTTCGCCGACGCGGCTCGGCCTCCCGGCTGGTCGGCCTGCCAGCCCGGTGGACGGTCACCGGATTCGTCTGGGCGAGCACCGCCCTGCTGCCCGTGCTCTGGCAGAGCGTCGAGCGGGCCACCGGACGCGTCGACCGAGCCCAGGAGGAGGTGCTGGTCGTGGAACAGGCCGGGGCGCGCCTACTCGACCACGGCACGCCGTACCTCGGGCACGACGCCATAGCCGCCCTGCCGCACGGCGAGCAGCTGCTCGGCTACACGCCGTACCAGCCGGGCATGGCGATGTTCGGCCTGCCCAGAGCCCTGTTCGACGCCGCGTGGACCGATGCCCGGGTCTGGTTCTCGGTGGGCACCGCGCTGGCGCTCGCCCTGGCCGTGGCCGCCCTTCGCTCCGCCCACCGCGCACACCCGGCCACGACCGCCGACGCCGACGACCGTCGGGGCGCCGCCCTGCTGCGGGGCGTGCAGGCCGCCACCGTCCTGCCGATCTGCGCGCTCACCCTCGCCACCGGCGGCGACGACCTGCCCGTACTCGCGCTCTGCCTGCTCGCTCTCGCGCTCGCCGCCGCCGACCGACCCGGCCGGGCCGGCCTCGCGGTCGGGCTGGCCGGCGCGCTGAAGTTGTTCGCCTGGCCGGTCGCCCTGGTCCTGATCGTGTGGGGGCTGACCCGGCGGGCCGGCACCCGGGTCGCCGCCGGCGCGATCGGGTTGCCCGTGGCGGCCCTGCTCCCGGCCCTGCTGGTCGACCGTGACGCGCTGATCGAGAACGTGCTGCGTTTCCCGCTCGGCCACGGCCTGGTCACCAGCCCCGCGCAGTCCCCGTTCCCCGGCTACCTGATCGCCACCGCGCTGCCCGCCGGCCGGCTGATCGCCGCCGCGTTACTGGTCGCGGCCGGCCTGACCATCGCCGTCCGACTCGCCCGCCGTCCGCCCCGCACCGCCGTGGCCACGGCGCTGATCTGCGGGTACGGGCTGCTCGCCGCGATCCTCCTGATGCCCTCGACCCGGTTCGGCTACCTGTTGTATCCGCTGGCCCTGCTCACCTGGGCACCCGCACTGCACCGCACCACCGACGCGTCGACCGTCCCGGTGCCCGGCGAGCTGTCCGGTCGGGCCACTTCGGCGTAACTGCCGGGCGGAACGACGCGACACGGCGTACACCTGAAGGCATGACCACGTACCGCGACCGGGCCGAGGCGGGCCAGGTGCTCGCCGATCGGCTCACCGCACTCATCGGCGAGCCGGACGTCGTCGTCCTCGGCCTGGTCCGCGGCGGCGTGCCTGTGGCCCGGGTCGTCGCCGAACGGCTCGGCGCGCCCCTGGACGTGCTGGTGGTCCGCAAGCTCGGCATGCCGTGGGCCCGGGAGGTCGCCTTCGGCGCGCTCGGCCCGGGCGGTGTGCAGGTGCTCAACGAGGCGGTGGCCAGCCGGCTCAGCAGCGACGACATCGCCGAGGTCAACCACCGGGAGCAGACCGAGTTGGAGCGTCGGGAGCGGCTCTACCGGGGCGACCGACCGCCGCTGGACCTCGCCGGGCGGATCGCGGTGATCGTTGACGACGGCCTGGCCACCGGCGCGACCGCGCGCGCCGCCGTCGAGGTCGTCCGCCGACTCGGCGCACGTCGGGTGGTGGTGGCGGTGCCGGTCGGCGCACAGGAGGCGTACGAGCTACTGGCCGCGGAGGCCGACCAGGTCGTCTGCGCCCAACGCCCGCAGGATTTCGGCGCGGTCAGCGTCTACTACGAGGACTTCCACGAGGTGCCCGACGAAGAGGTGATCGAGGCGCTTACCGCGACCGCGTGACTCGACCGGGTACCTTCGGATGATGAGTCTCACCTGTCCCAAGTGTCACGGAGAAATGCGTCAGTACGAGCGCAGCGGCGTCGTCATCGACCAGTGCGGGGAGTGCCGAGGCATTTTCCTCGACCGCGGCGAGCTTGAGAAGCTCTTCGAGGCGGAGGCCAACTGGAGCCGCCAGCAGGCCGGCCCGCCGCCGCAGCCCGCTCAGCAGCCCGGTGGCTACCCACCGCCGCAGCACCAGCCCGGCTACGGTGCGGTTCCCCCGCCGCCACCGCCCCCGCCCGCCCACGGCTACCCGCCGGCGCCGGTTTACGGCGGCCAACAGCACCACGGCTACCACGGCCACTACCGGCAGAAGAAGCGCAAGGGATTCCTCGACGAGATGTTCGGCTGAGCCGAGGTCATCATCCCGCCCGGGCCGATCCGCGCGTCGGCCCGGGCGCTTCGTCCACCGCCACCATCGACAACGGTTGGCGGGCGGGTTGGTCCGTGCGAGGCTGCATCGCATGAGCGCGATCCGGCCGGCCGAGGCGCTGGCCCAGGCGTACGACGGGATCACCGGCGTGGTCGACGGCCGGGACGACGGGGACCTGCAACGATCCACCCGCTGCCGGGGGTGGCTCGTCGCGGATGTCCTCTTCCACGTGCTCGGCGACGCCCAGCGGGCCCTGGTCGCGCTGGCCAGTCCCGCCGACGGCCCCGCCGACGTGGACGACGTCAGCTACTGGCGCGGCTTCCCGTCCGACGGTGGTATCGACGCCCGGCACGCCTGGTCGGTCCGCCGGTCCGCGGCCGCCTTCGACCGGCCGACCGGGATCGTCCGGCTCTGGCGGGACACCGCCCCGGCGGCGATCCGGGCCGCCGCCGCAGCCGACCCGACGGGGTACGTGACCACGCAGGGGCACGTGCTACGCGTACCGGACTTCCTCGCCACCCTGACCACCGAAGCCGTCGTGCACCACCTGGACCTGACGCTGGAACTGCCCGACGCGCCGCCGCCGGGCCGACTGGCGGTACGGGTCGCGGTGGCGACCATGGACGGCCTGATGAGCGACGACACGGTCCGCCCCACGGCGTGGGACGACGAGGAGTTCCTGTTGAAAGCCACCGGGCGTCTCCCGCTCACCGACCGGGACCGGTTGGAGCTGGGCGAATCGGCGGGCTGGTTCCCGCTGTTGGGCTGAGCGTCGGTGCTCGCGCCGATCAGACGATGGCCATGTCGACGAAGCGGGACAGGTGCAGCTGGGCCGCGACGGTCACCGTGTCGGTGGGGCCGTTTCGATGCTTGGCGATGATGAAGTCCGCCTCGCCCGCGCGCGGCGACTCCTTGTCGTAGTAGTCGTCGCGGTGCAAAAGGATGACAACGTCGGCATCCTGCTCGATCGAGTTGTGGGTGGCGATGCCGTTGGCGATGAAGTTGTGCTTCCCGAGCACAGTCGCGTCGAACACCTCTTGCTCGCCGATCGACTCGATGGCCACGATCGAATCCCAGAAGATGTCGTTGGTCGCGTGCAAGTCGAGATCGGCCGCGTCGAGGACGGCGGCGATCGCCGCCAGCCGGGAGCGGCTGGGCGCGCGCTTCCAGAGGGCGCTGCCGCAAAACTGGGTGCCGATGGCCTTCGCGAACTCACGGTGGGTCATGCCCTGCTCCACCAGAATTTCCTTGACCCTGGTCCACACCTCGCGCGGCACGGTGTCGACGTTGGTGTTGCTCTCCGTTGTTTCCAACGCGGCAAGCAGGGCGGCGCAGCCCTCCGACCGCTGCCCGTGGACGCCAATCTCGCGCAGGAACCTCAACTGGTCGTCCCGACCGGAGATGTCGAGCGTGTGCTGCGGGCGATGCCCCACGACTGGTACGACCTTGAGTCGGGCCGTGATGCCGTACCTCAGGAGCAGCCGCGAGATGTCCTCGAGCATTCGTCGGCTGGTGGACGCGAAATAGACCCGGCCGCCGCGCCCTGAGCGGTTGACCGTCACCGAACCGTCCGTGGCCCACAGGTGCCGTAGAAAGGTGGTGATCTGCTCCTTGGGCAGGCTGAAGACGGTCGGCGGGAGGAACTTCTCGTGCGACCGAAGGCCGAAGAGGCCCAAGTCGTCCAACCACGCCGCGATCGGGTTACGCCGACCACGAGCCAGCCGATAAGGCGCGGGCAACCGGAGGGTGGTCACCCTCGCGGCCGCGTAGTCGTCGCGGAGGGCGGTGATCCCGAAATGTTTCGCCGCTTCTGTCACGGCCTGCAGGTTCAGCTCGTCGCGACTTGCGTAACGGATCGGTTGGCGCCGCACGAAGGAACCGTCGCCCAGTAGGTGCGCCAACATAACGACCTCCGGGTCGGCCCATGGGCGGGCGACCATTGGGGGCGGGAGGTGTCGCGGCGTAGCGATGCGATCTCCTGGCGACAGTTCACCTAGCGGCACCCACCCCGTGAACGCGAGGAAGGGGTGGTTGGCCGTAGCGTCGATCTGTTTGCCCGATGCGAGGGTCAGCCGGAACACCTCGCGGGTGCCGCTCGGGAAGACGTGGGTCATGGTGCGAGGGGTGTAGCGCAGACCCTCGTCCAGCGCCCAGACCGGAATGTCCTTTGCGTTGTTGGCCAGCAACTCACCCAAAGTGATCTCGGTATTGTCGTCCGCACGTATCACTCGGGTCTCCGCAGTGAGGCAACCCGATTCGCGCAGATCGGACAGCTGGGGGCGCTTGTCGGTGCGCTGCTCGGGGCCACGGTTCAGCTGGCTGACCGCGATGACCGGGCACTCGACCTCCTTGGCCAGCAGCTTGAGGCCACGGGAGAGGTCGGCGACCTCCTGCTGTCGGCTCTCGGTGCGCTTCGGCGAGGTCATCAGCTGGAGGTAGTCGACCACGATCAACTTGAGGTCGTGCCGCTGCTTGAGCCGGCGGGCCTTGGCCCGGATCTCCATCAGGTTCATGCTCGGCGTGTCGTCGACGAAGAGCGGTGCCTCGCTGATCTCGCCCATGCACCGGGCCAGCTTGGTCCAGTCGTCGTCGGAGAGCTGCCCGCTGCGCAGCACGTGCAGCGGCACCCGCGCCTCGGCGGAGAGCAGTCGCATGACGATCTCGACCTTGCTCATTTCCAGCGAGAAGATGGCAGCCGCCTGGTTGGCCCGGATAGCGGCATTTCGAGCGAAGTCCATGCTTGCGGTCGATTTGCCCAGACCAGGCCTGCCGGCCACGATGATCAACTGGCCCGCGTGAAGGCCGTTGAGCAGCCGGTCGAGGTCGGTGAAGCCGGTCGGGACGCCGGTCATCATCCCGCCCTGCGCACCCACCGCCTCGATCTCGTCAAGCGTTGGCTGCAACATGTCCGCCAGGACCGCGAAGTCCTCGCTGACGCGGCGTTCCGTGACGTCGTAGACGGCCTGCTGGGCGAGGTCCACGACGTCGTCGACGTCGCGGCTGCCGCCGCTTGCGGTGCCGTAACCCAACTGCACGATCTTGGTGCCGGCCTCGACCAGCCGGCGCAGCACCGCCCGCTCGCTGACGATCCGCGCGTAGTAGGCGGCGTTCGCGGCGGTGGGCACGCTGGCGATGAGGGTGTGCAGGTAGGGCGCGCCACCGATGCGGGCCAGATCACCGGAGTCGGTGAGGGCGGCGGCCACGGTGATCGGGTCGGCCGGCTCACCCCGGCCGTAGATGTCCAGGATGATGTCGAAGATGGTGGCGTGCACCGGCCGGTAGAAGTCGTTGGTCTTCAGGATCTCGACGACGTCGGCGATGGCGTCCTTGGAGAGCAGCATGCCGCCGAGGACGCACTGCTCGGCGGCGACATCCTGGGGCGGAGTCTTGTCGAACTGGCCGTCGCGCTGGGCGGGCGGCTGGCCGCCGGAGCGTGGCTCCGCCCGCATGTCGTCGGTGACCGACACGGGTCCCCCCTCCACTGCGCCGGATCCGGGTCCCAGCTCTATCGCCGGGGTACGACAATTCCGTCCGACCGGGCCGGTCGATCGGGGGCCATCGCGCCGGCGGTCGAGGGCCAACCATACGGACCCCGAGGTCAGCGACTCAACAGCGCCGGTGGACGAGCCTCGGGACAACCTGTGGATGTCGGTGGACGAGCATGTGCGCAGCGTGTGCACAGCCTGTGGACAACGCTTGGGGAATTCCGGGCCACACCTCGCTGACCTGCGGATATGCGATCCCCAGCCTGTGGAGGAGAATATTTCGGTCGGGCCTGTGACACGATCGTCCCGTACTATCTCCAGCGAACGGCTACACCTGGACAGCGGATTACGCTTTCGGTTCAGAAGGGTCACACTCCGGCCGTGAGTTACCGGGACTGGGGACGCGGGGAGGGCAGCCCGCGCGAGCGCCAGCCGACCGCCTCGTGGGGTGAGCGCATGCCACCCCTTCCGGTCGACCCGTACGACGAGGACGGGCGCTATCGCACCTCCAGCCGTCGGCGTGCACTGGACCGGGGGCAGGACGAGCCGGTCGACGCCTACCTGCCCCGGTGGGCACTGGAATCGGGGGTCCGGCACGCGGACGGCGGTGGCCGGCACGCCGCCCCGGATGACGACGAGCCCGAGCCCGAGCCCGAACTGCCTAGTTCCGGAGCCGGCTGGCGAGCCAGTGAGACGACGAGCACCCGGCGCCTGGTCAGCGAGACGAGTTGGCGGGAGCGACCGGCGATCGGCGCTGCGCCCGACTCGGACCACACCCGGGAGTGGACGCTCGACCGTCCACAGGGGCAGGGGTACGCGGGCCGCCGGCGTGCCGACTCGGCGGAGGAGGAGCCGGTCTCCGGCGCGGTCCCGGACCGCCGTCCTCGCCGTGCGCCCGCCGGCCGCCCACAGGTGATCTGGTCCGGCGGTGACCTGGAGCCCGCCCCGGCCGAGCCGGCGCCGCGTTGGGAAACGGACCGACCCACCCGGCGCAGCCGCCGGGCGGAGGAGTCCTGGACCCGTCCGGCGGTCGATCCGTGGGAGCGCGGTTCGGGGCCGACGCCCGAGCCGGACCCGTCGTACGCGCCGGCGGTGGACCCGTGGGACGCCTCGGGCGTACACGCGTGGCCGCCGGTGGCCGATACGGACGACAACGACCTGAGTGGGCAGTGGGCGCAGGCGGAGAGCATCGGTGGTTGGGAACGGTCCGACCGCACCGGCCAGTGGGAGCGGTCCGCGGTCGAGGACGACCAGTGGGACCGGACGCTCGCGCCCCGCTCCGACCGGCCGGTGGCGGCCGAGGGTTGGCCGAGCCGGGACGACCGCTTCTGGTCCGGCACTCGGCTGGCCGGTGACGACCCGCGCTGGATGGATCCGTCGACGACGGCACCCCGGTCGCCGGTGGTGGGTTACACCGCCCCGCGCCCGCGGAGCGCACCAGTACCGCGTGGTGCGCCCGTACCGCGTGGTGCGCCCGTACCGCGTGGTGCTGGGCCACGACGGCGGGTGGACCAGCCGCCGGTCGGGGTGGCCTCGGTGCGTCGGCGGGTCGAGTCCGTGGCCACGGGCGGCTGGGCGCGGCGCCTGGAGGACGACCTGCTGGACCCGGATCCGGGTGGGTCCATCCGGCCGCTGCTGTACACCGCGGCCTGTTATCTGGTGCCGGCGGTGTTGATTTTCGTCTGGCTGCTGACCCTGAACAGCCAGGCGCCGGCCGGGTGCGTCACCGACATCAGCGGAGGCGGGTGCGACTCGCCCCGGTCGCGTGCGTTGGAGTCGCTGCTCGCCGGCTCGCCCCGCTTCGGGCTGGCGCTGCTGAGCAGTCTGGTGGTGGCGGCGCTGCTGCGTCGGGTCGGTACGACGTGGCGCTCGGCCACCATCGCGCTCGCCGCCGCGGTGGTGGGCGGGGGCCTCTCCACGGTGTTGATCAGCGCGGTGACCGGTCAGCCGATCGGTTGACCGGGCGCGGGCCCGACGACGGTACGCACGAGGGCCCGTACCGATCGCTCGGCACGGGCCCTCGTGGTGGTGTCGCTGGTGTCAGCCCTGAACGACGTTCAGGTTGAACGACGCGGTCACCTCGGGGTGCAGCTTGATCTTCACCGGGTAGGTGCCGGTCGACTTGATGTGACCGGGCACCTCCAGCCGGCGCCGGTCGAGGACCGGGCCACCGGAGGCCTTGACGGCGTCGACGATCTCGGCCGAAGTGACCGAGCCGAAGAGCCGACCGCCGTCGCCGGCGCGGGCCTTCAGGTTGACCTTGAGACCCTCGAGCTGACCCTTGACCTCGTTCGCGTGGTCGAGGTCGCGGATCTCGCGGGCCGAGCGGGCCCGCTTGATGACCGTGACCTGCTTTTCCGCGCCCTTGGTCCAGGCGATCGCGAAGCCCTGCGGCAGCAGGTAGTTACGGCCGAAGCCGTCCTTGACCTCGACGATGTCGCCCGGGGCACCGAGGCCGGACACTTCCTGAGTCAGGATGATCTTCATATCGGTGCCTCCTCTCAGCGGGTGGTAGCCGTGTACGGCAGGAGCGCCATCTCACGGGCATTCTTGACCGCACGGGCGATCTGCCGCTGCTGCTGCGAGGTCACGCCGGTCACCCGCCGAGCGCGGATCTTGCCGCGGTCGGAGATGAACTTGCGCAGCAGCGCGGTGTCCTTGTAATCGATGTAGGTGATCCCGTCCTTGTCGAGCGGGTTCACCTTCTTCTTCGGCTTGCGAAGTGCCGCAGCCTTGGCCATTGCTCGTGCTCCTGGTTTGCGATCGCGGGCGCTCGGCGCCATTAGAACGGGGGCTCCTCGTCGAAGTTGCCGCCCGAACCGGCACGCGCGGGAGAGGGTGCGGCCGAAGCCCAGGGGTCGTCGAAGTTGCCTCCGCCGCCACCCTGACCACCACCGCCGCCGCTGCCGCCACCGAAGCCGCCGCCGCCACCGCCGGAGCGGGACATCTTCTGCACCTTCGCCGTGGCGTAGCGCAGCGACGGGCCGATCTCGTCGACCTCAAGCTCGATGACAGTGCGCTTCTCACCCTCGCGGGTCTCGTAGGACCGCTGCCGGAGCCGGCCCGAGACGATCACCCGAGCGCCACGCTGCAGCGACTCGGCGACGTGCTCGGCGGCCTGCCGCCACACGGTGCAAGCGAGGAACAGCGGCTCGCCGTCCTTCCACTCGCCCGACGCCTTGTCCATGAATCGGGGCGTCGAGGCGACTCGGAACTTGGCGACCGCCGCCCCGGAGGGGGTGAACCGCAACTCGGGGTCATCGGTCAGATTGCCGATGACCGTGATGGTGGTGTCTCCTGCCATGACCATCTCCTCGCGCACTCAGCGTCTCGTCGTACAGGCTCTCAGAGCCGTACGACAGAGCCGCGGAGGCTGATCCGGGCGAACCGGGTTGAATGCTTAGCGCATCTCCGGCCGGATGACCTTGGTGCGCAGCACGGACTCGTTGAGCCGGAGCTGACGGTCCAGCTCGGCCACCGCGGCAGGCGTGGCCTGCAGGTCGACGACGGCGTAAATGCCCTCGGCCTTTTTGTTGATCTCGTACGCGAGGCGCCGGCGGCCCCACACGTCGGTCTTCTCAACCGAGCCACCCGCGGTCCGGATCACGTTCAGGTACGTGTCGAGCGACGGGGCGACGGTGCGTTCCTCGAGGCTGGGGTCGAGGATCACCATTACTTCGTAATGACGCAAGACGTGCTCACCTCCTGTGGGCTAAGCGGCCACGGTCCTTCCGTGGCAGGAGGTCGTGCGTCGCTGCCCGCACGTACCGGGGGAACCCGGCCGGACGCGGACAACCTGACCAGGATACCCGGTCCGAACGATCATGCCTGTGGTGGTACGGCCAGCGCCCGGACGTGCCGACGGGGGCCCACCGTCCGGCCGTCACCGGCCGGTGGTGGACCCCCGTCAACGAGGCCGCGGGGCGTCCCGTCCGCATTCCTTGGGTGGGACCTGGGGAGGAACGACCACACCGATGAGGTTGGACCGAAGACGCCCCGCGGAGCTTTATCGTGTTGTTATCTGACGATACAACGGCTCTCGTACCTTGTCGGGGGGAAAGGCACAAATTTCCGAGATTCTTCATCGGTCGGATCTGATGTGCCCGGGGGGCCGCCCCCGCCACGCCGGGCCGCGCGGCGGGGGTGACCTCGCTGTCGGTCCGTCGACCACCGGTTGCCGTCCGCGGCGTTCACGCCACCGACGGCACCGGCGCTGGCCGCCGGCTCCATCCCATCAACGATCGTCGGTCCGTTCGGTGACGCCGTTGACCGCGACACCGCCCCGGCCGGTCGCCCCACCCGTCGGGGTCGCGACGTAGGCTCGCTCGCATGCGTATCGGAGCCCACGTCGATTCGACCGACCCGCTGACGGAGGCGGCCGCCCGGTCCGCCGACACCGTGCAGTTCTTCCTCTCCGACCCGCAGGGGTGGAAGGCGCCCAAGCCCCGGGAGGACGCCGAGCGGCTGCGCGCGGCCGAGGTCGACCTGTACGTGCACGCGCCGTACGTCATCAACGTGGCCACCCTCAACAACCGCATCCGGATCCCCAGCCGCAAGCTGCTGCTCGGGCACGCGAACGCGGCCGCCGCGATCGGCGCGAAGGGCCTGATCGTCCACGGCGGGCACGTCAATGCCGGCGACGACCTGGCCGTGGGCTTCGACAACTGGCGCAAGACATTCGCGTACGCGGCCGACTCCGGGGGCTTCGGCGTCCCCGTCCTGATCGAGAACACCGCTGGCGGCGACAACGCGTGCGCCCGCCGACTGGACGCGCTGGCCCGCCTCTGGGACGCCATCGGCGACCACGAGGTCGGCTTCTGCCTGGACACCTGCCACGCGTACGCCGGCGGCGAGGAGCTGCTCGGCCTGGTTGACCGGGTCAAGGCGATCACCGGGCGGATCGACCTGGTGCACGCCAACAACTCCAAGGGCGCCTTCAACTCCGGTCAGGACCGGCACGACAACCTGGGCGGCGGGACCATCGACCCGGAGCTGGTGGTGGCGGTGATCCGCGCTGCCGGGGCGCCGGTGGTCGTCGAGACTCCGGGAGGCGTCGCCGGCCAGGCCGCCGACATCGACTTCCTGCGCCAGCAGCTCGGGACGGAGAGCACTGCAGCATGACGACCGGCCAGCCCGGGACCGGGAGCGCCCGGCCCACCCCCACCGGGGACGCCCGGATCCGGCCGGCGATCCCGACCGCCTCCGGCACCCCCACGCTGGCGGCGCGCACCGCCGCCACGGCCTCCGACACCACGACCGCCGCCGGCACGGACCACCCCGCCAGCGGCGACGGTACGAGGGCCAGCACCGGCACCAACGACGGTACGAAAGCCGCCACCGCCACGGACGACCCGAAGCCCGGCTCCGCGAAGCACGACGGCCCCGGGCTCGGCTCGGCCGACGGCGCGACCACGGACCGCACCGCCACGGACAGCGCGGCCACGGACAGTACGGCCGAGCCCGACGCGGCAACGGGCGACGCGGGCGCGGACGGCGCGGAGAAGGACAGTTCGGTCAAGGCCGGCGCGGCTGCGGCCGGTGCTGTCAAGGCCGGCGCGGAGAAGGACGGTGCGGCCGAAGGCGGTCCGGCCGAGGGCGACGACGCGGCCAAGGGCGCGAAGGGCGGCGACGCCGACGGTCCGGTGAAGGCCGATGGTGAAGCGAAGTCGGCGGGATCCGAGCGCTGGGAGGCGTTCGCCTCCGCGCCGGAGCCGGTGCCCTCCCGGCTCGGCCGGGCGGCCCGCGCCGTCGGCCGGTTCCTGATCCACGAGTGGACCCTGGCGACCCTCGGCGCGCTGGCGCTGGCCGTGCTGATGACCTGGCCGACGCTGCGCTACCCGCGCTACACCCTCCCCCAGGACCACTGGGACCCGAGCCTGCAGGCGTGGCAGATGGCCTGGTCCGGGCACATCCTGCTGACCGAGCCGGCGCGCCTGTGGCAGTCCAACACGTTCTTCCCCGAGCTGTGGAGCTTCGCGTTCTCCGACACGCTGCTCGGCTACGCCCCGGCCGGCATGCTCGGCAACGGCCCCGAGGACGCGGTGCTGCGCTACAACATCATGTTCGTACTGGCGCACGCGCTCGCGACGCTCGGGGCGTACGCGCTGGCCCGGCAGCTCGGCGCGGGCCGGATCGGTGCCGCGGTAGCCGGCGTCGCCTACACCTACGCGCCGTGGTTGCTGGCCCAGGCCGGGCACCTGCACGTGCTCTCCAACGGCGGGATCCCCCTCGCCCTGGCCATGCTGGCGCGCGGGCACGGCTGGTCGCTGCGGCACGGCTACCGGCCGGAGCGCCGACACGACGGCTGGGTCTACGCCGGCTGGCTGGTGGCGGCCTGGCAACTCAGCCTCGGCTTCGGCATCGGTCTGCCGTTCGCGTACTTCCTGGCCTGCGCGGTGCTGGTCGCGGCCGTCCTGTTCCTCGCGCGGCGGCTCCGCACCGGCCAGGCCCTGCCGTTCGGCCGCCGGCTGCTCGTCGCCGATCTGGTCGGCGGGATGCTCTTCGCCGGGATGGGTCTGCTGATGGCGATCCCGTACTTCAAGGTGACCGAGCTGCACCCGTACGCCGAGCGCACGATCGGCGACATCAGCATCTTCTCGCCGCCGGTTTCCGGCTTCGTGACCGCGCCCGCGGAATCGCGGATCTGGGGCGGTCTGCACGAGGGCGCGCGAGCGGCGCTGCCGTGGCACCCGGAGATGACCCTGCTGCCGGGCTTCGTGCTCTACGCGCTGGCCGCCGGCGGGCTGTTCTTCTCGGTCTGGCGGCTACGGCACCGGCTGCTGCTCCTCGCCGGGGTGCTGGTGACGATGGCCTTCGCGATGGGCACCCGCTTCTTCGACGGCAGCTTCACCTACGTCCCCCTGTTCGAGCACGCACCGGGCTGGAACGCGCTGCGTACCCCGGGCCGGTTGATGCTCTGGACCACGCTGCTGCTCGCCCTGCTCGCCGCGGGCGCGGTCACCGCCCTCACCGAACGGGTCCGCGACCTGGCCGCGCAGCGGATCCCGTCCTGGCCGGGGCCGTGGCTGCGCCTGGCCACCCTGCTGCCGCTGCTGCTGGTCACCGTCGAGGGCCTGAACACCACGCCGCACCCGGTGGTGCCGACCCAACCGGCCGCGCTGCGCACGGTGGAGGGGCCGCTGCTGGTGCTGCCCAGCAACCAGGGCCTGGACCAGCACGTGATGCTCTGGTCCACCAGCGGCTTCACGGACGTGGTGAACGGCGGCAGCGGCTTCACTCCGCGCCAGCTCGACGACGTCCGCCGGGTGAGCCAGTCGTTCCCCGACCAGACCAGCGTCGACTACCTGCGGACGCTCGGCGTCCGCACGGTGGTGCTGCTGCGTGGGCAGGTGGCCGGAACGCCGTGGGAGATCACCATCGACGCCCCGGTGGACTCGCTCGGCATCACCCGGCAGGAGATCGACGGCGCCGTGGTGTACCGGCTCTGACCCGTCTTGCGCCGGGCCGTCGGGTCAGGCGGCGGGCCGCCTGCGTGACCACCGCCCGCAGGTGCCGCCAGCGCTCCCGCCATGACACGTCCTGGGCGCCGTCGAGCACACCGCCGTCCGGATCGTCGGCATAGGTGGCCCGTACGGCGTCCCGCTCGGGGTGCAGGATCTCCCGGACGATCAGCACGCACAGCACCACCACAGTGGTCAGCCGCAGCGTGGCGGCCAGCACGAACACGCCCTCCGGGAAGACCGGTCGGCTGGTCGCCGCGCCGAGCAGTTCGCCGTAGAAGGCGACGAAGTAGCAGACCTCGGCGAACTGCCAGGCCAGGATGGCACCCCACTTCGGGCGGGCCAGCACCGCCAGTGGTAGCAGCCAGAGCACGAACTGCTGGGACCAGACCTTGCTGAAGATGAGGAACGCGGCGACGACCAGGAAGGCGAGCTGGGCCAGCCGCGGTCGGCGCGGTGCCCGCAGCGCCAGGACGGCCACCCCGAGGCAGGCAAGCCCGAACAGGGCGTACGAGACGGTGTTCAGGGTGGGGATGTTGGCGTTCAGCCACTCGAACGGCCCGAGCCGGGCGGGGTTACCGCCGACCTTGCCATCGAGGTAACGCCCGATGTACCAGAGCGTGCCCCAGTCGATGGGGCGGGTGCTGTTCAGCTCGAAGAACCGGTCCCAGTTCTCCCGGTACGCCAGTGCGGGGGGCAGGTTCACCAGCACCAGGGCGGCGATGGCGCTGCCCACCGCGATGAGCGCGGCCCGCAGCCGGGCGGCCCGCAGCGCCAGCACCAGGATCGGACCGAGGATGAACAGCGGCCAGAGCTTCGCCGCGCCGGCGAGGCCGAGCAGCACTCCGGCCACCACCGGTCGTTTCCTGGCCCAGGCCAGCAGGCCGAACGCGGCCAACCCGATGGCAAGCAGGTCCCAGTTGACGGTGGCGGTGAGCAGCAACGCCGGGGCGAGCGCGAACAACGCGGCGTCCCAGGGTCGTCGACGGCGCAGCGCAAGGATCACCGCCACCGTGGCCACCGCGAGCGCGCCCAGCACCAGTGCGTTGAGGTTGTAGAACCACTGACCCTGGTTGATGCTCGGGTCGCCGTCGCCGACAGCGTGCACCGGCAGGCCCAGCGCCCCCATGAAGTAGCCGGTCAGCACCGGGTATTCCACCGGGTGATCACGGTAGGGAACCTTGCCCTCGTTGAGCCCCTCGGCGTAGTAGAGGGCGAGCACGTCGGTGTAGCAGAACCGGGTGTACTGCTCGTTGTCCTGCCAGGCACCGTCCTGGCATGGCGACTTCTGCACCCAGTGCAGAGCGAGCGTGAGGCAGACCAGTGCCAGCACGATCCGGACCGCGGTCCAGAACCGCCGCTCCCCACCGGCCGGCCGGTCCAGTGCCGTCGCGTGGTCTCCCAGGGGCCCGCCGATCATGCCGGAGATGCCGCGGACGAACCCGTCGGAGCGGGACGGGTGGTCGGTGGTTCCGGCGTCGTCGATGCCGGGCGTCGACTGGGTGCTCATGGGAAGGCATCCTGCCGTACTCGCAGTATCACGTCATGTTTCCCCGGAACAGGTCGCGTGGCGGATCTGGTGCAGTGCGGAGGGAGTGGCCGGCCGGTCACCGACGTGGTGCGGTGCCCGAACCGGGGCCGGCCAATCCACCGCGTTGAGGGGGGCTAGGACGAGGTCAGAACTTGGGAGTGCAGTACAGGTAGTGCCGCCGGCCCTCGGCCTGGTCGAGCTCGGTGTCGTACTGGTAGAAGCAGGCTCGGGCGGTGTATCCCTTGTCGTTCACCATCGGCGTCCACAGATTGCTCCAATGCTCGTTGTCGTACCGCTTACGCAGCGAACCGTTGGTGTTGAAGCTCTCCACGACCACCCCGGACATGTAGCCGAAGCTGTCCGTCTGCCGGGCCCAGGCGGTGCGACAGAACGAGCTGTAGCGCAACTCGACGTTCCTCGCCGTGTACTTGGTGTACGAGTTGTCAAGGTAGTTGCAGCGCATGCTCTTGCCGTCCACCGTGGCGATGTAGGTGTCCGGGTTCTTGCCGTCACAAACCGCTCCGCACCCGGAGGTGGCGGCCAACGCAGCCTGTTGGCCACCCACCAGGCTCACGGTGAGGCCGATGGCGACGGCAGCCAACGTGGACAGCATCCGGGTAGTGGCGTGTCGTAGACGGGCAGGTTTGGCGGTGATGGGACTCACTCCAGGCCTCCTGACGGATCGGAAGCCCGGATGGTAAGCGGCCTTCACATCGCCGCGTCACCACCGCATCACCGCCGCGTCATCTTCCCGGCGACACCGGATGGCACTCCACAGGCACCCTGCCTTACGACGTGCCGTCCCGGCTCGCGGATCGGGTACGGAAACGCCGTCGCCGGCCGGACAGGTCGTCCGGCCGGCGACGGCATCGCGCGGCGGTGCGGGTCAGTCCCGGTTGGTCGGTGGCAGGCTGGGTAACAGCCCACCGCCGTTGCCGCCTGTCCCGGGTCGGCCGGGACCGTTCGGGTTGTCGCCCCCGTTGTTGCCGCCGTCGGTACGCGGGCAGAAGGGGTTGGTCAGCGGATCACAGGGCTGACCCGGCTGACCCGGCAGGCCCGGCAGGCCTCCTGCCGGCGGCGGGGGCGGCGGCGGCGGCTCACCGTTGCCGGCTTCCTTGTCGCCGATGTTCGCCGCTGGCGGGAAGTCGAGCTTGTCCTTGTCCTTCAGCGCCTCGTCCATGAACCGCTCCCAGATGTCACCCGGGAGGTTTCCACCGCTGACCTTGCGACCGTCCTTGAGCTTGAGTGCCTTCCGGGCCTGCACGTTGCCCACCCATACCGCGGTGGCCAACTGCGGCGTGTAGCCGATCATCCAGGCGTCGCCGTTGTCTTCGCTGTCGCCCCTGAGTTCCCAGGTGCCGGTCTTGGAGGCGGCCTTGCGGCCGTCGTCGAGGCGGTGGTTGACGGCGGCCGGGTAGTCCTTCAGCACCGACGTCACGTCGGCCACCACGTCCTTGTCGATGCGCGGCTGGGAGTTCAGCTTCTCGCTGCCCTTGGCCACCTTCTCCCACTTGCCGGTGTTCGGGTTCTGCTTCTCCACCGAGTAGAGGAAGTGCGCCTTGTTGTAGACGCCCCCGTTGGCGAAGGTGGCCACGCCGTTGGCGTGGTCCAACACGGTGATCGGGTACTGGCCGTAGCCGACCACGTTGAAGAACGGCTCCGGGGTGATGTCCTTCGGGTCGGCCTTGGTCAGGTCGTAGGCCTTGGCCGGGTTGGTGTCGGTGCGCCACATGGTGGTGACGCCGGCCTGCTTGGCCATGTCGACGACCTTGTCGGCGCCGATGTCCTCGGTGACGTAGTAGAACGGCACGTTCAGTGATTTGAGCGTGGACGTTCGGAGCGTGCAGGAATTGTGGCAGGACGGATCGTCCGTGCCGGCGTTGCTGACCTTGAACTTGGTGCCCTCCGGCGTGAAGGCCTTGCCCTTCCATCGGGACTCAAGGGCCTTGCCGGCCTTGAGTGCGGCCGCCAGGGTATAGATCTTGAAGCTCGAGCCGGGCGAGTGACCGCCGCTGATCGCCCCGGTGGAGTCGGTGTTCTTGCCGGCGTAGTCGGTGCCGGTGCCGTTGTCACCGCCGTAGTAGGCGAGCACCCGACCGTTCTTCGGGTCGATCGCGACCACCGCGGCCATCAGGTTGCTCGGCTGGCCCGCCAACTCGGAGCCCTTGGACTTGCGCTGGGCCGTCTCGACCGCGGCCTTCTGGATCGTGGTGTCGATGGTGGTGCGGATCCGGTAACCGCCGGCCATCAGCGCCTGGGAGCAGAGCGGCTTGGCTTCGGTCACCTGCGTGTCCTTGTCGACGCAGATGCCCCTGTCCCGCATCTCTTCCCGGACGTAGTTGATCACGTTGCCGTACGGCGTGTTGACGCCGAAGTCGATCCCGATGCCGCCCTTCTTCGGGGCCTTGATGTTCTTCGGGTACGCGACGGGCCGCTCCGGCTTGCCGGGCACGCCCAGCCAGCCCTCCTTGACCATGCCGTCGATCACGTAGTTCCAGCGGTCCTCGGCGGCGGGCCGGTTGATCGCCGGGTCGTACCCCTGGTGGGTGGCGCTCGGTTCCGGCTGCTTGATCAGGGCGGCGAGCACCGCGCCCTCGTCCGGCTTGAGGTCCTTCACCGACTTGCCGAAGTAGGTCTGCGCCGCGGCCTCGATGCCGTACGCGCCGCGGCCGAAGTAGATCACGTTGAGGTAGTGCTGCATGATCTCCGGCTTGGTGTACTCGTCGTTGAGCTTGGAGGCGAGGATCGCCTCCTTCACCTTCCGGGCGTAGGTGTCGTCCTTCAGGTTGTCGTAGGCGTTGCGCGCGTACTGCTGGGTGATGGTGGAGGCACCCTGCTTGTCGCCGCCGGAGAGGTTGTTCCAGCCGGCCCGTGCGATGCCCTTGTAGTCCACACCGGAGTGCCGGTAGAAGTTCCGGTCCTCGGCGGCGGCCACCGCGTTCTGCACCCACTCCGGAATCTGGTCGATGGTGACCAGGGTGCGGTTCTGATCGCCCACCTTGGCGATGGGGGTCTTGTTGTCGAACGCGTACAGGGTGGTCGCCTGCGGTGGGGTGATCTCGTCGGGCAGCACGACGTTTGTCGAGTAGTAGGTGAAGCCGACCACGCCGACGCCGGCGAGCATGATGAAGACCGCGAACCCGGCGATCAGCAGGTTGATCCGCTTGCGCTTCTTCGCCCGGGCCGCCGCGCCGGGGTCACCCGGACCGCGACCGCCCCGGCCACCGCGACCCGGACCGTTCGGCCCGCCAGGCCCGCCGGGGGCACCCGGGCCGCCGGCGACCGGTGAGACGCTCGCCCGGGCCACCGCGGCCCGGCCGCCGACGGATGCCGACCCGACACTGGCCCGGCCCGCCGAGGCGGTGCCGACGGAGGCGGCGCCGACCGTGGCGCGACCGGCCGGTGCGCCCGGCGCCGGGGACACGGGCACCGAGGCCCGGCCCGCGCCGGCACGACCGGCGGCCACGCCGGGTGCCGGCGACACCGGCACCGACGCCCGCCCGGCCCGGCCCGGCGCGGCCGAGCCCACCGAGGCGGATCCGGCGGGCGCACCGCCGCGCGGCGGCACCGCGGCCGAGCCACCCACCGAGGCCCGCCCACCGGCGGCCCGCGGTGTCACCGAAGCACGAGCGGGGGACGCCGCGGCCTCGGAGGCCGACCATCCGCTCCCCCGGGAGTCACCGCCGGATCGGCGGTACGCGTCGTCCGCGCCCGGTCCGGGGTCACCGTCCGGGCCCGAATACTGGGCCCGCCCGCGCGCAGAACTGGGATCGCCGTACGAGTTCATTCCTCACACCCTGCCGGTCGCGGTGGGGCGCGACTGCGCCGCCACCCGGTTGCCGTGAGTTGCTTCACCCTGGGCACCGGCACGGGGGTGCCGGTTCGCCGAGGTCATTGCAGTATCAATCGGGCCAATCAGACCAACGAGCGGTCGGCCGTCCCGGGTAGCGTCTACGGCCCCGGGGCCGGTCGAACCAGCTGAGATCACCGTTGCGCCTCTCGCCTCCGCCGGCCGGCGCCACCGGCGCCCGCCGCGTTCTGCTCGCTGGTGCCTTCGCCCTCGCCGGTGAGACCGTCCCGGCCGAGCAGGTACTGCTCGACGAGATGGTTCCAGTCGCAGCCGAGGCACACCTCCACCACGAAGACCTGGAACTCACGCAGTGTCATCGCCAGCACGGGCAGCTCGGTCAGTGTCCGAGCCTGGCCGGCGGACTGCTTGAGCTCGTCACCGTAAATGTAGTGGACGAGTGTCAGGTTCTCGCTGCGGCAGATGGGGCAGCGCCGTTCGGTCGGCTCGCCGTGGAACCGAGCGGCGTTCTTCAGGTACGGCGACGCGTCGCAGACGTCGTACGTGCCGACCCGGCCGGCCAGGAGCTCACGCAGCACCGCTCGCTTCTGGAGCGAGTAGTCGACGACCTGGCGCTGCGTACGCATGCGGAGAAGGGTACGCGGTCCGGCCCGACCAGGCGACCGTGCTCACGATCCGTGACGACAGCACCCCGGAACGGGGGTTTGCCCTGGCATCCTCAAGCCGCTAACGTGCGATGTATCGGTCCGATACATCGCGGCGGTTACCACTTCGCGCCGGGGGTAAAGAGAGGGTGGCGCAGTGCTTGAGTTCGCCATCCTCGGCCTCCTGCAGGAGTCTCCGATGCACGGCTATGAGCTGCGCAAGGAGCTGACCGCCAAACTCGGCGCGATCCGGGCGGCGATCAGCTACGGCTCGCTCTACCCGACCCTGCGCAGGTTGCAGGCGGCGGGATGGATCACCGAAGCCGCCGAGACACCCGCCACCGCCGAGGAGGTTCCCGCGCTGACCAGCCGACGAGGTCGGGTGGTCTACAAAATCACCGCCGAAGGCAAGGAACGCTTCGCCCAGCTGATCGCGCAGGCCGGGCCCGAGACGTACGACGACACGGGCTTCGGAGTGCACTTCGCGTTCTTCGCCCGGACCGACCAGGCGACCCGACTGCGCATTCTGGAGGGTCGCCGCCGCAAGATCGAGGAACGTCGCGAAGGGCTTCGTGACGTGCTGGGCCGGGCGGCCGAGCGCCTCGACGCTTACACACTGGAACTGCAGCGCCACGGCCTTGACGCCTGTGAGCGTGAGGTCCGCTGGCTGGAGGAGCTCATCGCCAACGAGCGCTCCGGCCGAGCCCCGACGGTCCCGAACATCGGGACGGCCGGTGGCCGACGAGAAGACAACAGCCCGCCTCCGCCTGGAGAGACCAGGAAAGAGCGGCCGTGACAGAAAAGAAGGAGGCAGACGCTATGGGCTCCGTCCGCGTCGCCATCGTCGGTGTGGGTAACTGCGCCTCGTCCCTTGTTCAGGGCGTCGAGTACTACCGGAATGCCGACCCGAACGACCGCGTCCCGGGTCTCATGCACGTCGCCTTCGGCGACTACCACGTCTCCGCCGTGGAGTTCGTCGCGGCGTTCGACGTGGACGCCAAGAAGGTGGGCATGGACCTCGCGGAGGCGATCGTCGCCAGCGAGAACAACACGATCAAGCTCTGCGACGTGCCGCCGACCGGCGTCAGCGTGCAGCGCGGTCCGACCTTCGACGGTCTGGGCCAGTACTACCGCGAGATCGTCGAGGAATCCGACGCCACTCCCGTCGACGTGGCGCAGGCGCTGCGCGACGCGCAGGTCGACGTCGTCGTCTGCTACCTCCCGGTCGGCTCCGAGCAGGCCGCGAAGTTCTACGCCCAGGCCGCGATCGACGCCGGCTGCGCGTTCGTCAACGCCCTGCCGGTCTTCATCGCCTCCGACCCGGAGTGGGCTCAGAAGTTCACCGACGCGGGCCTGCCGATCGTCGGTGACGACATCAAGAGCCAGGTCGGCGCCACCATCGTGCACCGCGCCCTGGCGAAGCTCTTCGAGGACCGCGGCGTCGAGCTGCTGCGCACGTACCAGCTCAACTTCGGCGGCAACATGGACTTCATGAACATGCTGGAGCGCAAGCGGCTGGTCTCGAAGAAGATCTCGAAGACCCAGTCGGTCACCTCGCAGATCCCGCACGAGATGAGCAAGAGCGACGTGCACATCGGCCCGTCGGACCACGTGCCGTGGCTGGACGACCGCAAGTGGGCGTACATCCGCCTGGAGGGCCGCTCGTTCGGCGACACCCCGCTCAACGCCGAGCTCAAGCTCGAGGTGTGGGACTCTCCGAACTCGGCCGGCGTCATCATCGACGCGGTTCGCGCCGCGAAGATCGCGCTGGACCGGAAGATCGGCGGCCCGATCCTGTCGGCCTCGTCGTACTTCATGAAGTCCCCGCCTGTGCAGTACGCCGACCACGACGCCCACCAGGCCGTCGAGGAGTTCATCGCCGGCGAGGTCGCGCGCTGACCCGCTGAGCATCAGCACGGCCGAGGGCCGGGTCCGTACGGACCCGGCCCTCGCCGCGTCCAGCAGCGGGCCGGGCCGGCCGGGGTCAGGACCAGGCGCGTTGCAGGGCCACCCGGGCCTCCAGCTCCAGCAGCGTGACCTTGCGGGGCAGGCCACCACCGAAGCCGACCAGCTTCCCACCGGCACCGACGATCCGGTGACACGGCACGATCACCGGGACCGGGTTCCGGTTGCAGGCCACGCCCACCGCCCGGGCCGCCCCGGGATCACCGACCCGGCGCGCCACCTCGCCGTACGTCAGCGTCTCGCCGTACGGGATGTGGGTCATCTCCCGCCACACCGCCCGCTCGAACTCCGACCCTCGCGGAATCGACACCGGAACGGTGAACCCGGTGAGCTCACCGGAGAAGTACGCCCGCAGCTCGGCGACGGCCTGCCGGGACAACGCGTGGTCGGGCTCGTCGACCGCTGCCTCAACCCGACCGAAGTGGGTGCCGCAGACGCTCGCGCCGTCGCTCGCCACAGAAAACTCGCCGATCGGAGAGTCGAGCACAGTCCAGCGCATCCACCCATTCTCCCTGACGCGGAGGCCGTTGCCGGCCCGGCTACCAGCGTCGGGCCGAACGCCACTCCTCGGCCGCCCGGAACGCCTCCGCCGCCGCGGCCCGCTCGGCCCGCGCCCGGTCGCGATTCCGGAAGCCGAGATAGAGCTTGCGGCCGGCTCGATCCGGTAGATCATCATCGCGTCCTGCTGGGCTGCCGGGCGTTGCGCGATATCGATACCGTGCAGGTCGTGGCAACGGGGACGCTCATCTTTCTGATCATCGGCGGGGCAGGTGTCGGAGTGCTGGCGCTCGCCCTGCTCGGCACCGAGCTGCTGCACTTCGGGCACGCCGACGTGGACGGGCCGATCTCGACCGAGACGGTCGCCGGCTTCGCCGGTGCGTTCGGGTTCGGCGCGGCCATCGTCAACGAACTGCTCGGTGCGCGTACACCCGGCATGATCGCGGGCGCCGCGGCCGGCGGCCTGGTCGCCGCCGTGCCCACCGGGTGGTTGGCGTCCCGGCTGAGCCGGGCGGCGCGGAACATGCGCACCGACCCCACCCCCACCCGTGACGACCTGGTCGGCGCGCTCGGCCTGGTGGTCACCCCGGTGCCCGTCGACGGCTACGGCGAGGTCCGGGTGCTCGTCGCCGGGCAGCCGGTCAAGCTCAACGCCCGCGCCGACCAGCCGATCCCGGTCGGCGCCCAGGTCTTCGTCGTGCAGGCGCTCAGTGAGACCAGCGTGCACGTCGAGACCTACTGACCACTTCTCGCAGACAGGACTCCTTTCATGCCCCTGTTAATCGCCATCGGCGGCGCGGTCCTCCTCGTGCTCGTCCTGGTGTTCTTCGTGCTCTCCCGGATCAAGGTGGCCGGGCCGAACGAGGCGTTCATCGTGACCGGCCGCAAGGGCCGCACCACGCAGACCGCCGACGGCGGCCGGTCGACCGACATGTCCGGCCAGAAGGTGGTGCTGGGCGCCTCGGTCTTCGTGCTGCCGGTGGTGCAGAAGCTCCAGTCGCTCGACCTGTCCAGCCGGAGGATCGACGTCGGCATCCGGGGCGCGGTGAGCAAGCAGGGCATCCGCACCGACCTGCACGGCGTGGCGATCGTGAAGGTCGGCGGCACCGAGGACGCGATCCGCGCCGCCGCCCAACGGTTCCTGCACCAGCAGGACGAGATCGACAACTTCACGCGGGAGGTGCTGGCCGGTGCGCTGCGCTCCATCGTCGGTCGGCTCACCGTCGAGGAGGTCATCCGGGACCGGGCGGCGTTCGCCAGCGCGGTGGCGGAGGAGGCCGAGCACTCGATGACCAACCAGGGTCTGGTGCTGGACACGTTCCAACTCCAGGACATCCTGGCCGAGGGCTCCTACCTCCAGGACCTGGGTCGGCCCGAGGCCGCCCGGGTGCTCAAGGACGCGGCGATCGCCGAGGCGCGGGCCCGGCAGCAGGCCGAGCAGGAGCGGCTGCTCGCCGAGGAGGCCATCGCCGAGGCGAACCGGAACCTCTCCCTCAAGCAGGCCGGCATCCAGGCGGAGATCGACGCGGCGAAGGCGAAGTCGGCGGCGGCCGGGCCGCTCGCGCAGGCGGAGCGGGACCAGGCGATCCTCTCCGAGCAGCAGAAGGTGGCCGAGCGCAACGCCGAGCTCAAGCAGCGCCAACTGGACACCGAGGTACGCAAGCCGGCCGACGCCGCCCGGTACAAGGTCGAGCAGGAGGCCGAGGCGTCCCGCGCCGCGGCGGTGCTGCACGCGGACGCGCAGCGGCAGTCGGTCATCGCCGCCGCCCAGGCCTCCGCCGAGCAGGCCCGGCTCACCGGTGAGGGCGAGCGGGCCCGACGGGCCGCGCTCGCCGAGGCGAACGCGATCGAGGGTGCCAAGGAGGGTGAGGCCGAGCAGCGCCGGCGCTCCGCGATCGCCGAGGCGGTGGAGCGGGAGGGTCAGGCCGAGGCGGCGGCCATCCTGGCGAAGGGCCAGGCCGAGGCGGACGCGATGGCGCGCAAGGCGGAGGCGTTCGCCGCGTACGGCGAGGCGGCGGTGCTGGACCTGCTGGTCAAGGTGCTGCCGCAGGTTGTCGAGGCGGCCAGCGCACCGATCGGGGCGATCGACAAGATGACCGTCATCTCCACCGATGGCGCGTCGTCGCTGACGAAGTCGGTGGCCGGCAACGTGGCCCAGGGACTCCAGCTGGGCAGCGACCTGACCGGGATCGACCTGGCCGGCCTGCTGGCCCGGCTCGGCTCGGCGTCCGGCGTGGACGGCAACGGCACCTCGGCCGGCAAGGGCACCGCGGCCGTGGACGGAACGGCCGTCGAGACCCGCTGACGCAGTACGCCGACAGGCGCCGCTCCCGGTTCGGGGGCGGCGCCTGTCGTGACGGGTCGGCCCCGGTCAGTCGATCAGGCCCTCGGCGCGGGCCCAGCGCAGCAGCTCCGCCTCGGCGGCGTCGCGGTCCAGCGGACCGTGCTCGAGGCGCTGCTCCTTGAGGTGCTTCCACGCCCGCCCCACTACCGGTCCCGGCGGTACGCCCAGCAACTCCATGATCGCGTTGCCGTCCAGGTCGGGGCGCACCCGGGCCAGGTCCTCCTCGGCGGCGATCCGGGCGATCCGGTCCTCCAACGCGTCGTAGTCCGCGCCGAGCTGGGCGGCCTTACGCCGGTTGCGGGTGGTGCAGTCCGAGCGGGTCAGCTTGTGCAGCCGAGGTAGCAGATCACCGGCATCGGCGACGTAGCGGCGTACCGCCGAGTCGGTCCACTCGCCCCGGCCGTACCCGTAGAAGCGCAGGTGCAGCGCGACCAGCGCGGTCACCTTCGCGGTGATGTCCTTCGGGTAGCGCAACGCCTTCATCCGGGCCTTGGTCAGCCGGGCGCCGACCACCTCGTGGTGGTGGAAGCTGACCCGGCCATCGGGGCCGACCGCCTTGGTCGCCGGCTTGCCCACGTCGTGCATGAGGGCCGCCATCCGCAGGATGAAGTCGCAGCCGTCCTCCTCGAAGGAGACCGCGTTCTCGACGACCGTCAGCGTGTGCTCGTAGACGTCCTTGTGCTGGGCGTGCTCGTCGATCTCCAGCTTCAGCCCGGTCAGCTCCGGCAGGAACCGCTCGGCCAACCCGGTGTCGACCAACAGCCGCAGTCCGGTGATCGGGTCCGCGCCGCAGAGCAGCTTGGTGAACTCGTCGCGGATCCGCTCGGCGGTGATCCGGTCCAGGTCGGCGGCCATCCGGCTCATCGCCGCGTGCACGTCCGGGTGCACGGCGAAGCGCAGCTGGGCGGCGAACCGGGCGGCCCGCAGCATCCGCAGCGGGTCGTCGCCGAACGACTCGTGGGGATCGGCGGGGGTACGGATCACCTTGGCCGAGAGGTCGTCCAGCCCGCCGTGCGGGTCGGTGAACCGGTGCTCCGGCAGACTGACCGCCATCGCGTTGATGGTGAAGTCGCGCCGCCTCAGATCCTCTGTGAGGTTGGTGCCGTAGACCACCACGGGGTTACGGGTGACCTGGTCGTACGACTCGGCGCGGAAGGTGGTGATCTCCAACCGGAGGCCGTCGCGCTGGGCGCCGATGGTGCCGAACTCCCGGCCGGTCTCCCAGATCGACTCGGCCCAGCCCTTTATGATCCGCAGCGTCTCGTCGGGGTGCGCGTCGGTGCAGAAGTCCAGGTCGTCCCCGAGCCGGCCGAGCAGCGCGTCCCGCACCGAACCGCCCACCAGGTGCAACTCGTGACCGGCACGGACGAACCGGTGGCCCAACTCGTCGGCGACCGGGGAGACCCGGAGCAGTTCGGCGACGGCGTTGCGCTGGGCGCCGGTGAGTTCGCGGCGGTCGGCGGCGTGGGGAGCGGAGGCTTCGGACATGGGATCCCCAGCGTATCGGGCCCGGTCCGCATCCCGTCCGCCGGGCGCGGGTAACGGGTACCGGTTGACTAAGGTCTGTGACGTGCGGGTCGGTGCCCGGCTCGACGTACCCCTGGGAGGCTGGAGATGAGCGGCGGGCTCTACCGCAGCGCGAACGCCGCGCACGACGGCGGGCCCGGCGCACGCCCGGGGGACGGCGCCACCTTCATCTCCGCCGAGCCGCTGAACCAGCCCGCCATGGAGTCGACCGCACCGCCGCAGGAGCAGGTGGCCGAGGCGAGCGCCGCGGCCAACAGCGCGGTGATGGCGATCGGCAGCCTGGTCAGCCGGGGCACAGGTTTCCTGCGCACGCTGGCGATCACGGCGGCGCTCGGTTCGGCGATCGGCAACGCGTACACGACCGCACAGATCTTGCCGGGCATGGTGTACGAGTTCCTACTCGGTGGCGTTTTGACCAGCGTGCTGATCCCGGTGCTCGTACGTCGGCGCAAGGCCGATGCCGACGCCGGACAGGCGTACACCCAGCGGCTGCTCACCCTCGCGGTGATCACGCTCGGGGCGGCCGCGTTGGTGGCCGTGGCCATCGCACCGGTACTGACGTGGCTCTACGCGAGCGATGAGGGGATGCCCGGCTACTCCAACCTGGTAACCAAGCTGGCCTTCCTGATGCTGCCGATGATCTTCTTCACCGGCCTCAGCGCATTGATCAGCGCGGTTCTCAACACACGGGGGCACTTCGCCGCCCCGATGTGGGCACCGATCCTGAACAACATCGTGGTCATCGGCACCGCTGGGCTCTACCTACTGATCTTCGGGACTGACGTTCTCACCCCGAAGGAGATGACGCCCGGCCGGATCCTGCTGATCGGCGGGGGCACCCTGCTCGGGGTGGCCGCACAGGCCATCGGGCTGCTGCCCGCTCTTCGCAAGGTCGGCTTCCGCTGGCGTTTCCGGTTCGACTTCCGCGCGCTCGGCCTGAGTGAGCTGGGCCGGCTCGGCGCCTGGATGTTCTGCTACGTCGCAGTCAGCCAGCTCGGCCTGATCGTGGTCTTCAACCTGTTGAGCCGGACGGGCGAAAAGTCAGCCGGCCCGCTGATCTACAACAACGTGTTCCTGCTGCTGATGATGGCGCACGGCATCATCGCCGTATCGATCATCACCGCGCTGATGCCCCGGATGAGCGCGGCCGCCGCCGACGGCCGGTACGCCGACGTCGCCGCCGACCTGTCCCGGGGCACCCGCACCGTCTCGGCGGTCCTCGCGCCGATCGCGGTCTGCTACGCGGTGTTGGCCACGCCGATTGCCTTCACCCTGTTCCGGTACGGGGCGTTCGACGACGCGGGCGCCCGGTCGACGGCGCCGGTGCTGTTCTTCGCCGCGGTCGCCCTGGTGCCGTTCGCGATCAGCCAGCTCTTCACCTTCGCCTTCTACGCCCTACCCGACACTCGAACTCCGGCACTGATCAACATCCCGGTGGTGGCGTTGCGGGCCGGGCTCCAAGTCGTCCTCTTCGCCGCGTTCTCGGCGAGCTTCGCGGCCAGCGGCATGATGATCGGCAACGCGGTCTCGTACCTTGCCGCCGCCGTCGGCTCCGCCCTGCTGCTCCGTCCTCGGGTGGGGCGGATCGGCCTTGGCCGGATCATGCGCACCCTGCTCCGGGTGGCGGTCGCCGCGCTGGGTGCGGCGCTGGTCGGCCTCGTGGTGGTCAAGCTGCTGCCGGGTGACGACACGCCGACGCGGGCGGAGGCGATCATCCAGCTCGTGATCGGCGGTGCGGTGATCGGCGGGACGTACCTGGGTCTGGCCACTGTGCTGCGGATCGGCGAGATCACCGAGGTGGTCGGCATGGTCCGCCGACGGATCGGTCGCTGAGCGCGAGCGTCCGCCCACCAAGTCGTACCTGCACGGATCGTGACCGCGGATCACCAGGCTGGGGATGCACCTGTGGATAACTCCGCGATTCGCCGGTCAGCCACCGAACCGCCTGTGGATAACTGACCGTACGGCTGAGCGTGTCGGTCCGATCGGCGGGAACACGCCCGCTGACGGGCGCACCAACCTGGTCCGGCCCCGGCGTCGGTCACTTGCAGTGAAGCCGTAGATTGGCTAGTACATGTGCCAGCAACGTGGCTGACAACGGTCGTAACCGGACGACTCTTCCGACTCCCGGCACCTCGCTGGGTACGGCGGGAAGATGACATGTCGGAGAGACGGGCAACCCGGGTAAGGTCGCTCTCGACGGGTACGGCAGGCGCCGGCGCTGCGCGTCGACACCGGTCGGCCGGTTCCTTCGACGGCAGAGCGGGAAGCCACATGCCCAGCAGTGCGGGTCCATCGATCGACACGATCACCGAGGGAGGACGGGTGACCCAGGTCGGCGAGGGTCAGGAGGCGGACGAAAGCGCTCCGCCGCTCATGACCTTCGGTGCTCCCACGGCCGGTGAAGTCCTCGCCGAGCGGTACGAGCTGGTCGAGCACATCAACAACGACAGCGCGGGTCGGCTGGTCTGGCGCGGGGTCGACGTCATCCTGCGCCGCCCCGTCGCGGTGGTGCTGCGCTACCCGGGTGGCGACTCCGCCACCGAGATGCTTCAGGCCGCCGTCGCGGCCAGCCGGGTCATCCACCCCAACCTGGTCGGCGTCTACGACGCGATCGACGAGGCCGAGCGGGCGTACGTGGTGCGCGAGTGGGTGGACGGGCAGTCGCTGCGCGACCTGGCGACCGAGGGCCCGCTGGACCCGGCCCGGGCCACCGCGATCGGTAACGCCGTTGCCAGCGCGCTCGCCGCGGTGCACGCCACCGGAATGGTGCATGGCAACGTGCACCCCGGCACCGTCATGATCAGCGACGAGGGCCGGGTGGTCCTTGCCGACGCGCGCACCGACGGCGCCGACAGCCAGGAGAACGACATCCGGGCGGTCGGCGGGATCCTCTACTTCGCCCTGACCGGCTACTGGCCGCACGCCGAGGCTCCGCTGCACGGCGCCACCGCCGGGCACGGCCGTGCCGCGATCCCGGACGCGGTCCGGGACGCCAGCGGCGGCATCGCGGCCCCCCGCCAGGTCCGGGCCGGAGTGCCCGCGTACCTGGACGACCTGACAATGGATCTGCTCGACGCCGAGATCGCCCCGCCCTCGTCGGACGTCCTCGCCGCCGAGTTGGCCCGGCTGGACGTGCCGGCCGAGGAGGAGCACTACCTCGACAACAGCGGGCCGTTGCGGTTCGCCGCCGACACCGAGGAGGAGCCGTCGCCGCTGGCCGCGGCCGGCGGTCGCAAGGTCGCCGTGGGCATCGCCGGTCTGCTGGCGGTCGCCCTGGTCGGTCTGCTGATCGGGATCAGCGCGCTGGGTGGCGACGACGAGAAGCCGCAGGGCAACGCGGGGGCCGCTCCCACCTCCAGCGCCCCGGCCGACGATGCCACCCCGGCCGCCACCACGGTACGGAAGCTGACCGTGGCGGGGGTCCGGATCATCGACCCGGACAGCAAGAACCGCAGCGAGGTCGACGGCGCCGACAAGGTCATCGACGGTGACGAGGACAACGGCTGGGAGACGGAGACGTACCGGGACCGGCCCAACTTCGGCAACCTGAAGAAGGGCATGGGCGTCTGGCTCGATCTCGGCGAGCCGCACACCGTCAAGTCGGTGCAGGCGGTGCTCTCCGCCACCGGCGCCTCCGCCCAGCTCCTCACCGGCAGTGCCAACCCGCCGCCGAGTTCCAGCGGCGACAAGCAGCTGGTCGCGAGCTACAAGACCCGCATCGGGCAGCCGTTCGAGGACCACGACGGCACCACCATGACGTTCAACGGCTTCAACGCGGACACGAAATACCAATACCTGCTGTTCTGGATCACCGAACTGCCTCCGGCCGAGGGTGGCTTCAAGCTGGGGGTGCAGGAGATCACGGTCCAGGGGTCGTGAGCTTGGCACCTGCACCAGGGCACCGCATCCGTTGGACGTGGTGATGGACGGGCGCGACGCCGCAACGGACCTGGAGCTGCTGCGCGCCCACGTCACCGGAGATCGGGACGCCTTCGCCGAACTGTTCCACCGGCACCGCGACCGGCTCTGGGCGGTGGCCCTGCGGACGCTCGGCGACCGGGAAGAGGCCGCCGACGCCCTCCAGGACGCGCTGTTGTCCGCGCATCGAGCGGCCGGCCGGTTCCGCGGTGACTCCGCCGTCACCACCTGGCTGCACCGCATCGTGGTGAACGCCTGCCTGGACCGGATCCGGCGCCGGCAGGCGCATCCCACAGTTCCGCTGCCCGACGGCAACCGCGCCGGGGACGGGTCGGCCACCGGAGGAGTGGAGCCAGCCGCACCGGCGCAGGATCACGAGACCGCGTTGGTGGTCCGTGAGGCGCTCGCGGCGCTACCCGTCGAGCAACGCGCCGCCCTGGTGCTGGTGGACCTGCAGGGCTACCCGGTCGCCGAGGTGGCACGCATCCTCGGTGTCGCGGAGGGGACGGTGAAGAGCCGGTGCGCCCGGGGTCGGGCCCGGCTGGCGGTGCTGCTCGGGCACCTCCGCCCGGCAGCCGGCACGGCGACCCCCACGGCCCGCCCGGAGCGATCCGGACCGGTCGCGGACGTGCCCGGCGTCACGCCGGGGAACCCACGCCCGGCGGAGGGCGTCGGATCGGGGTCGGGCCGTTACCGGCGGGACGCCAATCAGGAGGACACGTGACGACCGAGGGGTACAGGGAGGTCGACGACGACCTGCTCGCTGACTACCTCGGCGGGGCGTTGGACGGCACGCCGCAGCAGGCGGAGGTCGCTCGGCTGGTCGACACGGACCCGGCCTGGGCTGAGGCGTACGCGCTGCTGGCTCCCGCGGTGATCGAGGTCCGCGCCGACCTGGCCCGGTGGGCCGAGCCCTCCCCGGAGCTGCCGCCGGCGGTGGCCGACCGACTTGCCGCCGCGCTGGCTGCGGCGGATCCGGTACCGAACGGCGCCCCGGTCGACTCCGGCACCGCCGACGGGGAGGCGGAGGCCGGCGCCGCCACACCGGTGGTCGTGCCGGCACAGGGCGGAAGCGGCCCCGGCCGCCGCCCGGTCGGCCCGTCCCCGGCCGACCCGGCACGCGGCACACGAACGGGTCCTGGTCGCCGCCGGCGCAGGTGGGCCCGGCGTGCCGCTCCGGTGGCCGTCGCGGTGGTCGCCCTCGTCGCGGTCGGGCTGGGCCTCGACCAGCTCTCGATGGACGCCTCGGACACCGCCGGCACCAGCGCCGTGAACCGGCCGGCCAGCACCAGCGCCCTGAACCAGCCGGCCAGCGCGCCCGACAGCGCGGTCCGCACCACCGGACCGTCCCTGCGCAGCGGCACGGATTACAGCCCGCAGAGCCTCGGCGACAGGACGGGCGGCCCGTCCCCCCTGAAGGGAGCCAGCACCTCCGCCGACGCGCAGCCCGGGGTGGCCGGCGAGGGGGACCGGCGACCGCTGTCGAGCGGGCTGGACCAGTTGGCCCGGCTGACCGACGATGCCGCGCTGAAAACCTGCCTGGCCGACGTGGCCGCGGAGCACGGATCCGCCCCGCTGGTCGTCGAAGTGATCGACTACGCCACGTTCCGGGGCGAGCCGGCACTCGTCATCCGGTTCACCGACGCTGCCGGCGCCCGCTGGGCCTGGGTGAGCGGCCCGGAGTGCGGTGTCCCCGGGTCCGGCTCGGACAGCCGGTATTCGGCGCGGGTAGGGTGAATCTGCGGTCACCGGCGAGCGTACGCGTGACCTGACCCACCGGATGTCCGGCTCGGGAATCCCCAGTTCGTACGATGACGTTCTGGAAGTCACCTGCCGGCACCCTCCAGGCGTCGGCACTCGGATCAGCATCGGTGCGTGCGCCGACGCCGACACACACAACTCGGGAGACGGCAGTGGACGAGGTCCGCAACCTGATCATCATCGGCTCCGGGCCGGCCGGTTACACCGCGGCGGTCTACGCCGCACGCGCCAACCTGAAGCCGCTGATCATTGAGGGCGTGCAGTCGGGCGGCGCGCTGATGACCACAACCGAGGTGGAAAACTTTCCCGGCTTCGCCGACGGCATCCTCGGCCCCGAGCTGATGGACAACATGCGCAAGCAGGCCGAGCGGTTCGGCGCCGAGTTCCTCACCGACGACGTGACCCGGGTCGAGCTGGTCGACACCGGCGATGCGGGCTCCGGCGCGGTGAGCACCGTCTGGGTCGGTGAGACCGCCTACCGGGCACGCTCCGTCATCCTCTCCACCGGTTCGGCCTGGCGTCCGCTGGGTGTGCCCGGCGAGCAGGAATACCTTGGCCACGGCGTCTCCTCGTGCGCCACCTGTGACGGGTTCTTCTTCCGCAACCAGCACATCGTGGTCGTCGGCGGCGGCGACTCGGCGATGGAGGAGGCCAGCTTCCTCACCCGCTTCGCCGACTCGGTCACCATCATCCACCGGCGCGACTCGTTCCGGGCCAGCAAGATCATGGCTGACCGGGCGCTGAACAACGAGAAGATCAAGGTCGAGTGGAACAGCACCGTCGAGGAGATCCTGGGCGCCGACGGCAAGGTCACCGGCGTACGGGTCCGCAACGTGCACAGCGGCGAGACCAAGGTGCTGGACGTGACCGGCGTCTTCGTGGCCATCGGTCACGACCCCCGCAGTGAACTCTTCCGCGACCAGGTCGAGCTGGACGACGAGGGCTACGTGAAGGTTCAGGCCCCCAGCACCCGGACCAGCGTGCCTGGCGTCTTCGCCGCCGGTGACGTGGTTGACCACACCTACCGTCAGGCGATCACCGCGGCCGGCACCGGCTGTGCCGCCGCGCTCGACGCCGAACGGTTCATCGCGACGCTCAGCTGAAATCGAACACATCCCGGAGGAGGGGCAATAGTGGGAACAACCAAGGCGGTCACCGACGCGAGCTTCGTGGCTGACGTGCTGCAGGCCGACAAGCCGGTTCTGGTGGACTTCTGGGCCGAGTGGTGCGGGCCCTGCCGCAAGGTGTCGCCGCTGCTCGAGGAGATCGCCGGCGAGATGGGTGACCAGGTCACCATCGTCAAGCTCAACATCGACGAGAACCCGGAGACCGCCCGGGCCTACCGGGTGATGTCCGTGCCGACGCTGACCGTCTTCAAGAACGGCCAGCCGGTGCAGTCGATCGCTGGCGCGAAGCCGAAGGGTGAGCTGGTCCGGCTCATCGAATCGGCGCTCTGACCAGCAGGAACGTACCCCAACCCCGTACCCGGTCACCGGGTGCGGGGTTCGGTGTCTTCCGGGCCCACGTCACAGCCGTTTTTCCAGCCCGAGCCACCTCGCAGCCCCGGAACGCATAGCCTCAAGCCGGGGCCGCCCGGCCAGCCAGCGTCGTGCAGAGGGGGTCGTGCGTGCGTCCGATCCGACCCGGTGACCGGGGACCCGCGGTCACGGAGATCCGTACCATCCTCATCGGCCTCGACCTGCTCGCCTCCGCCGCCGGCCCGCACCTGGACGAGTTCGACCTCGACACCGAGCGAGCGGTCCGCGCCTTCCAGCAGTCCCGCGGGCTCAGCGTGGACGGCCGGGTCGGGACGGAGACCTGGGGGGCCCTGGACGCCGCCCGTTGGCGGCTCGGCGCCCGCACCCTCTACCACGCGGTGCCCGACCCGCTCACCGGCGAGGACGTCCGGTCGCTCCAGGAGCGACTCCTGGAGATGGGGTACGACGCGGGCCGGGCGGACGCCATCTACGGCATCCGTACCTCCCGGGCGGTGGCCCAGTTCCAGCGCGAGGTCGGCCTCACCCCCGACGGCTCCTGCGGACCGCACACCATGAACGCGCTGCGCCGGATCGGCCGCAAGGTGGTGGGTGGCCGCCCCCAGTGGCTACGCGAGTCCGACGCGATCCGGCAGTCCGGGCCGGCACTGCTCGGCAAGACGGTGGTCATCGACCCCGGCCACGGTGGCACCGACCCGGGCGTGGTGGTGCCGGACGGGTCGCTGCGCTGGACCGAGGCGGACCTGATGCACGACCTCGCAAGCCGGTTGGAGGGGCGGCTCGCCGCGTCCGGGGTGCGGGTGCAGCTCACCCGGGGTCCGGCGCCCGACAGTTGCCTGCCGGACACCGACCGCGCGCTGCTGGCGAACTCGCTCGGCGCCGACGTCTTCATCTCGCTGCACCTGGACGGGCACGCCAACCCGGACGCGGAGGGCGTGGCGACCTACCACTACGGCACCAACAACGGGGTGACGTCGGCGACGGGCGAGCGGCTGGCCGGGCTCGTGCAGCGGGAGATCGTCGCGCGCACCGGGCTGCGGGACTGCCGTACCCATGCCAAGGCGTGGGACCTGCTGCGGCTGACCCGGATGCCGGCGGTCCGGGTGGAGGTCGGCTACCTCACCTCGCCGGCGGACCGCGCCCGGATCATCGACCCCGCGTTCCGGGACCGGGTGGTGGAGGCGATCGTGGCCGCTGTGCAGCGGATGTACTTCCCGATCGAGCGGGACGTGCCGACCGGCTCGATCGACGTCAGCGAGCTGCGGGCGGTGGTGACCGCCGGGACGGTGGTCGACTGAGCCGGGGCGCTTGGCGTCGTCCGCTCAGCCGCCGGCGGAGCGGGTTGCCGGGGCGGGGCGGACCGGGCGGAGCAGGGTTTCCGGGCTCATCGAGCCGAGCAGCTTCTCCAGCGCGTACTCGACGTCGGACTTCCAGCTCAGCGCTGTGCGCAGCTCCAGCCGCAGGCGGGGAAACCGCGGATGCGGACGGACCGTCTTGAACCCGACGGAGAGGAAGAAATCGGCCGGTGCGACGCAGCCACCCACCGGGTCGTCGGCGTCGCCGAACTTGGCGTCGCCGAACGCCTCGATCGCCTTGATCCCCCGCTTGGTCAGGTCCCGGGCGACGCCCTGCACAAGCATCCGGCCCAACCCGCCGCCGGCGAACGCGGCGACCACGTTGGCGGTCATCAACAGCGCCGCGTCGGCGGAGACCGGCGAGGTGGGGAAAGCCATCGAGCGGGGGACGTAGGCGGGCGGGGCGTACATCACGAAGCCGGCCGGCATGCCGTCGACGTACGCGAGCTTGCCGCACGAGCCCCACTCCAGCAGCGTCTGGGAGACCCACGCCTCCTTCTCCAGGCCCGGATCGCCTGCGGCGCAGGCCCGGTCGGCGGAGACCGGGTCCAACTCCCAGTAGACGCACTGTCGGCATGGGCGAGGAAGGTCTTCCAACGTGTCGAGGGTCAGGCTGACCAGACGTCGCGACATATGGCGCATCCCCACAATAGGCTCGGTGGTGAGACCGGCACGGAACGACAGCGCCGCCTTCCTGCCCCCGACGAGCGATCGTACGCCGCCGATCGACGGTACGGGAGGGGACGCGCAGATGCTCACCGCACCGGGGGACACCGGGGACCGGTCCGGGATGTGGACGGTGCGGCGCAGCAGGCCGGCACCCTGGCTGCGGCGGACTAGGATCGACAATCGGTGTCCCCGCCGCCATGGTCGCCAGCGTCCGGGGTACCCGGGGGGAGCCACCCGAGCAGCGATCGAGGTGAGGTCATGACCGGCACGACGCTCGACGACTACACCGACCGGTACGCCCGGCGGGTGCGCGGGATGACCGCCTCCGAGATCCGAGCACTCTTCGCGGTGGCCAGCCGGCCGGAGGTCGTCTCGCTCGCCGGTGGGGCGCCGTACATCGCCGCCCTGCCGCTCGACGCGGTCGGCGAGATGCTCGGCCGGCTCGGCTCCGAACACGGTGAGACCACCCTCCAGTACGGCATCGGCCAGGGCACCCTCGAGCTGCGCGAACGGATCTGCGAGGTGATGGCGCTCTCCGGGATCGACGCCGGCTGTGGCGCCTCCCCGGAGGACGTGGTGGTCACCGTGGGCGGGCAGCAGGCGCTGGACCTGGTGGCCCGGCTCTTCCTCGACCCGGGTGACGTGGTGCTCGCCGAGGGTCCGACGTACGTCGGCGCGCTCGGAGTGTTCCAGGCCGCCCAGGCTCAGGTGGCGCACGTGCCGATGGACGCGGACGGGCTGATCCCGGAGGCGCTGGAGACGGCCATCGCCGACCTCGCCCGGGCCGGCCGACGGGTGAAGTTCCTCTACACCATCCCCACCTACCAGAACCCGACAGGCGTGACGCTCAGCGAGGAGCGCCGGGAGCGCGTGCTCGACATCTGCGAGCGCGCGGGCCTGCTCGTGGTCGAGGACGACCCGTACGGCCAGCTGGGGTTCGAGGGCGAGGCGCCGGCACCGTTGCGGGCCCGCCGTCGGGACGGGGTGTTCTACCTCAGCACGTTCTCCAAGACCTTCGCGCCCGGGCTGCGGGTCGGCTGGATCCTGGCGCCACACGCGGTCCGCGACAAGCTGGTCATCGCCAGCGAGGCGCAGATCCTCTGCCCCAGCGGCTACGCCCAGGCCGCGGTCGCCACCTACCTGGGCACCATGCCCTGGCGGCAGCAGCTCAAGGTCTACCGCGAGGTCTACCGGGAGCGCCGGGACGCCATGCTCGACGCGCTGGCCGACCTGATGCCCGAGGGCACCAGCTGGACCACCCCGGCAGGCGGCCTCTTCGTCTGGGCGACCCTGCCTGACGGGCTCGACTCGAAGGCCATGATGCCGCGCGCGGTCGCCGCCCGGGTCGCCTACGTGCCCGGCACCGGCTTCTACGCCGACGGCACCGGCACCGGCGCCATGCGGCTGAACTTCAGCTTCCCGCCGCCGGAGCGGATCCGCGAGGGCGTCCGCCGGCTCGCCGGGGTGATGGAGCAGGAGATCGCGATGCGCCGGGTCTTCGGCGCCGTGGGTGGCGCAGCCGGGCGACGCGGCCAGGCCGGCTCCGACGTGCCGGGACCCGACTTGGCATGATGCCGGCATGGGTACGACCGCTGCCGAGCCCCTCCACGTGACCAAATCCGCCGTCGCGGCCGACCTGCGCGTGCTGGTACTCGCCGGCGGGCTCTCCTACGAGCGGGACGTCTCGCTGCGCTCCGGTCGCCGGGTGCTCGACGCGCTGCGTGCCGTGGGCGTGGAGGCCGAACTGCGGGACGCCGACGTGGCCCTGCTGCCGGCGCTCGCCGTCGACCCGCCGGACGCCGTGGTCATCGCACTGCACGGTGCCACCGGCGAGGACGGCTCGCTGCGCGGAGTGCTGGACCTGTGCGGCGTCCCGTACGTCGGTTGCGACGCCCGTGCCTCCCGGCTCGCCTGGGACAAGCCCTCGGCCAAGGCTGTACTCCGCGAGGCCGGCATTCCGACTCCGGACTGGGTGGCCCTGCCGCACGACCGCTTCTCCGAGCTGGGTGCGGTGGCCGTGCTCGACCGGATCGCCGACCGGCTGGGCCTGCCCCTGATGGTCAAGCCGGCGCAGGGCGGGTCGGGGCTGGGCGCCGCCGTGGTCCGGGACGCCGCGTCGCTGCCGGCCGCGATGGTCGGTTGCTTCGCGTACGACTCCACTGCCCTGGTGGAGCGGTACGTGCCGGGCATGGACGTGGCGGTCTCCGTGGTCGACCTCGGCGACGGACCGCAGGCGCTGCCGCCGGTGGAGATCGTGCCGCGTAACGGGGTCTACGACTACGCCGCCCGTTACACCGCCGGGCGTACCACGTGGCACGCCCCGGCGCGGCTGGAGCCGGAGGCAGCCGCCAAGGTCGCCGAGGTGGCCCTCGCCGCGCACACCGCGCTCGGCCTGCGTGATCTGTCCCGGGTCGACGTGATCGTCGACGCCGCCGGTCAGCCGCACGTGCTGGAGGTCAACGTCTCACCCGGCATGACGGAGACGTCGCTGCTCCCGCTCGCCGTGCAGGCTGCCGGCCTGGACTTCGGTCGACTCCTCGGCTCTCTGGTCACCCGGGCCGCCGCCCGCCCCACCACGTCCTGAGCTCCCTGCCGCCGCGCCGAACTTCCCCGCGGCACCCCGCATCCCCGCATCCCCGCATCCCCGCGCCCTGCGCCTCCGCGCCGCCTCCGCGTTGCCGCCGGGCCGGTCGATCATGAGGTTGACGGGTGCCGCGCGGTCCGTTGCCGCCGCCAACCTCATGATCCTGTGGATTGTCAGCGGGCGGGTGGCGCGTCCTCGGACGTGCTGGGGTTGCTGATGAGTGGGACGCCAGCCGCAGCGGCCGTGTCGGTGCGGCTGCCGGGACCGGCAGTGTCCGCCAGAGCGGGTGCGGATGCGCTGGCGGATTCGGTTGTCGGGTCGGTGGTGCCGTTGGTTCCGGTTGCCGGATCGCCGGTGGTGCCGGGCACGGTTCCGGTGTCCGTGCCGTCGTCCGTGCCGGTGCCGCCGTCCGTGCCGGTGCCGTCGTCCGTGGCGGCGTCGGCGTCGTTCGCTGGCTCGGGGATCTCCTCTGCCGCTTCGATGACCGAAACCGCCTCCGCCGCTGCCGCGGCGGCGTCCGCAGCGGCGGACTGCGCGAGCAGGCTGGACGGTGCCTGCCACTGGATGCGGGGCGGCTCGGCGAGCGGCCGGCCACCGAACTCGGCCAGCCAGGCCGCGACGAGCGCGAGGTTCTCCCGCCACTGCGCCTCGGAGATCGGCGGCAGGATCGAGTCCCACAGCGACAGGAAGGTGCCCCGCAGCTGAAGCCGCCCGTACGGCCGGGCGAGGAACCACATGTGCAGATGGGCGGAGCCGTCGCCCCACCGGTTCACGTGCACCCGCGCCACGCCGTCCAAGGATCGGATGGCCCGCTCCAGACGGACGGTCATCACGCCCAGCTCGGCGGCGAGCAGGTTCGGCAGGTCGCCCAGGTCGAGGTGGGTCCGCGATTCCAGGATGAGCACCATGGGCAGGCCGGTGGGCCGGTCCATGGCGCGTACCCGCCACCGCTCTCCCACCCAGATGTAGGCGTCGTCAGGAGCGTTGCAGGCCGTGCATTCCCGGAGGCCCTCGCCCTTGCGTGGCGGTTCGACCGGGACCGGATCGTCGAGCTGCTTTACACGGAGGTCGCCCTCGAAGGGAAACGAGGGCCACTGGGTGAAGTCCGGGACTGAGGGAGGGGTGTCGTGCACGACGCTGACCCTAACCGAGTCTGACACCGCTGTCCCTACCAGTTTGACCCCTCCCTGGTCCACCCGATCAGCGCTCATCGTCGATCGATGTTCGGATCACCAAAGCGCCGGCGAGGGGATATCCACAGGCTGCCGAGATCGTGAACACGGGCCGTCATCCACAGGCTGGCACCCGCTCCCACGCGGTGTTTCACGTGAAACAGGGGGTGCCTGTGGACAACCGGTGTGGATAACTTTTTGGTTGGTCGTTCGTTGGCCGCGAACCCGCTCGCACCCCGCCGACGACGCCGGCGCCGACGTCGACTCGTCAGTACGGCGCCCAGGCTCGACGGCACGGCGGGACTACCCGCCGCTAGGCCGACCTCGAAGCCGCGCCGGCGGGCTGGGCGGCGGATTGGGCGGCGAAGTGGTTGGGCCCTCCGCGGTCGGCTCGGATGACCCGACTCGCATGAGCCAGGGTCCTCAGACGCTGGTGTGATCGGCGGTCAGCGCCATGCGTCGGGCGTGCCGAGGCGGCTTCACGCGCTGCCCGCTGCCCGCCTCCCGCAGCTCCCTGCCCGCCGGCCACGCCTCGGTGCCATCGGGCACCTCGCCGCTCCCCGCCGGCTGTCGAGGCAGCAGTTTCCGGGATGTAGTCGCCTCGCGAGCGCTGGAGGCAGCTAGATCCCTGAAGTTGTCCGGATCTTGGCCTGACGCATTGGCGTTAGGGGCGGAGTGGGTGTGGGACGGCGCGCAGCAATGGGCAAGGTGCAAGGTGGGTCTGGCAGGTGGCTGGGGCATTGGATGACCCGGACCGACTCGCAGCAGTCCGGGCCCCGACACCGAGGCGGGATCGCGGGCGCACAGACGCTAGACGGAGACGGGGCGCGAAGCGCGGACCGAACGCGAAGCGCGGACCGAACGCGAAGCGCGGACCGAACGCGAAGCGCGGACCGCCGGACCCACCGACCCACCGTGCGGAGCGCGGAGACACGGACGCGGCGAGCGGTACCCGACGCATAGCGCACAAGCCGCCCGCCCCGACCGCCGCTTAGGCACGGCCGGCACGCGTCGGTCGAGGAGACCTCGATCCGCGCGGAGCACCGCCAGGGCTCGGAGAATAGGCCGCCCGGCCCGAGCCACCACGGGAGGCGTACGACGGCGCAGCGGGCCGCTGAGCGGGCGCACGAGGGCACTCGTCGCCAGCCCCCGGCCGAGCCGCGTCGACCACACGTGCGCCGCACTGTTTCACGTGAAACGACGGCAGTTCGACAGGGCGCGATGGACGCGACGTGTAAGGGCGGCACCCCGGTGCCAGAGCTCGCCCGTTTCACGTGAAACCAGCGCGGCCGGATGCAGAACGGCCGCGTATCCCGAGGGAAGCGCGGCCGCAGGCGAACGGGGAGGTCAGTCCCCGGCCTCCTCCTGTTGCACTCCGATGATGCCGACGATCCGCTCCAGGTCGTCCACGGTCGCGAACTCGATAGTGATCTTGCCCTTGCTCCTGCCGATGTCGACCTTCACCCGGGTGTCGAACCGATCCGACAGCCGATCGGCGAGGTCGTTCAGGGCGGGCGCGTGCGGCTTCGGTCGCCGCTTCGCGGCCTGACCCTTCGACGGCCCGTCGTTCAGCGTCAGGGCCACGATCTCCTCGGTCGCACGGACCGACAGCCCTTCGGCCACGATCCGCAGCGCCAGCTGCTCCTGCGCCTCCGACTCGTCGAGGCTCAGCAGGGCGCGGGCGTGGCCGGCCGACAGGATCCCCGCAGCCACTCGGCGCTGCACCTGCGCCGGCAGGTTCAGCAGCCGGATGGTGTTGGAGATCTGCGGTCGGCTCCGACCGATGCGGCGGGCCAACTCCTCGTGGGTGGCGCCGAACTCCTCCAGCAGCTGCTGGTACGCGGCGGCCTCTTCCAGCGGGTTCAGGTTGGCCCGGTGGATGTTCTCCAGTAGCGCGTCCCGGAGCATGGCGTCGTCGCGGGTGTCCCGAACGATTGCCGGGATGCTCTCCCGCCCCACCGCCTGGGCGGCCCGCCACCGCCGCTCGCCCATCACCAGCTCGTACTTCTCGTCGTCGAGCTGGCGGACGACGATGGGCTGGAGGAAGCCGACTTCCTGGATGGAGGTCTTCAGCTCCTCCAGCGCCTCCTCGTCGAAGACCTGGCGGGGCTGCTTCGGGTTCGGCACGATCGCGTCGACCGGGATCTCGGCGAATCGGGCGCCTGGCACGGGGCTGAGCGTCGGCTCCGACTCGCGGGCCGGCGGACCGGCGGGCGCCGCCGACACGGCCGCGACGGACTCATCCTGCACGTGCCCGTTCTCCGGCTCGGCCGTCAGGGTGCCCGCTGCACCCGGCGCCGGCCCGGTCGGGATGAGCGCCCCCAGGCCCCGACCCAGACCGCCCCGAGGACGGTTCTTCATGCCACGCCTCCCAGCGAATCGTCCGCACTACGCATTCCGGCCCACCGGCTCCTTGACGCCCCGCTCGGCGATCTCCTGGGCAGCCTCGAAGTAACTCGTGGCGCCCCGCGAACCGGGATCGTAGGTCATCACCGACTGGCCGTAGCTGGGCGCCTCGGAGACCCGGACGTTGCGGGGGATGACCGCCTGGAGCACCTTGTCGCCGAAGTGGTTCCGGACGTCCTGCTCGACCGCGTCGGCCAGGCGGGTACGGCGGTCGTACATGGTCAGCAGGATGGTCGAGACGTCGAGCTTGGGGTTCAGGTGTTGCCGCACCAGGTTGATGTTGTTGATCAGCTGGTTGAGCCCCTCCAGCGCGTAGTACTCGCACTGGATCGGGATCAGCACCTCCTGCGCGGCGACCAGGGCGTTGACCGTGAGCAGGCCGAGCGAGGGCGGGCAGTCGATGAAGACGTAGTCGAACTGCCCCGGGTAGGCGGCAATGGCCCGGTCGAGGCGCGACTCCCGCGCCACCACCGACACCAGCTCGATCTCCGCGCCGGCCAGGTCGATCGTCGCGGGTACGCACCACAGGTTGGGGATGCCCTCGACCGCCTGCGCCACCTCGGCCAACGGCACGCTGTTGATCAGGCAGTCGTACACGTCGGGTATGCCGGTGTGGTGCGGGACGTTGAGGCCGGTCGAGGCGTTGCCCTGGGGGTCGAGGTCCACCACGAGCACCCGGTTGCCGTGCAGGGCGAGCGCCACCGCAAGGTTGACCGTGGTCGTGGTCTTACCCACGCCGCCCTTCTGGTTCGCGACGCACATGACCCGTGTCCGGTCCGGCCGAGGCATGGTCACCTCGCCACTGGGATTCAGGATCTGCACGGCGCGCATCGCCTCCATAGCCAACGGTGGGTCATCCTCTTCGCGCGTCGGGGTTTCACGTGAAACGTACGTGGGGTCGGCCGATACCGCGGTCAACGATTCCGTTGAAGCGACCACGGGCGCCGCGTCCTGAGCCGCCGCGGCGGTGGGTTGGTGCGGAACCGCCGGCTCGAAGCGGACCGCCGCGACGGTGTTCCGCCGACCCGAGGTCGGCCGTACGTCGGCGGCGTTGGCCGGCCGGCTCACCGCATCCGGTGCCCGACGGACAGCCGCCGGTTCCGTGGTGTCGGGTCCGGTCGGCTGGCCCGCGGGCTCGTCGCGCGACACCAGCGGATCGTTGTCCGCCGGTCGGGGCGAAGGCCCGGAAGCGCCGGGCGACCAGCTTGGGTAGTCGGTTTCACGTGAAACAGGGTCGCTGGTTGACCCGGTCACGCGTGGATCGTCGTACCTGCCGTCGTCATGCACCTGTCATCCCTACCCGCTTCGGATGGTCGGTCCGCGCCCCGGTCAACTTTGGCCGCACCCGCGCTCGCACCCCCGGAGCGTACGGCCCCTCGGGAGTGGTCGGAGGCCGCGACGTCCGTCGCCCACTCCACACTATCGACGCACGGCCAGCCTACGGCGGACGGGCGTGGCCGGTCCACGTCGGGTTCTCATCCCCTCGTTCCATCCGTACCGGTACAACGAGACAACCCACCGGCCGGACGCCCGATGGCGCGAAGCGTCAACGGCGGCGTGGCCGCCCACCCCGGGAGCGCTTGTTGGCAGCCGGGCGGGCCGGACCGACCATCCGCTCACGGACGACCTCCACGACGGTGGTGGGCGGGTCGATCACGTCGACGCCGCAGAGATGCACTGTCGGCTCTCCGCCGCCGAGCCGCTCCACCACCTCGCCGTGCTCGTTGATCTCCTCGGCGGCGGACGCGCCCTTGAGCGCCAGCAGTCGCCCGCCGCGCACCGCCAGCGGCAGGCTCCAGGCCGCCAGTCGGTCCAGCGGCGCGACGGCGCGGGCGGTCACCACATCTCCCCGGAGGGGTTCGCGGCCGCTCGATCCGCTGGCCGCCTCATCGGCCCGCCCCCGGAAAACCCGCACCGATCTGGTCAGGCCGAGACGCTCGACGACCTCGATCAGGAACGACGTGCGTCGGGCGAGCGGCTCGATCAGGGTCACCGTCAGGTCGGGGCGCGCGATGGCCAGGACCAGGCCGGGCAGACCGGCGCCGGACCCGACGTCGAGCACCGTCGCGTCGGCGGGGATCCGCTCGGCGACCGCAGCGCAGTTGAGCAGGTGCCGGTCCCAGATGCGAGGAGCCTCCCGGGGGCCGATCAGACCGCGGACCACCCCGTCGGTGGCCAGCAGTTCGGCGTACGCGGCTGCCACGTCGAGTCGATCGCCGAAGAGGGTCAGAGCGGCCGGGGCCAGTTCGGGCGGTAGTTCCGCGTCGGACGGCGACGGCGAACCGTCCCGCGCCGCATCGGTGTCGACGCCGGGGGTGCCGGGCCGGACAGCGGACGGCCCGGGCGGCGTGCCGCCCGGGCCGGTCACGGCGTCAGCCGTGGTGTCGTCGTGGGTCACCCGGTCAGTCCGCCGGCCGTACGACGATGCGCCGGCTCGGCTCGACGCCCTCGGACTCGCTCACCACGCCGGACATGGCGTTGACGACGTCGTGGACGCACTTGCGCTCGAACGCGGACATCGCCTCCAGCCGGACGGGCTCGCCGTACTCCTTGACCTTCTCCACCGCGTTCTTGGCCACGGCGGCGAGTTCCTTGCGGCGGTTCGCGCGGTAGCCTCCGACGTCCAGCAGCAGGCGGCTCGGCGTGCCGGTCGCCCGGAAGACGGCGAGGCGCGTCAGCTCCTGGAGCGCCTCCAGGGTGGCGCCGCGCTGACCCACCAGGTTCTGCAGCCGGGCACCGACCACCTCGACCACCGGCCGGCCGCCGGCGACCAGCTCGTCGATGTCGCCGTCGTAGTCGAGGATGTCGAGCAACCCTTCGACGTAGTCCGCCGCGATCTCGCTCTGCCGGAAAAGTTCGCCCTCGCCCGGGGTCTTCTTCTCCCGGCCGCCGGCGGTGGGCTCGGTGTCGTCGCCGGCCTCGGTGTCGTCAGCCTCCGTCTCGTCGGCCTCGATGTCGTCGTCCACCGCGAGCGGCGCGGTCTCCTCCTCGTCCAGGGACTGCTCGGCGCGGGGGATGCTGGTCTCGGTCACGGTCTCATCTCCGTACTCGCTCGGCCGGACCGTCGGGTCCGCTGGTTTCCCGGGGCCGGCGGGAGGTCGCCGGTGCCCACGGGCACGTCTGTACGGGCAGTGTCGCCCGTGGCCGCGTCACGCGCGGTCGGTTCCGTCCGGCGCCGGCCGTACGGCGGCTGCGCGGTGCGGAACGGGCCGCCGCCGGTCGCCCGACGACGGCCCGGAGGTCAGCCCTGCCGCTTGGCGGGGCGGCTCTTCTTGGGGTTCACCGGCTTGGCGCCCGGCTTCGGCCCGGCCACCTTGGGCGCGGTCGCCTTGACCGGCGCCTGCGGGGCCGACTTGCCGCGTCCGAACAGGCCGCCCGCCTTGGCCGGCTGCACCGGGTTACGGGCGGCGGGGGTGGCGGCCTTCTTGGCGGTCACCGGCGGCGGGAACTTGCGCAGCACCCACTGCTGCTGGCCGAGGGTGAAGAGGTTGTTGGTGACCCAGTAGATGATCACGCCGATCGGGAAGATCGCACCGGAGATCAACAGTGAGGCGGGGATGCCGTAGAGCATCAGTCGCTGGATCATCCGCTGCTGCGGGTCCTCCGCCCAGCCGGTCTTGAGGATCATCTGACGGCTGGTCAGGTACGTGGTGCCGATCATGATCAGGACCAGAATGCCGGCGATCACCTTGACAGTGGTGCCGTTGGCGCCGAGGCGGGCCAACTCCTCGGCGGTGGACCCGAACTTGCCGGACAGCGGCGCGGTGAAGAGCTTCGCGTGCGAGGCGCTGTTGAACTGGTCGACGGTCCAGCCGTAGATCGTCTTCTTGTCTTCCCCCTTGAAGGGGTCGAGGCGGCGCAGCACGTGGAAGAGGCCGAGGAACACCGGGATCTGGAGGAACATCGGAAGGCAGCCCATCAGGGGGTTGGCCTTTTCCTTCCGGTAGAGCTCCATCATCTCTTTCTGGAGCGTCTCCCGGTCACCCTTGTGCTTCTCCTGCAGCTCCTTGACCTTGGGCTGGAGCGCCTGCATCGCCCGCTGCGACTTGATCTGCTTGACGAAGACCGGGAACAGGATCACCCGGACCGTGACAACCAGGAAGACGATGGCGAGGATCCAGGCGAAGTTGGTGCCGATCACCGCGTTGACGGGCACCCCGATGGCGTCCCAGGCAGAGTGCCAGGTCAGCAGGATCCACGAAATCGCGAAGTAGATCCAGTCGAGACTCAATTCGGTGCTCCAGTCACATCGGCACGACGGCGACCGCCCGGTTCCGGCACCGGGTCATGTCCACCTGGGTGGAAGGGGTGGCAGCGCAACAGCCGCCGGACCGCCAGCGCGGCTCCCCGGAGCGCGCCGTGCCGGGCCACCGCCTCCTGGGCGTACGCACTGCACGACGGGTAGAACCGACAGCGGGCCGGCAGCGCCGGACTTATCCACCGACGGTACGCGATGATGGGCGCGATCAGCACCCTGGCACCGGTTGTGGGGCGCGGGGCGGTCGGCTCCGTACTCATCGGGACCTCCGCTCCCGGGGTGACCGGGCGGCCGCGATGGCGGCGTCCAGGTCGGCGGCGAGCCGGGGGTACGACGCCTCGGCCGTGGCCGGGAGCGCTCGGACGACCAGGGTGCTGCCGGTGGGCAGCGCGGCCAGCCGTTCCCGGACCAGTGCCCGGAGCCGACGCCGGACCCGGTTGCGCACCACCGCGTTGCCGACCGCCTTGGACACGACGAAGCCGGCGCGGGTCGGAGCGGAGAGTTGCTCCGCACCGGTGTCCCGCGCCGGCTCCGACGAGGTCGATGTGCTGGGGTCGGCGGTCGCCGGCACGGTCAGGTGGACCACGACGCCGCCTCGTCCGGCGCGTCGGCCACCGCGAACCGCTGCGGCGAAGTCAGTGCTACGCCGCAGTCGCTGTGCGGCGGCCAGCACGACTGCCCACGTCCCCCGGACCGGCCCGTCGGCTCAGGCCGACAGGGTGGTGCGACCCTTGGCGCGGCGGCTCGAGAGGATGGCACGGCCGGCACGGGTGCGCATGCGCAGCCGGAAGCCGTGGGTCTTCGCGCGCCGGCGGTTGTTCGGCTGGTAGGTGCGCTTGCTCACGTCAGGCTCTCCGTTTTCGTACGCGCCCCGGGCGACGGGATCGCCGGGGTCGTGGGGTGGTCCAGGCCACCTCGACGATGGCCACCGATCGGTGCTGCCCGGCGGAGCGGGACCTCGGCGATGCGGGGATGCGACCGCGGACAGCAAGCACCCATCACCCTAGCAGAGGGCGAGAGAGCAGCCGCTCCAGCCTACGCAGGGGTGCAATGACCGTCAAACACCTCGCGACGGCGGAGATCGGGACGCGCCCGGGGCCGAAGGGGCGGTTTTCGCTGATGCCGACAAGGAGCCCGTCGCGTCGCCGGTTGATGGCGCAGGGACAACGCTGTTACCGTGCCCGATTGCGGTGAGCGTCGGAAGCTCCGGTCGTCGCGCGCAGGCAAGACCGGACACGGTAGTGAATCGTTCGGCACGGTGAACCCGCTTCAGCGCCCGTTCAGGCAGGGGGCAGGTCCCACCCGCGTCCGGCGGGCGGCCACAATCGGTCGGTACACAGGCTGTGGATAACCTGTGGACGACCACTGGTCAACCGTCCGGGTGGGTGATGTTCCACCCGCGAACGCGGCGGGCCCGGGACGGCCGGCTGGCAGACAGCGGCGGCCGGGAGCAGAGGCGAGGGGGTGGCACGACGGTGGCCGGTACGACCGACCTTGCCGCGGTGTGGTTAGCGGCGACCGACGAGCTCGCCGACGAGATCATCTCCGCCCAGCAGCGCGCCTACCTCCGACTGACCCGGCTGCGGGCGATCGTCGAGGACACCGCGCTGCTCTCCGTCCCGGACGCGTTCACCCGCGACGTGATCGAGTCACGGCTGCGCCCGGCGATCACCGAGGCGCTCACCCGGCGGCTCGGCCGGCCGATCCAGGTCGCGGTCACCGTGCGGGTGGCCGAGGACACCGCCGGCCGCCCGGCTGGCACCGTCTACCGCAGTGCACCCGAACCGGGGTCGATCGACGCCGGGGGTCCGCCGCCCGCCGTACCGTCCGACGACGAGCAGTCCGGCCGGCCGGCGTACGACGCGGTCATCCCTGAACAGCACCCGGCGCGAGCGCCCGAGCCGGCTGCGCCACCGGCCCCGTCCGGTCCGCCGCTCGCGCCGACCGCCGACGGGCACCGATCCGGGCTGATTCCGGCCAGCCGCGACGGGCAGGAGGCGTTGTTCAGCGCCGCGTTCGTGGAGCCGCTGCGGACGCCCCGCCCGGCGCCTGACCGGCGCGGCTACGACGAGCAGGCCGGCCGTCTGGACCCGCCGGGCCCGGACACCCGGCCCTACGAGCCCCGCTACCGGGAGGACGCGGCGTCACCGCGGGACCAGCACGTGATCCGTGCGATGCCGCGGGACAGCGGGACGGACAGCGGTCCGGGTCGCAGCGGTGTGGATCATCGCCCCGGCGGGCGCGACGACCGTCGGCTGCCCGGCACCGACACCGGCGGCAACCGGCTCAACCCGAAGTACATGTTCGAGACGTTCGTCATCGGCTCGTCCAACCGGTTCGCCCACGCGGCGAGCGTGGCGGTGGCCGAGTCGCCGGCGAAGGCGTACAACCCGCTGTTCATCTACGGCAGCTCCGGGCTGGGCAAGACGCACCTGCTGCACGCCATCGGGCACTACGCCACGACGCTCGGCAACGCCCGCTCGGTGCGGTACGTCTCGACCGAGGAATTCACCAACGACTTCATCAACTCGCTCCGGGACGACAAGACCAGCGCGTTCCAGCGGCGCTACCGCGACGTCGACATCCTGCTGATCGACGACATCCAGTTCCTGGAGAACCGCGAGCGCACCCAGGAGGAGTTCTTCCACACCTTCAACACGCTGCACAACGCCAACAAGCAGATCGTGATCACGTCGGACCGGTCGCCGAAGCAACTCGCCACGCTGGAGGACCGGCTGCGGACCCGGTTCGAGTGGGGTCTGCTCGCCGACATCCAGCCGCCGGATCTGGAGACCCGGATCGCGATCCTGCAGAAGAAGGCGGCGCAGGAGCGTCTCTACGCCCCGCCGGACGTGCTGGAGTTCATCGCCTCCCGGGTGTCGAACTCGATCC